>NZ_AQGU01000025.1:0-319964 GCF_014905615.1 Pseudoalteromonas aliena SW19
GAAAAATTGACCGAAAAGCATTACCCGTGTCAGAAGAAGTTGATATATCGGGTGAGTATGTAGCGCCTACAAGTGAGCTGGAAAGAATATTAGTTGAAATTTGGAGTGAAATATTAGACATACCTATTACCCAGATAAGCACTAATGCTAACTTTTTTGAACTTGGAGGCCATTCTTTATTAATTATGAAGTTGATCACGAATCTTAACAAACTAGGTTATGAGTGTCAGGCACAAGCTATATTCAAGGCTATAAATTTACAGGCAATGGGTCGGCATCTAGAGTCGTCTACAAAATCGCAGTGTGAGTTCATTGTTCCTGATTATGTAATACCTAAAAATGTGGCAAGAATTACATCAGATATGCTACCTTTGATTGAGCTTGAGCAAAATAAACTTGATGAAATAATGGAAAAAGTATCTGGTGGTATTGCAAATGTTCAAGACATTTATCCATTGGCGCCACTGCAAGAGGGTGTGTTATTTATTCATACGATGAATGAACAACATGACCCTTATATTAGTACTATGGCTTTTGAGCTTTCAAATGAACAATTAGTGAAAAAATTATGTGAAAATCTTAATTTTATGATAGAACGACACGATGTTTTGAGAACGGCCATCTTATGGCGTGGTCGTCAACAAGCGTTACAATTAGTTCAGCGACACGCTCAGTTACCTGTAATTAAATTAGATTTGCGTGGCCCAGATTTAAAAACTGCTTTTGAAAATTATGTTACACAAGGGCCTCATGGATTTGATTTGGAAACGGCACCTTTGATCCAACTCGCCATTACTGAGGCGGATGAGCAGGGACATTACTTTGCATTACTAAAGTTTCATCATTTGATCACCGATCATGTCTCACTCGATATCCTTATGTCAGAATTAAGCGCGTCAGATACTGCATCGTTACCGAAACCACTGCCTTATCGTGAATTTATTGCACGTTCAATACATCAGACCGCGAATCTAAATGTGGCAGAATTCTTTACTGAAACACTCGGGGATGTTGATACGCCTACCTTGCCTTTTGAACTTGCTAAAGTGCTCGGGGATGGGAATGACATTACGCAATACAGTACCGAATTAACAGAGTCACAATCGCAACAAATTCGTACCTTATCAAAGCAGCATCAATGCAGTCCAGCGGTACTCTTTCATCTAGTGTGGGCTAAAGTTCTGAGTACCTGTTGTGGTCGTGATGATGTGGTATTTGGCACTGTCATGTCGGGTCGTATGAATGGTATGCCTGGCATAGAGCGTATGATGGGAATGCTAATAAATACCTTGCCTTTAAGACTGAAACTACATGATATTAAAGTGTCTGAAGCCATGAACATGGTGAATAATGCGCTTCAGGCACTGCTGCCTTATGAGCAAGTCTCATTGGCTGAAGCACAAAGTCATAGTGGGATAGAGGGTAATACGCCGCTGTTTAGCGCAATACTAAATTACCGTCATACCGCGCAAGACAAAGTAGACAGTACATCAGAAGTAGAAGAAGGAAATGCGACTTTACTCAGTACACGAGAGCGCACGAACTACCCGTTTGAACTTTCGGTTAATGATCGGGGGGAGGGAGATAGCTTTACACTTGATTTTCAGATTGACCGCAGTGTTGCAGCAGAGCAAATAGCCGCTTATGTACACACAACATTGGAGAGTGTGGTATCAGCGCTATTAAATGATGGAAGTCATACAATAAACACCTTACAAGTGCTACCAAAGATGGAATTAGAGCAGCAATTAGAGCAGTATCAAGCAGTGGAAGCCACGTATCCAAAAGCAGCTTGTATACATGAAGTTTTTGAACAAAGAGTGATAGAAACACCGGATGCTATTGCGTTGGTATGCGAAGAGCAGAGATTGAGTTATCGCGAAGTTAATGCAAGCGCCAATCAACTAGCACATTACCTGAGAGAGGCATATCAAGTAGATGCGAATACCTTAGTTGGATTATGTCTAGGGCGTTCAGTAGATATGTTGGTCGGTACGTTAGCGATTTTAAAAGCCGGAGGGGCTTACGTGCCATTGGACTCAAATTATCCTCAGTCACGTTTAGCATACATGTTAGAAGACACAGAGGTCACAGTGGTGTTGACTGAGCAGAGATTAGCGGAAGTATTAGCCTTTAGTCAAGTGCCATTGGTGTGTGTTGATAGCCTAGATATGGAATTGAAAGAACACAGTTGTGAAAATCTACCCAGAGCGATAGGGCAAACATCAGAGTCACTGGCTTATGTGATTTATACATCAGGTTCAACAGGTAAACCAAAAGGAGTGATGACACCACATAGGGCGGTAAATCGTTTAGTTCATACACCAAATTTTATGGAGTTAGATAGTAATACCGTATTTTTACAATGCGCTAACATTGCCTTTGATGCAGCGACATTGGAAATATGGGGACCGTTATTAAATGGCGGACGTTGTGTCTTGTACCCAGACGACTTTATTACTATTGAGCGATTAAATACGGTGATAACAGAGCAAAATGTCACCGCATTGTGGCTGACATCGGGGTTATTTACCGAATGGAGTAAAGGATGCCAGCCGAGTTTAGGATTGAAATATGTATTAGCAGGGGGTGACGTATTGAATCCTCAAGCGGTACAAACAGTGCAAGAAGCGTTACCAAGGGTTCAGATTATTAATGGTTATGGGCCGACAGAAAACACCACATTTACTTGTTGTTATCCTATCCCACGAGGTAGGGACTTATCAAAGGGAGTACCAATAGGATTAGGAGTGCAAGGAGACACAGTACTAATCTTATCAGCGCAGGGTAGTTTAATCCCAGCAGGGGGCATTGGTGAATTGTGTGTTGGAGGAGATGGCTTAGCATTAGGGTATCTGAATCAGCCGGAGATGACAGATAGTCGCTTTATAAGGAACCCTTATAGTGACGATTTAGGTTGCAAAGGAAAGGTGTATAAGACAGGCGATTTGGTGCGTTATGGCAAGGATGGGTTAATAGAGTATGTTGGGCGTGTTGACGATCAAATAAAAATCCGTGGGTTTAGAGTTGAACCTGGAGAAGTACAGCGACAGCTAGAGATTTTAGATGGCGTTGCACGCTCTTTAGTTATAGTGACGTCACAGGAAGAGCTTGGTAAGAAGTTGATCGCTTATGTTGAGTTAAAAGAAAGTGTTGATGAAAAAGATGAGCATACGAAAGCATTGAGTTTAAGTTCTGCTTTATCGGCTAAACTTCCTAGCTATATGGTTCCCGTAACATTTGTTTTTGTCTGCCAATGGCCTTTAACAGTCAATGGTAAGGTGGATAAAAAGGCATTACCAATACCTAGTTTGAATAATGTAAAAAACGACTATCTTGCTCCAAATAGTGAGATTGAATGTGCTCTTGTCGAAATTGTCGCGCGATTGGTTGGTTTGCCTTTTGAAAAAATAAGCATGTCGGACAATTTTTTTGATTTAGGTGGTCATTCATTAATGCTTATGAGGTTGCTAAGTGAGATAAAAGATAAATGGTATGTTCAATTGAATATTAGTGAAATGTTTGACTGTCAATATTTATCTGAACTTGCAGAACTATTGCTTTTAAAAACAAAGTTATTAGAGGCGTTTGATACTACTGACGTGGAAGATAGTGAAGAAGTCATAGAAATTTAAAGTGGCTAAAAGTAGCCTTTATATAACTAATCCGGTTAAGAAGTTAACTAGAGGTTTTTGAAGGTAAACTTTCAGTTGTATGTTTTATTTTCAAATAAAATAGTGCCTGTTATATGGTTAATTCCTATAGGTATGTATATAAAGACATAAAGATCAAGCATGTGCTACCGAAATATTGTTATTAAAGACAAATTTCATTTTGTATAGGCTTGATCGTGAGTTATTCACTGAAATTTGACTCACTTTTATGTAACTTATTTGTTTAAAAAAATTCAATCTAATATAACAAGATTTCTTTAGTACAAGGATATCATTCAGTGTTGAAGTTAATTTTATAGTGGTCTTATTTAAGAAAATTTATTTTTACTACTACTTGATACTGAATTAACTGGATTGAAATAAGTGGGTACAATTTTTAACAATTACAAACTTTTTTGTCTAACAAAGCTATGCTAATATTTTTGTATATATTCAGTTAAGACGGAAGTTTTTAAAGGTTATTATTATATTTTTATATTCGTATTCAAATAGTTAAGATTAAAATGGAAATCAATGGAGTTTATTATGAACAATGGAATTAGTAAGGAGATTGTGATGAGTAAAAGTAATAAAAAAATTGGTATAGTGATAGCCCTAGCAGCCGCATTAAGTGGATGTGGTGAAACTTCTGATGAGCTTGATGACAAATTAACACATAATGCAAAAATAACATTTATTAATTCACTGAATTATATGGCTGATTTCTATCTTGATAAGAGGAGTATAAGCACAGGTTATAGTGGTCTATTTGATAATGATAATGCAGTATCTCGTGACGTACCATTTAATGAAGTTGGAATTACTTACGGCTATAGTTACAAAGTAATTAATAATATGATTAATTTAGGTGTTAGAGACAGCATAAATGGTAATAATGAAGAGCGGATAACCACTACCTTGAGTAACGGGGATAATCTATGGGTTATTGCGTGGAAAGATTCGAATGACAGTACACTTTCTGTTATTAGTAAAAAGAAGAGTAATAACGCGGATGTATTTAATGTTCGTTTGTTTGCTAATGGTAATTATAACGTTTCAGTAGCTAATAGTAATGTATTGACCACTGAAAAAGGAAAAGTAACCGAATACCTAAAAATAAGCGATTGTGCAGAAGGGCTTAAAGTCGCAGACAAAGCAATTGATTTGTGTTCGGGGGATTTCGGTGCATCTTATTTACTGGTTGTTGATGCTAACGGAAAATTGGTTATGGCTGAAGAATAACTCTCTAAAATAATTAAATTACAGTAGCTAATTTTTTAGTTACTGACCGATTACAACAGTTCAGTTACCATCATGACAGGACTGTTGTAATAAAATAAATATTTACAGGTTCTATATTGATTTATTTGCGCGTGAGGTAGTTGGTTGGGCGATGTCATTATCACCAGATACTAATTTAACCTAAGCGGTAACTAATACGTTGATATCTATGTTAGTTAAATTAAGATGTGGCTTATTTTCTTTCAAACAATAAGCCATCAATCCAGCCGCTATATTCAACATAAAACAGTTCATATTCCGGTGTGTCTCGATTGTAAAGCGCTTTAAAAGCATTGCTCAATCTCATAATGACATCGCTTTTGCCTTCATATTTTGCGAACCGTCGTAATGAGCTTTACCCCTTTATCGAGTAAACCAGCTTCTAAGGGTTTACTAAATACCCTTTATCACCACCCAACTTATCGTTTAGACGACTCGCTAATTCACGCACCGACATTACCTGTTGTCACTACATTATAAAATAGTTGTTAAAGTCTGAATATGGTTTTAATTTATATTGCAGTGGAAGTATATTTATCGTCTGTCTTGCTATTTGAAATAGATATATTTTCCGAATCTATGATTGTATTAGCTACAAGTGAAACATATTCAAGAACATCAGGAAGGTTTTGATTGATAAAGAAGTGATCTCCGGATAACTGAATTAGTTCTGACTTCTGTTCAGATAGTTCATCCCAAGCGGCAGCTTGTTTAAGTTCTATACCAAAATCGTTTTTTCCATGTAATATTGATATCGGGAATGGCATAAGATTTCTATTTGCTCGATAGTTATCAGCAATTTTGAAATCAGCCCTCAGTAAAGGTGTTAACAAATTCATAAGCTCTAGATTTTTCAATATTTCAGTTGGTGTACCATTAAGCTTTTCTAGTTCTTTAATAAATTCATCTTGAGGAAGATCATAAATCTGATTTTTATCACAAGGTAAATGAGGAGCTCTACTGCCTGATGCAATAAAATGTTCTGGTAAAGGTAATCTGGCAGACTTTAATTGACATGTCAGTTCATAAGCAACTCTACTCCCCAGACTATGACCAAATAAAATATAACGGGTACTAGTTATATATGAACTTTGCAGCATTAATTCATCAATGAGATCGCTCATATTATCATGAGGGGTTTCTCCCATTCTAGAACCTCGACCTGGAGGTTGAACAAAAACTAATTCTATTTCGTCGCTAAAATGCTTAAGCCAAGGCATATAAGTCGTTGAAGAGCCTCCGGCAAAAGGGAAACAAAAAATACGAAGTTTCGGAGATGCAATGCGAATAGGAATAATAAAAATATTATTAGACATAAGTAGCCTTAAGTTAAAGTCCTTTTTATTTAAAATAACTAAAAGCCAGATATTTGTAAACACTTAAGTTGATATTGATTCGGATCGGCTTCTTGCTCTAAATTGACAAGCGAGTGGGTAGTATAATCATATAAAAAGTCCTTACTTCTTAGCACAACTATGGCAGCGTTGAATCGCAGGGTCGATTAACAAACTTTCGCTGTTAATTTTTTCTTCGCAGTCGCAACAGTACCCATATTGACCAATCTCTATTTGACTTACTGCCGCTTCAAGTTTAGTCATGCGACTAATTAAAAGCGCGTACTCAGGCCCTAGTTTTTCTGCTGCACAGTCAAGCCATTCATTACTAGCTGTTTTATTTAAAACAAGCATTAAATTTTTATGTACGGGATAGGTTGATTTAGCAAGCATAGCTAGTATGTTGGATTTTACTTGCGCTATTTCATTGTTTAGCATTTTTTGATGATGCATTATCAGTACAACCTTTTAAATTAGCTTTACGTAATACTGATATTATCGAATAGGTTTACCTAAGCGTTTTGATTTGAATCAAGTTGCGGTGCTTTGGCGTATTTATTTAATACGCTTGCCACATCCTCTTTACTTTTTAAACGCCTGATTTCATCAAATAGATCGATGGCTTGTGGGTATTGGCGTTTTAGGTAACCAAGCCATTGTTTGGTACGAGATGCGAAATATTTTTCATCTTTTGCAGGGTCTTGATGAATAGCAGAGTGGATCAAATGATAAATAATATGTTCCCACTGAAGGCCATCGTATTGTTCGTTATTTACATGTGCTTTAATTTTTCTTGCCAAATCTGGGTGCGAAAGGGCGCCGCGGCCAAGCATCAGATCGCTACAACCACTTCGCTTTTGGCAAAGCATTGCGTCTTCAACCTGCCAAATTTCACCATTGGCAACAACGGCAATATTTTTATCATTGATTATTGGTGGAATTTTTTCCCAATAAGCAGGCGGATTGTAACCATCGCGTTTAGTACGAGCATGTATCGCAATGCTGTTTGCTCCGGCACTCACGACTGCATCAACAATTTCTTGGCTGTTGCTGTCGTCATCAAATCCTAAGCGAATTTTTGCACTGACTTCATGCTCATCATCTACTGCATCTCGGACCGCTTTAATAATGGTGTACATATGGTCGGGATCTTTGAGTAGCACAGCACCGCCTCGACTACGATTAACTGTTTTTGCAGGGCAACCAAAGTTAAGATCGACGCCATGAGACCCTAAAGTAATTGCCTTCACCGCATTTTCGGCTAGAGGGTTTGCTTCTTGGCCAAGTAATTGAATACGAACAGGTGTTCCAGCTCGGGTAAAACCATTATTATGTAGTTCAGGACAATAGCGGTGAAAAACTTTGTCAGGTAAGCAGGTTTCAACCACTCTTACAAACTCGGTAACACACAAATCGAATCCGCCAATGTCAGTGAGTAATTGACGCATTTTAAAATCAACAACACCTTCCATAGGCGCTAAAACAAGTTTCATAAGGTGATTAATTTTGAGAAAAACCGGACGCATAGTTTACCTGTAAATCACACATTGATAAATCTGTAATTACCAACCATATTTAATGTGGTGATTGCAAAAGTAAAAATTTTTGAAAAGAAATGAAAGTTTTTATTCTTGTGCGGGTCTACTTAAGCATACAAGCAATTTAAAAATACATTTTTATTGCTGAGATTTACAATCCTTGATTAAAGAGAGTCATAAAATGAATACAGTTAAAAAAAATACAATCGCGTTAACTTTAGGTGCAGTAGTTGTTGGCTCTGCAAGTTTTGTATCTGCTGATGTACAAGCTAACCCATTTGAGTTTCAACAACTGGTGACAGGCTACCAACTAGATGCTGCTGAAGGTAAGTGCGGTGAAGGTAAATGTGGCGGCGACGCAAAAGGTAAAAAAGAAGGCAAATGCGGCGAAGGTAAATGCGGTGGCGACGCTAAAAAAGCTAAAAAAGAAGGTAAGTGCGGCGAAGGTAAATGTGGTGGCGACGCAAAAGGTAAAAAAGAAGGCAAGTGCGGCGAAGGTAAATGTGGCGGCGACGCAAAAGGTAAAAAAGAAGGCAAATGCGGCGAAGGTAAATGCGGTGGCGACGCTAAAAAAACTAAAAAAGAAGGTAAGTGCGGCGAAGGTAAGTGTGGTGGCCGTTAATATCTTATTCTAAATAAGTTATCCTAAAAGGGCCTTAAGGCCCTTTTTTGTTAAGTTAGAGGTAGTTATGACACAAACTAAAAATACAGCACTTGGAATGGTGGGGCTTGGCCTTCGACGAGAAATGCTTGATGAACTGCTTGAACACGTACCTAAGCAAGTCAATTTTTTAGAAGTTGCGCCAGAGAATTGGCTAAAACTAGGCGGGCGCTTTAAAAAACAATTTAAAACATTAACTGATGCAAATAATTTCGTATGTCATGGATTGTCACTGTCTATTGGCTCACCCGAGCCACTGGATGTTGAATTTGTTAAATCTTTAAAAGTTTTTTTTAAAGAGCACAATATAAAAATTTTTAGTGAGCATTTAAGTTACTGCTCTGGAACGGGTCATATGTATGATTTAATGCCTATTCCGTTTACACAAGATGCAATAGCACATGTTGTCCCTCGTATAAAACAAGTACAAGATATACTTGAGCAACAAATTGCGATAGAAAATGTTTCTTACTATGGCGCTCCTGGGCAGCAATTATCAGAGCTTGAATTTACGAATACCATTCTAGAACAAGCTGACTGTAAGCTTTTACTCGACGTAAACAATATTTATGTGAATTCGATTAATCATGGCTATAACGCACAAGCGTTTTTAACGGGCTTACCTTCTGAACGTATTGCTTACGGACACGTTGCAGGGCATTACAATGAGGCCGATGACTTAATCGTTGATACACATGGCGCAGATGTGGTTGATCCTGTTTGGGAATTACTTGATAAAGCGTACGAAGTACATGGCGTATTTCCAACCTTGCTTGAACGTGATTTTAATATTCCTACTATGAATGTGTTGGTTAAAGAGTTAGATATAATTCATAAGCTGCAAGCTAAATACCTTAATTTAACTGTTTCAAAACAACGAGCTTAATATAAGCCTTTATAAATATTGAAAAGAGTGCCTGACTATGAGCTTTATTGAAGTACAAAACGAATTTATGGCGCATATTCGCGAACCTAAAAAAAATAACAAGCCCAGTGATATTGAAGATAGACGCATGGCTATTTATCGCGACCTGTTTTTTAATAATATTGAAGGCTTTGTTTCATCAGGTTTTCCAGTATTAAAAACCTTATATACCGATACACAATGGCAGGCCCTCGTACGCCAGTTTTTTAGTGAGTATGATTGTCACTCGCCGTACTTTTTAGATATAGCAGGGGAGTTTATAAATTACTTATCAAGTGATTATAAAATGAAAAAACACGACCCCGTGTTTATGCTAGAACTTGCACATTATGAATGGGTAGAGCTTGATGTATCTATCGCACACGAAGATGAGCAAGCGCTAAAATTACAAAAAACAGCAATAACCTCCTCTGCTTTATATTTATCGGGGCTGGCAAGGAATTTAAGTTATCAATTTCCAGTTCAAAATATCAGCAATCACTTTAAACCAGAAGCGCCATCAGCGCAGCCTAATTATTTTGTTGTATATAGAGATGAAGATGATGATGTACAATTTTTAGCAACAAATGCGATGACGGCTTTGTTACTGTCAATTATAGAGGCAAGTGATGGCGCGACATTTAACGACGTTTGCCAACAGGTATTAGCTCACGCACCACAATTTAATGCAGAACAAATTGCTCAAGGTGCATTAGTTACCCTCAATGCAATGGTTGAACGCGGTGTCATTGTGACAAAAAATCAAGATTAAGGTCTTTATTGATAATTTTACATCGTTTATTATGGCGGCCTTATTTGCCGTGCTTAATAAAAGGTTGTACCAATGTCAGATGATAAAGACTTTAAAGATCCGTTCAATGCTACTTATTTTCTAGCATTTTTAGCTGTATTTGCAGGGATTGGTTGTTTAAATGCAATTTTAGGTTGGATCACTAGCTTAACTTAAAATACATAGCGTTAATTAAGGCTGTTATTTACTGCAGCCTTGAACCACTTTTATTAATCTTTCCCTCTAAACTCTTAAAACCTCTTTTATAATAACGCCAAACTCGCAATTAAAGGTTAGTTAAGGTTATAATCACCTGCTTTGTAATATAAACCATTGAGCAGTTAAAATTATGACTCAAGTAACACCAGCAATTATCAAAAACAGCATCACTACAATTGCTGATTATCCAAAAGCGGGCATTATGTTTCGCGATGTAACCACTTTAATGGCTAATCCAGAAGCCTTTAAAGCCACTATTGACGCTTTTATCGCTGAATATAAAGATCAAGGTTTTACGAAAATAATTGGCACAGAATCACGAGGCTTTATTTTTGGTGCACCGTTATCTTACGCGCTAGGCATTCCTTTTATTCCTGTACGTAAACCAGGTAAATTACCACGTGAAGTTATTCGTCAAGACTACTTGCTAGAATACGGTGAAGATACGTTAGAGCTTCATGTCGATGCGATTGTACCTGGCGATAAAGTATTATTAGTGGATGACTTGTTAGCAACAGGTGGCACAATCGAAGCCACAGCTAAATTAGTTCAAAAACTAGGTGGCGAAGCGACAGATGCTGCATTTGTTGTATCACTACCAGAACTGGGTGGCGAGCAACGCATCAAAAAAATGGGTATTAAAATCCTAAAATTGGTTGAATTCGAAGGCGAGTAATCGATGAGTTATCAGGTTCTAGCGAGAAAATGGCGTCCTCAAACCTTTCATGAATTGGTTGGGCAGTCTCATGTTAAGCAAGCGCTTGTAAATGCGCTTACACAAAATAGACTGCATCACGCTTATTTATTCACTGGAACCCGCGGTGTAGGTAAAACCACCATTGCACGTATTTTTGCGAAAAGCTTAAATTGCGATGAAGGTATATCTGCAAATCCATGTGGCCAATGTAGCAGCTGCTTAGATATAGAAGCAGGGCGTTACATTGACTTACTCGAAATAGATGCAGCTTCTCGTACCAAAGTAGAAGACACCCGCGAAATACTTGATAACGTTCAATATGCGCCAACGCGTGGACGTTATAAAGTATACCTGATCGATGAAGTTCACATGCTCTCAAAGCACAGCTTTAATGCGCTTTTAAAAACGCTTGAAGAGCCACCAGAGCATGTGAAATTTTTATTAGCGACGACCGATCCACAAAAATTACCTGTCACTATTTTATCTCGCTGTTTGCAATTTAACTTAAATGCGTTATCGCAAAGTGAAATTAAAACACAGCTTGAACACGTACTTACTCAAGAACAGCTCAGCTATGATAATGATGCACTTAGTATTATTGCAAAAGCCGCTGACGGCAGTATGCGTGATGCACTGAGCTTAACCGATCAAGCGATTGCGCAAACAAATGGTGATATTAATAATCAAGCAGTACAAACAATGCTTGGTTTGATGGATACACATTACAGCCAAAGCTTATTAGCTGCATTACTTGCCCAAGATGGCACAGCTTTAATGAGCGAAATTGCACATGTCGCGAGCAGAAATCCAAATTATATTGCCTTACTTGATGATTTAATTGCGCTCACACATTTAACTCAACTCACTCAATTAGTGCCACAGGCAGCAGAGCTTGATGAAACGAATGCTGATTACATAACGCACGTTGCGCAGCACACAAGTCCACAACAAATACAAATTTTTTACCAATTACTTTTAAATGGTAAAAAAGATTTACAATGGGCACCAGAACCTCGTTTAGGTTTTGAAATGCTTATGCTGAGGTTGCTTGCATTTGAGCCAGTTGCTGCAAACAATCAAGCGCCAACGGCTGACCCAGTACAAAACAAACCAAGTAAAGCGAATGCGTTACGCGATATATTAAATAAAAATAAACCAGCGCAAAGTAATACACAGCCTGTTTTGCAAGATCAAAATACAGCCCTAGTCAGTAATACCGAACAACATAAAACGGTTGAACCTGAAAAACAGCCACAAGCGAACACCAAACTGGCTACTGGTAATGTAGTTGATAACCAGATACGAGTCTCAGATCCGAATAAGTCAGCGCCACTTCAAACTGATTCAATACATAGTGAACACGTAGATCAACAAGTGCCGGGCCATTCGACTGAAGTAATCACTGACGTTCAAACACAACGTCAAAGTGAAGATGAAGCGTACATGCAACACAGTGATGTAGAGCAAACGTTAGCGGCGCAGTTTGATGATGTAATGAGCAGTGCGGTTGATCAAGGGTTTAATCCACAAAACACGATCCCTGATAATCAACATAGTCATTTGCCAGAGCACTCAACAGATATTGAGCAAAACATTCCTGAGCCGCAATCAGACTTACAAAACCAGCAGCAACAAGCTGAGAATGCTTCGATTGTTGAACGTGAGGCAAAAGCGCAATCCGCTATTGCGCGCATATTGCGTGATCGTAATATATCAGGCTCAGGAAAGCTTTCTGGGACAAACTTAAATACGGCAAAGGCAAGTTCATCAAACGTATCTAACAGCACTGTTACTAGCAGTAATCATAATGTTGGTGAAGCATCAAAAGATAAAAATACAGTGGCTCAGACAAATGAGCAGTTAAATAACGCGGTATCAATAACGACTGACTCAGTATATGCACAGTCAGACAATCCGCCGCCTTGGGCTACTGATACAGCAGGTGAGAATGAAAAAAAGTCACAGCTCCTAGTAACAGGGAGCCACATACCGGCTGATAATCAAGGTGCTGCAAAGCCTGAAAAGATCGATTTTAAAACTAAGCATCAAACAATTACTGAAAACTTAGCACCAGAGCTGCTTGAGCAAATAAACCCTCAAAAGGCACCTGAAGTTGCAGCAGAAGAAGTAAGTATTCCAGTACCTGACGATTTTCATAGCCCAATTAGTGAAATTAGATTTGCGCATCAACAAGATGAGTGGGCCTATTTAATAAAACGTATGGGATTGGGTGGTCGAATGCGCCAATTTGCATTGCATTCAATCTTTACCAAGCAAGGTAATAGTTTACATATAGACGTTGATGAATCACAAAAGCATTTAGATACACCTATGCTTCGCCAACGACTAGATGCGGCACTGTCGAGTATTTATGAGCATAACGTGTCATTAAGTATTAATTTTGCTAAAGGGGTGATCGACTCTCCTTATCTTATCCAGCAAAAAATTGATGCAGGTCGTCATCAACAAGCAATCGATGTGATCACATCTGACGAAAACATAGTACAATTCCAGCAGGTATTTAGCGCCGAAATTGATGAAAATAGTATTCAGGCATTGTAATTACTTACAATCGCCCTTATGTTCATGTTAATTAATGTATTAAAAGAAAGAGAGAAAGCTATGTTTAAAGGTGGAATGGGCAACATGATGAAGCAGGCGCAGCAAATGCAAGATCGCATGCAAAAAGCCCAAGAAGAAATTGCCACACTAGAAGTTGTTGGTGAAGCTGGTGCTGGTCTAGTTAAAGTAACTATGCTTGGTAATCACAATGTTCGTCGTGTTCAGCTTGATGAGAGCTTAATGGAAGACGACAAAGACATGATTGAAGACTTACTTGCTGCTGCGTGTAATGATGCTGTCCGCCGTGTTGCAGAAGAAACACAAGAGCGCATGGGTAAAGTAACTGGCGGTATGCAATTACCACCAGGTATGAAAATGCCGTTTTAAGTAAATAATGCAACTTTCAGATAGTTTAAATCAGCTTATTGAGGCATTGCGCTGCCAACCAGGCATTGGCCCAAAGTCAGCGCAACGTATTGCTTTTCACTTGCTAGAGCGCGACCGAAAAGGGGGCACTCAGCTTGGTAATGCATTGACTAAAGCAATGACAGCCGTAGGGCATTGTCAGTCTTGTCGTACTTTTTGCGAACAAGCTCAATGCGATATTTGTTTAAGCACAAAGCGTCAAGACAGCGGGATATTATGCGTTGTTGAATCGCCTACGGATGTGCTTGCCATCGAGCAAACTGGCCAATATTTAGGTTTGTACTTTGTACTCATGGGTCATTTATCGCCTATAGATGGCATAGGTCCTAAAGAAATTGGCTTAGACGTTTTAGAGCAAAAACTTGCTCTGGGCGGTATTAATGAGGTGATTTTAGCGACTAATCCTACCGTTGAAGGTGAAACTACAGCGCATTATATTGCGCAGCTTTGTCATAAGTATAAAGTAGGTGCTTCGCGCATTGCTCATGGCATTCCTGTGGGAGGTGAACTTGATTTAGTGGACGGCAGAACGCTTATGCATGCTTTTAGCGGCAGGCGTGCTGTTACTCAAGACTAACTCAAAGTTACTATTTGAAACATATTATAAAAGCCTACATGATTAAATTATGTAGGCTTTTTTGTTTTTAAGGTAAGCTTAGAAGCAGTGTAATATGTTTTGAGCTATGTCTCTAATTAGTAAGGAATACAATGAAGAATAATCAATCCTATCAAAGCGGATTACTGAGTAGTAAGCGTTTTTTACCGCTTTTTATTACGCAGTTTTTCTCAGCGATAAACGATAATGTGTATAAGCAATCGGTGCTTATTTTATTGATATTTCAGGCCGCAACGCTTGCTGATGGGGCATTGTATTCAAATATTGCTGCGGGGCTATTTATTCTACCTTTCTTTTTATTTTCAGGGATGGCAGGACAGCTCGCAGAAAAAACAGAAAAGTCTAAGCTCATTAGAATCGTAAAGTTGTTTGAAATTCCTATTATGATTGTAGGTGCTGTCTCAATTTTAACGCAATACGTGTGGCTTATGTTAGCCACAGTATTTTTAATGGGTGTGCAAAGTACGTTTTTTGGGCCATTAAAATACTCTATTTTACCTCAGCACGTTGCACCTAGCGAATTAACAAAAGCGAATGCCTTGGTTGAGTCGGGCACGTTCGTAGCAATACTGATCGGTACAATTTTTGGCACCTACTACATTACTCAATCGCTAGGTCCTACGGCTATAAGTATTGCGGTATTAGTGCTGGCTGTTATGGGTTATGTAAGCAGTCGTTTTATACCCGTTAGTGAGGCGAACGAGCCGAACTTAAAATTTACCTATAATATATTTTCATCCACAAAAAACGTATTTACAGCACTTAATTCGCAAACAGAATCGGTTGGTAAGTCAGTGCTTGGGATCAGTTGGTTTTGGTTAATTGGCGCCATCATTTTAACGTCCCTACCAAATTATGTAAAACACGTAATGGGCGGCGATGAATTGGTGGTAACCAGTGCACTGGTTGTATTTTCATTGAGTATTGCTATTGGTTCATTACTGTGTGAAAAGTTATCTCGCTCTCGTATTGAGCTAGGCATTGTGCCCTTTGGCGCTATTTTAATTACCTTGTTTTTATATTTACTGAGCCAAGAGCCCGCTATCAGTACCTATACACCTCAACATACTGAATTATTAACGCTCGCACAGGTATTAAAAACAGGCGATATGGTGTGGCATTTCATATGGATGGCAGGCATAGGCATTGGCGCCGGTTTTTACACTGTACCGCTATATGCGCTTATTCAACAACGGACTGAAGAAGCGAGTCGATCACGAGTTATAGCGGCTAACAATGTATTAAATGCCTTGTTTATGGTGGGCAGTGCTGTTTTAAGTATTGTCACGTTGTCTGTTTTTCAGTGGAGTATTTCAGAGCTATTGCTGTTACTTGCGGGGCTAAATTTACTTATTTCTGTTTATATTTATACCAAAGTACCTGAATTCTTTTTACGCTTTGTTATTTATATTTTGGCCATTTGTATGTACCGCGTAAGAACAAAAGGCGAAGCTAACATTCCTAATGAAGGTGCCGCTGTTATTGTGTGCAACCACGTCAGTTTTGTTGATTGGATGTTTATTTTGGCAGCGTCACCAAGGCCTATTCGGTTTATGGTATTTGCGCCTATTTATTATTCGCCAGCTCTACATTGGTTATTTAAAATGGCTAAAGCTATTCCCATTGATAGTGAAAAAACGAACCCAGAGGCGTTTAAAAAAGCGTTTGATGAAGTGGCTTCTGCGCTTGAAAAAGGCGAGCTTGTTGGTATTTTCCCCGAAGGGAAGCTGACTAGTGACGGCTCAATCGATATTTTCCGTCGTGGAATAGAGCGTATTATTGCACGCTCTCCTGTGCCCGTTGTCCCTGTGCATTTAGGGGGCTTGTGGGGGAGTATGTTTAGCCGTAAAGCTAAGTGGCAATTACCGCGATTAAAATGGTCTTTGGTGTCGGTTGCAGTAGGTGGCCCGATTGCAGCTGACAAAGTAGTAGCAGACGATTTACGTGAGCATGTTTTAGCTTTGAAAGCGCTTCACTCTAAAGGTGTTGATTAATTTAATGACTAGCCCAATATTAGATACACCTTCAGAACCACATATTATTGTTGATGATTTTGTAGCGCCTAAATGCGCTGGGTTTATTGAAATATTATATCAAGATGACGATATTTTACTGATCAATAAACCCAGTGGGTTATTGAGTTTGTCGGGCAAAAATCCGCTTAATTGGGATTCAGTGCATTATCGTTTAGTGAATGGCCAAAAAGGGTTAACAGCCGCTTTTTCTGAGGCT
This sequence comes from Pseudoalteromonas aliena SW19, assembly GCF_014905615.1. Lineage (NCBI taxonomy): Bacteria > Pseudomonadati > Pseudomonadota > Gammaproteobacteria > Alteromonadales > Pseudoalteromonadaceae > Pseudoalteromonas > Pseudoalteromonas aliena. The sequence goes on from NZ_AQGU01000025.1 coordinate 16,914, forward strand.
AAGTTACCGCATCGTTTAGATTTGGGTACATCGGGCATTATGATTGTTGGATTAAACGCCGAAGCATCAAAGCATCTTAATAAACAGTTTCAGGCACGCACTATTCAAAAGCGTTATGTAGCGATGCTAGAGGGTAGCTTGGCTGTTAGTGAGGGACAAATAACTGCGCCAATAGCAAAAGATAGGCTGCTCTTTCCGCGAGTTAAAATTTGCCAAGCAACAGGTAAAACAGCAATAAGTGAATATAAAGTGCTTGAGAGACTAAAGCACCCGTGCAGAACCTTAGTGCAATTTACGCCTGTTACTGGACGTACCCATCAATTGAGAATACACAGCCAGTTTATAGGTCATCCTATTTTAGGCTGTGATTTATATAAAAGTGAGCAAAGTGAACACATGGCAGGGCGCTTACAATTACATGCCAGCGATTTATATTTTGAGCACCCAACAAGCGGTGAAAAAATACATATTAATTGTCCGCATCCGTTTTAAATAATTTTACTGTTCTTTGTTTTCGTTTTACCTTTTTTAAATTTTTCCCTTGAAGTTCTAACACCTCACCCCATATTAAGTGCATAACGCAGACACTTTGCAAATTGGAGATATATAAATGACTACAGCACAAAAAGAAACATTAGGCTTTCAAACAGAAGTAAAACAATTATTAAACTTAATGATTCACTCTCTTTATTCTAATAAAGAAATCTTTTTACGTGAGCTTGTGTCAAATTCATCAGACGCAGCAGACAAGTTACGCTTTTTAGCGCTATCTCAGGGCGATCTTTATCAAGGTGACGCTGATTTACGTGTGCGTATTAGCGCAAATAAAGAAGCAAATACAATTACCATTTCTGATAATGGTATTGGTATGACACGCGATGAAGTAATTAGCTCATTGGGTACAATTGCAAAGTCGGGTACTGCTGAGTTTTTCAAAAACTTAACAGGGGATCAAAGTAAAGATTCACAGCTGATTGGCCAATTTGGTGTTGGTTTTTACTCAGCATTTATAGTTGCCGATTTAGTAACTGTTCGTACACGTAAAGCGGGTGAAACAACGGCGTACGAGTGGGAATCTCAAGGTGAAGGCGAATACACACTTCAAGAAATTGAAAAAGAAGGCCGTGGTACCGACATTATTTTACATCTTCGTGATGAAGAAAAAGAATTTGCTGACGATTACCGCTTACGTGGCATTGTTACTAAATACTCAGACCATATTTCAACACCTGTACAAATGTTTAAAGCAGAAGTACCAGAGTCTGAAGGCGAAGACGGCGAAAAAATTCCAGCAGTACCAGGTGAGTGGGAAAGCATTAACCGTGCAACTGCATTGTGGACGCGTGATAAGTCAGAGCTTTCTGATGAAGAATACAAAGAGTTTTACAAGCACGTAAGCCACGACTGGGAAGATCCACTTAGTTGGGCGCATAATAAGGTAGAAGGTAAAACGGAATACACCAGCCTTTTATACATCCCTAAAAAAGCACCTTTCGATTTATGGAACCGTGAACGTCAAAGTGGCTTAAAGCTTTACGTACAACGTGTATTTGTAATGGATGATGCTGAGCAGTTTATGCCAAGCTACCTTCGCTTTGTAAAAGGTTTACTAGATTCAAACGATTTACCGCTAAACGTATCGCGTGAAATTCTACAAGACAACAAAGTAACGCAAGCTATTCGTAAAGGGTGTACATCGCGCATTATTAAAATGCTTGAGCGTATGGCTAAAAACAAAGCTGACGATTACCAAGTATTTTGGAATGAGTTTGGCCAAGTAATGAAAGAAGGCCCAGCTGAAGATGCGGCAAATAAAGAAGCCGTATGTAAGCTACTACGCTTTTCGTCTACGCATACTGATTCAGAAACGCAAGATGTGTCGCTTGAGCAATACGTTGAGCGCATGAACGAAGGCCAAGACAAAATTTACTATGTAGTAGCTGATACATTTACTTCTGCGAAAAATTCTCCTCATTTAGAGATTTTCCGCAAAAAAGGCATTGAAGTATTACTACTAAGTGACCGTGTTGACGAGTGGATGATGAGCCACTTAACTGAATTTGCTGATAAGCAATTACAGTCAATCACACGTGGTGATCTAGATTTAGGTAAGCTTGACGACGAAGAAACTAAAAAAGCACAAGAAGAGTCTGAAAAAGAGATGGCTGGGCTTGTTGAACGCATTAAAACAGCACTCGGTGACGACGTTAAAGAAGTGCGCTTTACGCACCGTCTAACAGATTCTCCAGCATGTGTTGTAAGCGACGACAACGACATGAGCTCACAAATGCAAAAGCTAATGGAGTCTGTGGGCCAAGCAGCACCAGAAGCAAAACCTGTGTTTGAGCTAAATCCAGATCACCAACTTGTTAAGCATTTAAATGACGAGCAAGACGAAGATAAGTTTGCACAGTGGTCACATGTTTTATTAGACCAAGCATTACTTGCAGAGCGCGGTACACTTAAAGATCCAACCGGATTTGTTACTCGCTTAAACAAACTGATGCTAGAACTAAGCAAGTAATCAGTTAACTATTTATTTAGTTAATAAAAGTATAAATTATATACTTTAAATAAAAGGGAACGTGTGTTCCCTTTTTTAATGCGCTGTAAATGCATCAACAACTCATCAATTAGTATAAGTTACTTGAGTATCGGCGGCGCTTGTGGAAGAATTCAGGCTTTAAAATAAATATCCATACTAGGGGACAATAATATGCGCATTATTCTTTTGGGCGCGCCGGGTGCAGGTAAAGGTACTCAAGCTCAGTTTTTAATGGACAAATACGGTATTCCACAAATCTCTACTGGCGATATGTTACGTGCAGCAATTAAAGAAGGCACACCATTAGGCTTAGAAGCAAAAAAAGTGATGGATGCTGGTCAACTAATTTCTGACGATATTATTATTGGTTTAGTAAAAGAGCGTATTACTAAAGCTGATTGTGAGAAAGGCTTTTTACTTGATGGCTTCCCACGCACAATTCCTCAAGCCGATGCAATGAAAGAAAATGGCGTAGTGGTTGATCACGTTATTGAATTTGACGTAGCTGATGAAGTGATTGTTGAACGTATGGGCGGACGTCGTGTTCACCCTGGTTCTGGTCGTGTTTACCACATTGTTTATAATCCACCAAAAGTGGAAGGTAAAGACAACGAAACTGGGGATGACTTAATTGTTCGTGCTGACGATACTGAAGAAACAGTACGTAAACGTTTAGGTATTTACCACGAACAAACGATGCCATTAGTTGATTATTACCAAGCAGAAGCGGCTGCTGGTAACACTCAATACCATAAACTAGATGGTACACAAGCTGTTGAAGCGGTTAGTTCACAACTTGGTGAGCTTTTAGGTTAGATTTAAAAGCATAATAAAAAACCGCCAATTGGCGGTTTTTTGTTTTAAAGCTATTTAGCATTGCTTAATCGGCATTACAGCGTTTTAAGTTTTTCGAGTACGCTATTGTACTCAGGTTCAGTTGAAAGACTGCTAACCAATTGTTTATAAATGATGTTATGACTTCTATCTAAAATAAGTACAGAGCGTGTTAATAACCCCATATCTTTGATAATCAATCCGTATTTTTGGCCGAAATCGCGCCAAACAGAATCAGATAGTGCTGTTATTTTATCTATGTTTTCTGTTTTACAAAATCGCTTTTGCGCAAAAGGTAAATCTGCACTAATAGTTAACATAGCAACGGCTGGAAATTGCGCGGCTACTTTTTCGTTAAAATGTCTTGTTTGCAGGCTACAAATGCCGGTATCAAGGCTTGGCACCACACTAATTAAAATAGCTTGGTCTTTATAATCGTCGAGTGTTACAGGGGTGAAATTTCCATCCACTACTTTAAAATTAGGTGCTGTGTCGCCAACAGATACACCTTTACCAAGTAATGTGACAGGTTTACCTTGGGCAGATACCTTTCCCGCATCTAGTTTGTTTTCTAATATAGGGGTTGCATTTGTGAAGGAGCTAAAAATACTAAGGATAAAAAATAATGCACGAAACATAGGTAATTCTCTTTTAAATTAACCAAATAAACTACAGTGTATTATACTGCTAATTGCTAACCAAGGAATTATATACTGGTAAAACATTTAAACTGAAATAAAATTAAAATGTTTTAATTGCAAGGTAATACCAAACTGCATAAATCTTTGATCAATTTAACGAATTAAATTGCACTGTAACGTCGTTAAAAATTTTTTATTTAGAACAACTAGATACAAAAATTTTTGCCTAGTTCTAGCGTAATTTTCTTAACGTTAAATAGACCCCATATATAAGCAGATTGGTATAATTAGTAGAAAAGAATTGGATATAAATTTAGCAGTTAAGAAATAGAGAGATTATATGTCAACATCGGTACTAATATGTGATGATTCAAAATTAGCAAGGCGTCAATTAGCACGATCTTTGCCAGATGATTGGGATATCAAAGTTGAGTTTGCGATTAATGGTGTTGACTGCATTAAGCAAATAGAATTAATTCAACCTGAAATCCTTTTTCTCGATTTAAATATGCCAGAAATGGATGGCTATGAAGTTTTAATAGCCATGAAAGAGCAAGGGCTTAATATATTAACCGTGGTCGTGTCTGGCGATATTCAGCCAAGCGCGCATCAACGAGTGATTGAGCTTGGTGCAATTGATTTCATTCAAAAGCCTTGCTCGGCAGAAAAGCTAGCCGAGATTATAGAGCATCATGGCATTAAAGATAAAGCCATGCGCGAACGCCTTTCTCATTCATTAGGAGAACAAGTAGACCCTGATGTTCGTGATATATATCAAGAGCTAACTAATGTTGCAATGGGTCAAGCGGGTGATTTACTTGCACGTCTTCTCAATGTATTCGTTAAGTTGCCTATTCCCAACGTTAATATATTAGAGGTAAGCGAGTTAGATATGGCGCTGCGCTCTATTGACAACAATGCCTCTACTTCGGGTGTTTGCCAAGGGTTTATAGGTGGTGGCGTATCCGGTGAAGCATTATTGTTATTAAATGACTCCAGCTTTAAAGAAATCGCCTCTTTAATGAATTACGATGGTGAACTTAACGACAAAGTTGAACTTGAGTTACTTATGGATATAAGTAATATCCTCATTGGGGCAATTTTAACAGGCCTTTCAAAACAACTCGATATGTCATTTAGCCAAGGGCACCCTATAGTTCTTGGTCAGCACCGAGATGTCTCTGAGTTGGTAAAAGCTAATAAGTCACGCTGGCAGCGCACACTTGCTATTGAGATTAGCTACGGCATAGAAAATCACGATATAAATTGTGATCTTATGCTGCTATTTACTGAAGATTCACTTAAAACTTTGAAGTTCAAAGTTGCTTACCTATTAGAAGACTAAGTTATGGCCGCTGATTTAGATATGAATGAGATCCATTGGTTAATGGATATGTTTAACACCGTTGATGTAGGCCTTGTGGTGCTCGATAGAGATTATAAGGTATGCGTATGGAATGGTTTTATGGAAAACCATTCAGGATTGTTACCAAGTGCGGTAAAGCACAAAGATTTATTTGATTTATTTCCAGCAATTGACGAAAAATGGTTTAGAAGTAAGTCAGAATCAGTATTTGTATTAAAAAATCGCTCATTTACTATTTGGGAGCAGCAGCCTTATATATTTCGCTTTAAAAATTATCGCCCAATAACAGGCAAAGCTGAATACATGTATCAAAATGCGACATTTATACCGCTGACCAATATAAGAGCAGAGGTGAGTCACATTTGTATTATTCTTTATGATGTTACGGATATTGCAGTAAATAAAAAAGAATTAGAAGATTTGAACAAAAAGCTTGAGCAAATGAGTCAAGTTGATAATTTAACACAGTTAACAAACCGAGGTCATTGGGAGGATTTGTTAAAGCAAGAATACCTGCGTACAAAACGCAACGAAGGCTGTAGCGCTTTATTGATGTTTGATATTGATCACTTTAAAAAAGTGAATGACAAATATGGACACAGTGGTGGGGATGAGGCTTTGCGCCATATTGCTAAGCTATTGCGCTCAGCACTGCGTGAAACGGATATAGCAGGGCGCTACGGTGGTGAAGAGTTTGTAGTAACCTTGCTTGATACAGATAAAGAAGGCTCAGTTGTATTTGCTGAACGTTTAAGGCAATTGATTGAATCATCTCCTGCTTTACATAAAAATCTCGAGATTAGGATGACGGTAAGTATTGGTTTGGCATGTTTTAATCATGAATTTAAGGATCATGAACGTTGGATTGAGGCGGCAGATAAAGCACTTTATTCTTCAAAAGAGGGTGGCCGTAATAGAGTAACTTCTTTCGATGATATAAAAAATGACCTCTAAGTGTCATTTTTTATATCAATTAATTGTTATTTCAATGAGGTGCTAAAATAAGTAAGTCAATTTTTAGTAAACGCCTTATTTTTTGCTGTTTTTGCTATAAGTTTTGCCTATTCTATTGAGCTGGTCAGTACGAGGAGTTTTTTATGATCCATTATATTCACTCTGTTGTGTGACGAGAGTCATCTATTGGGCATTGACTAATAGTTGATACTTCACCAGAGTATGACTCCTGTTCGAGTTTTACTTTAAAGCCCCACAGTCTGTAAAGGTGTTTTAGTACCTCCTCGTGTGAGTTTGCTAAAGGGACGCTGTTATGTGGGATGTAACGTAACGTAAGCGATCTATCGCCTCTAATATCAACATCATACACTTGAATGTTCGGCTCATGATTACTCAAATTATACTGCGCTGAGAGTGCTTCTCTAACGACTTGATAGCCATTGTCGTTATGTATTGCACCAACTTCTAAGTGTGGGTTATTTGCATGATCGACGATAGTAAATAATTTAAAATCGCGTATTAATTTGGGCGATAGGAATTGGCTAATAAAACTCTCATCCTTAAAGTTTTCCATTGCAAAGTGCAGGGTATCTAGCCAGTTACTACCTGCATACTCAGGAAACCAGCGTTTATCTTCTTCAGTTGGGTGTTCACATATTCTGCGAATATCAACCATCATATTAAAACCCAAAGCATATGGGTTAATGCCTGAATAATACTTGCTGTTATAAGGGGGCTGGTACACTACATTAGTATGGCTTTGTAAAAACTCTAACATGAATGAGTCAGTCAGCTTACCCTCATCATATAAATGATTAAGGATAGTATAGTGCCAAAATGTAGCCCAACCTTCGTTCATAACCTGAGTTTGTTTTTGCGGATAAAAGTATTGTGAAATTTTACGTACAATACGTATAATTTCACGTTGCCAAGAATCGAGTAATGGGGCGTTTTTTTCAATAAAATATAAAATATTTTCTTGTGGTTCTTCTGGAAAGTGGCGTGTTTTCTTTTTTGTTTCTTGTTGTTGTTCAGGAATGGTTCGCCATAACTCGTTTACCTGCGATTGTAGGTATTCTTCTCGTTCATGTTGACGTTTTTGTTCTTCAAATAGCGATATTTGTTGTGGGCGCTTATAGCGATCAACACCATAATTCATGAGTGCATGGCAAGAGTCCAATAAGGTTTCTACTTGAGTTATACCGTGTTTTTCCTCGCAGCGACTTATGTAATTTTTAGCGAATAAAAGATAGTCTATTATTGAGCTTGCATCAGTCCATGTTTTAAATAAATAATTACCTTTGAAAAATGAATTATGCCCATAACAGGCATGCGCCATTACAAGCGCTTGCATAGGAAGCGTATTTTCTTCCATTAAGTACGCAATACAAGGGTCTGAATTGATCACTATTTCGTAAGCGAGACCCATTTGTCCGCGCTTATAGTTTTGCTCTGTTTGTATGAATTTTTTACCATACGACCAGTGGCTATATCCTATAGGCATGCCAACGCTCGAGTAAGCATCCATCATTTGCTCGGCTGTGATCACTTCAATTTGATTAGGGTAAGTATCTAATTTGTAGTGGGCTGCAACGCGAGCTATCTCACCTTGGTACTCATTTAATAAATCAAAGGTCCAATCTGGGCCATCACTCATTCGTTTGTCGTTCATAGTGCACCTCGCTTTAGGCTATGCAGGGCCTTGCTGTTGACGACCTTTTTTGAATAGCTTTCTAAATATAGGATAAATGTCTTCTACTTCTTTAATATGCTGTATAGCGAAATTGCTATGGCTGTGTGTTATGTCTTCATATTCGCGCCATAAGCTTTGATGGGCACGTGTGGTAATTTCTATATAAGCAAAATACCGTACTGCATCTAAAAGTTTATTACGTAAAATCTGCCCACATTGCGGCGTATCGTCAGCCCAATTATCGCCATCAGAGGCCTGCGCTGCGTATACATTCCACTCATCCGCGTGGTAGCGCTTTTTAATTATTTCGTCCATTAACTTAAGGGCGCTTGAAACAATCGTACCGCCCGTTTCTTGAGAGTAGAAAAACTCCTGCTCATCTACTTCTTTTGCTTGTGTGTGATGGCGAATATAAACCACTTCAATGTCTTTGTAACTTCGTGTTAAAAATTGATAAAGCAAGATGTAAAAGCGTTTTGCCATATCTTTTGTCGCCTGATCCATTGAGCCAGACACATCCATAATACAAAACATCACTGCTTTGCTGGTGGGGTGAGGGCGTTTTTCATAATTACGAAAGCGTAAATCGTAATTATCAATAAACGGGACTGATTTAATTTGTACTTTTAATGTCTCAATTTCTTTTTTTAGTAAGGCGATTGCAGCTTTATCGCTGTGAGACTCAACAAGAAGCATAGCTAGTTGCGCTTCAAGCTCAACTAAGCGACGTTTTTTACCCGCACTCATGGCAACACGACGTGCAAGTGAGCCTTGTAGTGAACGAACTATATCGATATTACTTGGCATTCCATCGCTACAAAATCCAGCGCGATGGGTTTTCATTTGCACTAATTTATCGAGTTGATTTTCTTGCAAGTTAGGTAATTCTAGGTCTTCAAATAGCAAGTCAAGGTATTCATCTTTTGATATAGAGAACACAAACTCGTCTTGCCCTTCGCCTGTATCACTTGCTTCGCCTTCTCCAGCGCCGCCACCTTGTCCGCCTTTTGGGCGTTCAATTTTATCACCCGTAGAAAACTGATCGTTACCAGGGTGAATCTGCTCTCTATTTCCTCCTTTTCCCTGATGAAATGTGGGCTCGCTGATATCTCGCTGTGGAATAGAAATACTCTCACCAGAGCTAGAATCAGTAACGCTGCGTTTGTTTATAGCATCCGATACAGCTTCTTTAATTTGCTTTTTATAGCGCCTAATAAAGCGCTGACGATTAAGCGTGCTTTTATTTTTGCCGTTTAAACGCCTATCTATAAAGTGCGCCATAATGACCTCCTAAAAACTACGACTATGAAGGCTATTGCGACTTTCTAACCCGTAAATACCACTCAGATAGCAAGCGTACTTGTTTCTGTGTGTAGCCTTTTTCGACCATGCGATTAACAAAGTCTTCGTGTTTTTGCTGATCCTCAGCTGATGTTTTGGCGTTAAACGAAATAACAGGGAGTAAATCTTCGGTATTAGAAAACATTTTTTTCTCAATTACCGTACGTAGTTTTTCGTAGCTGGTCCATAGCGGATTCTTGCCATTATTATGGGCACGGGCACGCAGTACAAAATTAACTATCTCATTACGAAAATCTTTCGGGTTAGAAATGCCTGCTGGTTTTTCTATTTTTTCAAGTTCAGCGTTTAATGCCGAACGGTCGAATAATTGACCTGTATCAGGGTCTCGATACTCTTGATCTTGAATCCAAAAATCTGCATAAATAACATAGCGGTCAAAAATATTTTGGCCGTATTCAGAGTACGATTCTAAATAGGCGGTTTGTAGTTCTTTCCCTATAAACTCTACGTATTGCGGAATTAAATAGCCTTTTAAAAAGCTTAAATAACGTTCTTCAACTTCAGCTGAAAATTGCTCACGCTCTATTTGCTGTTCTAGTACGTAAAATAAGTGCACTGGATTTGCGGCGACCTCGGTGGTATCAAAATTAAATACACGAGATAAAATTTTAAATGCAAAACGGGTAGATAGTCCTGTCATACCTTCATCAACGCCGGCATAGTCACGGTATTCTTGATAGGATTTTGCTTTAGGATCGGTGTCTTTTAATGTTTCACCATCGTATACGCGCATTTTTGAATAGATACTGGAATTTTCAGGCTCTTTTAAGCGAGAGAGTGTTGTAAATTGTGCCAGCGTTTTAAGTGTACCAGGGGCACACGGCACATTGTATAGCTCACTGTGCTCAAGTAACTTGTCGTAAATTTTAATTTCTTCAGTTACACGTAAGCAATAAGGCACTTTAACAATATAAACACGGTCTAAAAATGCTTCGTTATTTTTATTGTTTTTAAAGGTTTGCCATTCAGATTCATTAGAGTGGGCGAGTATCATGCCGCTAAATGGCAGTGCACTAATACCCTCTGTTCCATTGTAGTTACCCTCTTGTGTAGCGGTAAGTAATGGATGTAGCACTTTAATCGGTGCTTTAAACATTTCTACAAACTCCATTAAGCCTTGGTTTGCAAGGCATAAAGAGCCAGAGTAGGCGTATGCATCGGGATCATTTTGGGCAAAATGCTCAAGCTGGCGAATATCTACCTTGCCTACGAGTGCAGAAATATCTTGATTGTTTTCATCTCCAGGCTCTGTTTTAGCGATTCCTATTTGGTTTAAAATCGAAGGGTAGCGTTTAATGACTTTAAATTGACTGATATCCCCGTTAAATTCTTGTAAGCGTTTACCTGCCCAAGGCGACATGATTGTTTTTAAATAGCGCGGTTTGATCCCATATTCTCGCTTAAACAGCTCTGCGTCTTCGATTGGATCAAACAATGAAAGAGGGTGATCGTTTACCGGAGATCCTTTAATTGAATAGATAGGCACTTGTTGCATCAAATATTTTAGTTTTTCAGCAATCGATGATTTACCACCGCCCACGGGGCCAAGTAAATAAAGCACTTGTTTGCATTCTTCTAACCCTTGGGCTGCATGCTTTAAATAAGACACTATTTGCTCAATAGCGTCTTCCATACCGTAAAAATCGGCAAATGCTGGGTAACGTGCAACTACTCTATTAGAAAATAATCGGCTTAGTCGTGCATCCGTTGCGGTGTCCACCATATTTGGTTCGCCAATTGCCATAAGCAGACGCTCTGGGGCGCTTGCATAGGCAGACTTATCTGTTTTACAAATCTCAAGGAATTCAGCGATACTGTACTCTTCTTCTTGTGCCGCTTCGTATCGTGCTTGGTAATGCTCAAAAATAGTCATAATAACCTCCGAAACCCGCTGTAAAAAGGTGCTTACTTTTTAAAGTCTAGTCACGAATTGGTACTTTTGTGCAATAAAATTAAAAATTTAACTCAGGAATGTTTGTTTTTTAGGCTGGGTAGCCCCTATGTGGTTATTCCCAGGAGTGATTAACTCTTTGTTGGCGACTAAGGTATAGATGAGGAGCGAGAGCAGTTACCTAAACCAAAAGGGTAACCTGTATTTGGCATTTATATATCGTTATTACCTGTTTATGGGAGAAAAGCACACACTACATAAGCTCTGCCTTGCCTAAATACCAAACAGTCTGCTGCAAATTTAACCTCGAAAGATAAACAGCCCTAGTTTGCATAATGAAAATAAAATGATTGCAACATGCACAAAATAATTTAGCTATATTTTTTTTGCTTTAAAATTCATGTGATTATAATCTGGAGTGAGGCTTGCATTAATATTTTCACTTAATAAATAAGGGCGAACTTATTATGAAATTAACCCAACTTACCACAGCATGCTTATCATTAATTCCCTGCGTTGTTTTTAGTCAATCATTTGATACATGCCCTAGTCAGGCTTTTTTGATGCAAGACTCTAAAGCGCAACTTTATGGTATAGATTTAGTTTCAGCCAAACCGACTGTTTTATCTTCACAATTAACCTTTGCAAATGAAGTCAATAATGAAAGTGTTAACGCAATTGGTTTTAACTATAAAGATCAGTATCTATATGGTTTTAGCAAGCAATCACCTAGTAGTATTGTGCAAATAGGTGATGATTTTGAAATGAAACGCTTGGATGTTAATGGCCTTCCAGCAACTAACTTTTACGTTGGCGATATTCAAGTAACAGGAGATGGAAGCAGCCAACGCGCATCGTATTTTGTGTACCACCCTAATTATGGGCTTTACTCTATTGACTTAAATGGGGATTTAGATGGCGCTATCACAGCCGAACTTCTACCTAACACTAATAATTGGAAGTTAAGTATATTTGATTTTGCATTTCATCCTACAAGTAACTTGCTCTACGCCGTTGAGTCTAACGGAGACTTACACGAAATAAATATTGCAGCAAATACAAGCAAGTTTATCACGCAAGTAGATATTGGCGACGATACGGGGGCATTTGGTGCTGCCTATTTTGACATTAACGGACAGTTTTATTTTAGTAATAATAAAAGTGGTAAAATTCATAAGGTTGATTTAAACGTTAGTCCGGTTGTGGGCTACACACCGATAGCAAATGTATTTACGTCAGGTCCTAAATCAAGCCAAAATGATGGTGCACGCTGCGCCATTGCAGAAGTAAAAGTGACAGACAGCTCAATTGATTTTGGTGATGCACCAGCACCTTACAACACAAGTTTGGAGCAAAGTGGTGCAAGGCATTTATTCGATCCTAACAGTACTGGCAGTGATTTAATTTATTTAGGTGATTCGGTTGATGGTGAAAATATAAATACGGATGCTGATTTAATTAATACCCCAATTGATGCCTCTGATGATGGCGTAAGCTTTGTAACAGCAATATCAGCAGGGCAAAGCAGCCAAATTATTGTTAACGCGTCAGCATCGAGCTTTTTATATGCATGGTTTGACTGGGACCAAAATGGCACTTTTAGCGAAGACGAAAGAGTGGTTACCAAATTAGCCTTGAATCAAGGTGATAACAGCATTTTAATCAGTGTCCCTAGCAACACAAAATCAGGCCAAACATGGGCGCGTTTTAGAGTTACAGATGGCACAGAAGCATCACTCATTACAGCCACGGGTGGCGTACTAGGCGGAGAAGTTGAAGATTACGAAATCACAACATTTGCAAGCGCAGTTTATCCTGGTGAGAACGATTGGGTAACACTTGCCTATGAGGATAAATGGCCGTATGCAGGTGATTATGATTTTAATGATGTAGTTATTAATTACAGAACGACCCAGCTAATAGAGGGCAGTAATGTGGTTGGCTACAAAATTGATGGTCAACTTATAGGCATAGGTGCTACTTATCATAATGGTTTTGCGGTGAGGTTAAAAGAAACAATAAATGGAGAATCACGTTCTATTTTAAGTAGTGAAGTTGATGAAGATGCCATTGTGTTTGTTATAGATGGTCAACTTCAAAGTGAAAGTTATTTAGAAGCAAATCGTAATGATGCGATATTAATTTTCATGCAAGATACATGGACTCATGTATCTAAACAAACTGGCTGTAGCTACTTTAGAACAGAAGATAACTGTGATACGAATGTTAAAGTTACATTTAGTATGACTATTCCATTAAAAGCTCCAAAAGCAAAAGCGGCTTCGCCAGGTTCACTTCTTGATCCCTTTATTTTTGCATCAGAGGGCTTTTATCATGGTGATTTTTTAATAGATAAAGAAGCTAGAAGCTGGGAAGTGCATGTAAAAAACCAAGCGCCAACTGAAGCATTCGATTCCTCACTATATAGTTTTGCTGGCTCTGACGATGTGAGCGATCAAGCTCGGGGTTTGTATTTTCTTAGCCAGAGCGGTTTACCTTGGGCAATGGAAGTAGGTATGCAATGGCTACATCCGTTAGAGGGGGTTGATATAACAGACGCTTATGAGAGTTTTGCTGAATTTGCTGAATCTTCTGGCAAACAAAAATCACAATGGTTTAACGATTATAGTATCAGTAATGTTGTTTTAAAAGGGGAACAATAATGAAAAAATCTATCATAATTTTAACACTATCAATGACTTTAACTGCATGTGGAGGAGGTGGTTCTGAGGAGACAAAAGCCCCTGCAACCGTCTCGGCACCTGCTCCTTCTTCAACAGAAGCCACTAAACCAACCGGTATAAATACTTTAAAAATTGATGAGCAGTTTAATCTCTCCACTAAATATTCACTAAATTTGGATGTTGAGCTTGGGTTTGGTGATGTAAGAGCATATTTAAATGTATGTCAAAAGAAAGCATCGGCACAGCGAGCAGATTATAATAATTGTATTTATAGAGGCCCACTTGCAAATAGTGCGCTTGAAACACAGCTTATCTTAAGCAGGCAAGATATTGATTTAGTCGCTGAGGTTTGGTTTTATGATAGCTCGACAGAGCCCCTTTCATATACGTGGCAATATGAACCAAACAAAGAACAACAGTTATTTACGATGAGGTAATCTATCAAGTCCTGTTGATCATTCGAGATTGAATCTACAGCAGTAGGTTTGGTATTTAACCTGAGCTCTGGTTAAGAAATTTACTAACGTATTGAATCATGGTGATATTTAAATTTATTTTCTCTAGCCAGAGATTTTCAGTGAAAACAAGGCGTATTTACGCGTTAATAGCTGCTCGAGATAGATTTATTATCCAGAGTTCATGTTATTTAGGCAGGGTAGCGTCTATTTATGTGGTGCGGTTATTCTCTATAAATAGGCGATAATACAGCATAAATACCAAACATTTGCTGCCCTTTGGATTTGTCCTAGATAGCACAAGTTTTAATCCGCAAAGATTAACAGACCCTGAAAAATTAATTAGGTCGATAAATTTATGTTTAGAGTCTTCACGCTCAATAATTCGCAAATTATTTTTTTTCGGATTATTTTTTTATTAGCCGCACTGTTTTTTATTACACTTGCGTTTAATCCATTAAATTATTTTTACGCAGAGGTACTTGTTTCTCTACGTATTCAATTATTAGCAGCAGCACTTATATGTGCTTTATTTTTGATTACGCTTAGATTATATAAAGTTGGAGTGGGGCTACTATTTATATGCATGCTAGGCCTTAGTCCAATGTTTCCTAGCTTATCTTATCAAACATCCAGTAATGAGCGGCTCCTGACGTTTAAGCAAATAAACTTAAATTATAATAATGAATACATAGACGCTCATTTATCAACCCTACTGCAACAAAAATGGGATGTGCTGATTTTACAAGAATTCAGTGACAATAACCGTGATTTGTTGAGTCGATTCTTAAGCACAACCGATATGTTTGGTTATGAAGAAATTGAAGGCATTCCTTACGGTATTGTTGTTCTATCACGTATACCTATGGTGTATAAACAGCAGATCAAATTAGATGCTGATAAATTAGGCTATATTAAATTAAAGTTTCTATTTGTTGATCACATTATAACGGTTTTCGTAGCACATCCTCCTTCACCGCGATCGAAACAACTATGGCAAAATAGAAATACCTTACTCGCAGCGCTAAACGAAGCGGCGCAAAATGAAGAGGGCCCGTGGATAATAGCTGGAGATTTAAATGTTGTGCCTTGGTCTCAATATTTCGATTGGGACAACGATAGAAGCTGTTTTGGAGAACGTAGCTATGTGAGTTTTATGCCTTTTGAGCGAGGTCGATTTAGGCTGATCGGATTGCCTATTGATCATTGTATTATAAGTGAGCAAATTAGCTTGCATGGAGTCGTCGTCAGTGAGTTTAAAGGTAGCGATCATAGAATGTTAAGTTATGATCTAAGTATTAATAATACCAATTTTATTAAAAATATGATCATTCTAGCGTATTAAATAACTCACTAACTACGTTAAAAATTATTTATATAGAACAACAATGTATCATGATTTTAGCCTTGTTATTGCGCTATTTTCTTATCGCTATAATAGATCACTAATTTATGCAATTGGTATAAAAAGACTCTGAGGTTTCACATAGAGCCTTTTTATTACTGATGGATAGTTTTCGCACATTAAACAGCTTATCAAGGTGATTTGATAGACTGTTTGATGTCGTGTAGTAAATGTTGAAAGTTACGTTTATGAGGAAATAACATAAAAGCAGCAGCTGTTAAGGAGAACGCTTTAAATTTAAGTCCGATTTCTCGGTAGTATTCACCGTAACACTCAAATATTCTTGCTTGGGCTTTGAGCCGCGTTTTAATACCAATATCATTTTTACAGCGAGAGATTATTTCTTTCATTGCATTTAGTCTGTTTTGTCTATTCGCGGTGATTGAACCTGCTCTCATTAAATACCCCATTGATATTTGTTGAGAAAAAGCAACGTCCCCAATCCTCGCTAGTTTTAACCAGCAGTCCCAATCACTTGCGCTGTTAAGTGAGTTATCAAATTTTCCAACGTAGTTAATGGCTGATTTTTTTACGACAACAGAAGAAGTACCTATTACATTGGCAAATATAAGTAAATCCATTGGTGATTGGAGGTTTTGATAACCGATATGATCGCTATCAATAAACTTTGAAAATTCGGGCCAATAGGAAAAACAGTCAATAATAGATGCATATTCTTCATCGACATGCATGTAATTAGTAAAACTTAAAACACAGCTAGAATTATTTTTCATATAACTAATTTGATCAAATAATTTATCGTCAGTCCAATAATCATCAGCATCTAAAAAAGCGATATATTCACCTTTAGCTTCTGCTATAGCTTTATTTCTAACACCGACCACTCCTGTATTTTTTTGTTTAATAACTCGAATATTAGACAATGTTTTTTTTGCATTATCGAGCCATTCTACACTGCCATCGGTCGAACCATCGTCGATAACGAGTATTTCACAGTTAATATTTTTTTGCCTAACAACACTTGATATCGCCTTTGCTAAATAGGGCTTACAGTTGTAATTAGGGATAATAACACTGACCTCAATATTCATTTTAATAACCTTATACTTTTCAAGATAACTAGGGTTACGCAAGATAAGAGCCAATGATTTAAGCGCCCTGCGGGGCTGTTTTTTGTTTAATGGTTTGCATATTGCGATATATCTTCGCAAATTGAATTTTAAATGCGTATTTGCGTTGTTTTATGCTGGGCATAGTTCTTGCGAAGTAACAGATAAGTCTATCTGGAGTTTTTAAAATGAAACATATTGGCATCGTTGTTCCTAGCTTCCACATTCCATCAGAAACGTTTGTTGTGACTGAAATTAATGCCCTCGTTAATGCAGGGCATAAGGTAAGTGTACTCACGTTTGAAAATTTAAATAAATGTATAAATTTAAATTGTAGTGTGCGAATTATTGTTATAAAAAAATCGACTCAATCGGCCATTAACGCTGCACTGCAAAGACCTTTAATAGCCTTGAAAAGCAGTCTTGTAGCGAGAAGGTTCACGTCTATTTCTGTTTTATCGTTGATGGGTTATGGATTGAATATTGCTGAGATTATTCTCAAGCATCAAATCTCTCACATTCATTGTCATTTTATGCATGCGCCATTGGCCTACTCAATTATTGCCAGCA
Organism: Pseudoalteromonas aliena SW19; assembly: GCF_014905615.1. NCBI lineage: Bacteria > Pseudomonadati > Pseudomonadota > Gammaproteobacteria > Alteromonadales > Pseudoalteromonadaceae > Pseudoalteromonas > Pseudoalteromonas aliena. The sequence continues at coordinate 34,384 of NZ_AQGU01000025.1, forward strand.
AGCTTGCTGGGGTGAGTGTTTCTTCAATTGGTCATGGCCACGATGTATACGTAAACGATTCTGATTTAAAGCTTAAACTGTCGTTGTGTGATTTCTCTGTTGCGGTATGTGAAGACATGGCAATAAAACTGCGTAAATACAGCGCAGGTAAAATTCAATTACTTCATTGTGGAATCGACTTGAGTGTGTTTAATAATAAACCAAGCCGTTTGAGTGAGTCAGTTAAGCTTTTGTTTGTTGGCCGATTAATTGAAAAAAAGGGTCTGCAATTTTTATTACCAGCAATAAAAAAATTGACAAAAAAATACTCTATATCGCTTGATGTTGTCGGAGACGGACCTTTAATGAACGATCTCAAATATATGTGCGAACAACTTAGGATAGATAACGATGTCAAGTTTTTAGGATCAAAAAGCCCTGTATGGCTATCAAAAAATACCAGCCATTATTCTGCTTTAGTTGCGCCATTTTGTATCTCTGAAAATGGTGACCGCGATACGGGACCCGTTGTATTAAAAGAAGCTATGGCCAGCGGTATCCCTGTACTGACCACCGAATTAATGGGAGCAAAAGAAATTGTTAACGATGCCGTTGGGTTTAAATGCGAGCCTTCAAGTATTGAAGGGCTAGAAAAGATATTAGCCAAATTTTGTGAACTTACCCCGTATGAAAGACATGAAAAAGGGTTAAATGCAAAAGAAGTGGTTGCTAAAGATTTTAATGCTAATACGCAAGCTAAAAAACTATCTAACTGGGTACAAAACCTGTAGGAGTTATTATGAATGGAATGAAGCAAATCGCATATTTTGGTTTATCTACTTTATTTCTTAAAGTGTTAGGGTTTGCTTTATTACCTATTTCTACACGCATACTAAGCCAAGCTGAATTTGGCGAACTCAATTTTTTAGTGTCAATATCCGCTGTTATGTCGCTGCTTCTGTGTTTAGGATTACCTGAGTTATTATTTAAGCAACACATCAGTGACCCTCAAAGAAAAAGAGCACTATTTAGAGACGCCCTTATTTTATGCGGGTTTTTAAGTTGTGTATTTATTTTTATATTATTTTATTTTATCGAGCCCTTTAGTGCATTGCTGCCAGTGCCTTTAAATACAATTGATATAAAGCTGTTAGCGGTTAACTTGGCGCTGTCATCTGTACTTAGTGTTTTATTTTGTTACTTTAGATACTATGAAATGGCTAAGCAATTTTGTGTTCTAGCCATACTTCAAGGCGCTGGCCAAACATTATGTACGCTTATTTTACTCTATTTAGGCTACGGGGTGACGGGAGTTATGGTGTCGGGTGTGATATCGAGCACTCTAGTGTTACTTATTGCGTTATCTCTGGTGATTAATCAATTGGGTATTAGTTTTAAATACATTGCATGGAACATAACGCCTAAGAATTGTTTATTTCTGCTAAGCATTATTGTCTCCTCATTGTTTGTATATGCAAACAATGGCGCAGAAAATTGGTTTATAGCAGCAAGCGTGGGTAAAGAAAAGTTAGCTCAATATTATGTTGTATTACAGTTTGCGTTAATGACATCGTTTACTTTTGAGCCAATTAGAATGTGGTGGTTTTCACGCCGCTTTAATGAATTAACACAAAATCGTACCAAGTATATTTTTTTATGCAAACTCAGTTTAGACATTGGTATTTTATTGTGTGCGCTAATGATTATCGTCACACCTCATATTTTTAGTATTGTATTACCTCATAACTATCAATTAAATACTTGGCTGTTACCGAGCCTTATTGTTGTTGTTGTACTAAGGCACCACAGTGACCTATTAAATATTGGATGTTACACGCAGTTCAACGGGCTTTTTGTCACTGTGATTAACGCAATAAGTGCTTTAATCGCACTGTTATTATTAGGTTTTTTGGTACCAAAGTTTGGTGTGTCGGGAGCTGTAAGCGCTTTGGCGTGTGCCCAGTTAGTTAAAACGGGTCTGTTTGTGGCGATAAGCCAAAAGCTTGAATATTTAGCATTTAAGGTAAAAAGCTTTGTGCCAAGTTGGGTGTGTTTTTTACTTATTTATATCCTGAGTATTATTGATTTAGCACAGTACGTTTTATGGCAATTAGTGACGTTTGTTGGCTTTTTAATTGTCCTTTTTTACAAATATAAACCGCTAATAAGTAATGCGATTAAGCCATTTTTAAGGATCAGAGCGCATGATTAGTTGGTACAAGCAGCATTGTTTAATCATAAATGGCTTATTTATTACGGCATTAACACTTGTATTGTATACGCTATTTGGCCCTATTGCTGCGTTTGCATTATTACTACTGCCGTTTGCAGGCTTTTTAGCGGTAAAAATTAGCACCGTGTTCATCATTTTTTTTATTTTATTTAGCTATTTTAGATTACACGAGGCCTTTGTCTTTTTAATGCCTCTCAAAATCCCGAAAATGCTGGCATTGGCGTCATTGCTAGGGATTGCATGGCATTTATTTATATCAAAAACACTGAAGCCTCATTGGAGCTCAACACATTTAATTTTTGTTATTTGGTTTGCGTGGCTAACGGTGTGTGTGTTTAGCGCAACAAACAAAGGCTTAGCAATAGAATACTGGATAGGTGTACTAGTTAAGGTATTTATCATGGTGTTTGCTATTAGCTGGTGGCTAACACGGTTCTCTCACTTTAGCTTTGTTCGCTTGGGGATTATGATCTCTGGTGTGGCGGTAGCATTAGTTGCCTTAAATAATAAAATCAATGGCGTAGGTCTTGTAGAAGGGACGCGGGTGACTATTTCTCGAGAGTATCGATCGCAATTAGGTGATCCAAACGATTTGTCTTTAGTGCTCATGTTTCCTGTTTCTTTTTTGGCCGCTGAACTATTTGACTCTACAGCCAATAAATATCGCCGGCTCTTTGCTGCGATCGGCTTGATGTTAACTATTTCTGGCGTTATCGCTACGCAGAGCCGAGGTGGCTTATTAGGAATTGCAGCTATTTTAAGTTTCTTTTTATATCAAAAAGTAAAAAACCCTGTTGTTGTTGCTATGTTTGCAGGTGTTGGCATGTTAGCAATGATGGTTTTTGCTGGTATTGGCGATAGACAAAGTGGTGGAGCTGTTGAAAGTGGAGTTGATGAATCAGCAATGGGCCGACTATACGCATGGCACGCGGCAATAAATATGGCTATTTCAAATCCTCTTACGGGTGTTGGCGTTGATAATTTCTTTGTAAATTATTACTTTTACAGCCCACACTGGGATGGCAAGAATCATGCAGTACATAGCACATGGTTTCAGGTGTTAGGTGAAACAGGCTTTGTAGGAATATGCATATTTTTACTTTTAATTGCCAGCATTTACCGAAGCCTTTCGAGAGTTTATTGCATCAATGCACTTAACTACAATGATCAAGTGGCAGTTAATGCGAATGCGTTAAAGGCCGGTATTATAGGGTTTATGGTTGCAGGCACATTTTTAACGCAAGCATTTACTTGGCCGCTGTATATTATTTTGGCCCTCACTATTGCGCTCGAGAAGCTCACTATTCAAAGCAATAAGGAATAACAGTATGTTGGTACATGTCAAACGTTGGTTAAAAAACAGTCCACATCCTTTTGCAAAATCACTTTTTCATTTTGCAAAAAACCTTCGCAATCCACAAATGATGGTTATTCCTCTTCTTCATTCGTCGCTTTATCACCTGCATCAATTTGTAAAAGAGTTGTGTCACGAACTGTTAAGAATCATTTATTACACGCCACTGTTTAAAAGCCAAATAAAAGGCAGTAAAAAGCAGCTCTTTTTGTACTCAGGTATGCCACAAGTACTTGGACAGCTTAATATTGAGTGCAGCGATAACGTTAGAATGTCTGGTATTAGCACATTTTGCGGGCGAGTGGGTAACTTAACTACGCCAACACTCATTATTGGTAACAACGTGGATATTGGCTGGCAAAATGCCTTTTCGGTTGGCCAAAAAATCACATTAGAAGACGATGTAAGGTTAGCTGGGCGCGTTTTTTTAGCTGGGTTTCCAGGTCATCCCATTGACTGTGAACGAAGAGCACAAGGCGACAGTGACGACGAGTCTCAAATTGGCGATATTATCATTAAACGCGGTGCATGGTTAGGCACTGGCGTAACGGTACTTGCAGGCGTCACGATTGGTGAGGGAGCAATTATAGGAGCAGGCAGTGTGGTTACAAAAAATATTCCTGCTTTTACTATTGCTGCAGGAAACCCAGCCAAAGTAGTGAAGCATATAAAGGAGTCCTAATATGAAATTTATTGTTTTTGGTGAAGATTGGGCAAGCCATCCAAGCAGTACTCAGCATTTATTTTCAGAGTTGGCTAAAAATCATGAAATACACTGGATAAATTCAATTGGTATGCGCAAACCTCGTTTCAAACGCAACGATTTAGAGCGCGTATGGAGTAAGTTTAAGCAGCTTTTTAGTCAATCAAATCACACCGCAATCAAAACACCTAGCACTATGCAGGTATACAAACTACCAGTGTTACCGTGGCACGATAATACATTAGTAAAGCGTTATAATAGCTGGATTTTTTCCCGATACTTTAAAGGTATTCAAAATAACGAACCCATTATATATTGGTTGAGTGTCCCTACAGCACAGTACTTATTTACAAAAAAAGCGCACGATAAACTCATTTATTACTGCGGCGATGATTTTAACGCGCTTGCCGGCGTTGATGCGCATTTGGTTGCGCCATTTGAAAAAAGTTTAATTAATAAAGCCGATTTAATTTATGTCATTAGTCAATTTTTGATGAATAAGATGCCACACTACAAAACTAAAATGCTTAGCCATGGAGTTAGTTATGACCTCTTTACATCTCATACAGATATAGCCCTAGAAATAAACGCGTTGAATGGTCCTATTGTTGGTTTTTACGGCAGTATTAACGCATGGTTAGATATGACATTGTTAACAGCCCTCGCTGCACAAAGGCCTCACTATCAACTGGTATTGGTGGGTGATATTGTTGCCTGTACTTCTCAACTGCTACAGTTTAAAAACGTAACGCATGTTCCTGCGGTGGAGCATCAGCGTTTAGTCACTTTTTCAGCGCATTGGGATGTATCTATTTTACCGTTTGTAAATAATGCGCAAATTAGAGCATGTGATCCGCTTAAATTAAAAGAATATTTAGCGGTGGGAACGCCTATAGTCGCAACGCAATTTCCCGCTGTGATGCGTTACGAGTCAGAAATTTATATCGCAAAAACCCAAGCTGAATTTATTAGTAAAGTAGATGAAGTACTCTCACTTGATAAAACGCAATTAAATACACTTAAATTAGCGCAACGCCATATAGCTCAAGACCATAGTTGGCAATCAAAAGCGCTTGCTGTTGAGCACGATATCTCTACTTTAAACCACGGGTTATAATTAATGGTTGTTGAGTCTTAAGGATTAAACTTGTGATCCTCAAGGGAGTGATACCAATTTGCAATCGATTTTAGGGATTAAATCTGGCGCTAACTAGATTATTTAATTAAGCGAATTGGTGTGAACTGTAGCGCGTGTTTGGTATTTATTCTGAGAGCTCCCTATCTGTTGGAAATTATCACGCCCTAGATTCTGTCTTGCTTAAAAACCAAACAGTCTGCTACAAATTTAACGTATACCAATTCGCAATAATACTTATACCAATTTTATTAAAAACATGATCATTCTAGCGTATTAAATAACTCACTAACGACGTTAAAAATTATTTATATAGAACAACTATGTATCATAATTTTAGCCTTGTTATTGCGCTATTTTCTTATCGCTATAATAGATCACTAATTTAATGCAATGGTATTAATCATTTGAAGGTGCCAAACCTGACGTTAGCTACGTTAAAAGTTTCTCATTTAGAGCAACAATAGCAGGCCTATTGTAAGTAAATTCAACGTCGTTAGCGCTGAGAATAGCTGCTTGAGATAGATTTATTATTCAGAGTTCAGGTTCTTTAGCATAATATTGGCGCAGCCTGTGCAACTACCTTATTAGACGTCGCTATTTGTAGCTAAAATTCTTATTTTGCAAATAGTCGCTAAATTTCGCATAGCAATATGCAAATGTATAGGTAGGGTTTATGTTAGTAAGAGAGCAAATTAAACGATTACTTTATTTAACCTTGTATGCGGTGTATACAAGAGCAAAGCTATTTGTTTTACCGCTTTTGATTGTTCCTTTTGTGGTTATTTTATTAGCAGCTACGTCGCAAAAGCAATATACAAATCACGCCACTATTTTAATTGAAGAGTCAGCACTGCTTAATCCATATTTGGATGATTTATCTTTTTCTTTTGATTTATCAAATCGCATAGCGGCGCTTCGTACCTTGGTTATAAGTCGAAAAGTCCTTATAGCCGTCGCTAAAGAAACGCAATTAGTACCGGGCAATGCATCCCCTGCAGAGATAGAAAAGATCCATCAAAAACTTTCTAAAGCACTCTCTCTTTCATTAGTTGGGGACGAGCTTGTTCGCATTAACTTTACATGGCACGACCAAACAAAAATGAAGCTAGTGCTCGAAAAAGTTGTCGAAAAGTTCATTGAGCGTTTATTAGCACCAACAAGGACCTCATTGGATACATCAGAGCAGTTTTTCTATCAGCAATTGGTAAGCCTTCGTGATGAGTTAGAGTTATCGGAAGAGTCGTTAGCAATATTCAAAGCTAAAAATAGCAATACCTTACCAGCTGTTTTACATAGTAATCGCCAAACATTTGATAAATTGCTAAGTGATCAACAGCAAAAGTCTATTATCTTATCCGGTGCGCAAGCCAAGCTCAAAGCGCTTACAACAAAGATGGGTCAAGCGAATCCAATTTTAGGTCGGATTGAAGAAAAAATAATTACTGCCGAATCAGAACTGAGCTTTTTAAAAACACGCTATACCGAAAAGCACAGTAAAGTCATCTCTAAAAAACGCGAGCTACAAAGCATTAGAAACCGTCAACAGTTATTAATTGAAAATGGCAAAGAGCTTGATCCAACAAATATTGAGCAGCTATGGCAAATGGCTAATACCTTGCCCAGTGGCGGTGATGGTGAGAGCAGCGTATTGGTGTCGCAAATTCTTAATCTTGAAGATGCAAAAAACGCTGTTACACAGCATCAGCAAGAGTTTAACATGCTTGAACAGCAGGTTAGTACCGTAAGTGACCGACTTTTAGTAACCAGTGACATTGAAAAACAACTCAGAAAATTAGAGCGCGATTATGACGTTAAACAGTCTTTATATAAAGACATGCTGAGTCGTTATGAAATGGCCAAGGTAACTGGAAAGTTGGTTAAGTACGAAGGGCCAGATAAAGTCAAAACCATAGAGCGTGCCTACAGCCCAACGCAGCCAATCAACACATCACTCGCTATATCAATTATTGTCGGCATCATTTTAGGTCTATTTACAAGTAGCACGATTGTGTTTGTTGCGACTTTATTCGATAGCCATCTAAAAGATATTCAAACCATAGAAAAATTGTCTGCTCTTGAGGTCGTTACTATTTTACCCATTGTGAAGGATGCACCGGTGGACTTGGTTTTTAATTCATCAATGAACTCTATTGAACAGGGGAAATAACATGAACGTATTGCATTTGGTTCAACATTTTAAAATAGGTGGGCTTGAAAAAATGGCCGTAACACTCATGCAAAAAAGCCAATTTGCTGATTCTAGCGTGGTTGTATCGCTAGAAGGGACTTTAAGCGAAGCGATTAAAGATTGGCCACAACTGACATCGTTTGGACACAGATTGATGTGTTTAAATAAAGCTGAAAAGTTTGATTTAAATATAGTTAAAAAGCTCTCTGAGATCATTAAACAATACAATATAGACGTTATACATAGTCACCACATAGGGCCGATGCTTTATGCGAGCATGGCTTGTATTAAAAACCGCCAAGTTAGGCATGTTTCAACTATTCATGATGCGTGGTATTTAAAGAGCTTTAAGCAACGCTTAATAACTAAAGCATTAAATAGATTGACAAAAATACACTGGGTGGCCGATGCACAAGTTGTGGCTAAAGACTTTTTTAATGAAACGGCCATTAAAACAGATAAAACGATACTAAATGGTATCGATTTTAATCAGTTTATAGGTATTAACGAATCTGATGCTCGTCAGCAGCTGAATTTACCTCAAGATGTTAATTTAGTTGGATGTTCAGCACGACTAGAGCTAGGGAAAGGGCACTTTGCGTTGTTAAGGATCTTATCATCATTGCCAATATATACCGAACTGGCATTTGCGGGCACTGGTAGTTTGCACAGTAAACTGGTTGATTATGCGAGCACATTAGGAATTTTAGATCGGGTTCACTTTTTAGGTAATGTACAAAGCATGCAATTATTTTACTCTGCTATTAACGTTATGTGTCTTTACTCACAAAGAGAAGGCCTTCCGTTATCTATTTTAGAATCAATGGCATGTGGTAAAGCGATTGTCGCAACTGACGTGGGTGGTATTCGCGAAGTCTTAACAGATAAGCAAGGTATCTTGATCAAACCTGGAAATGAAATGGGACTTAAAACTGCAATTGTAAAAGCAATTAATATGAAACAAGGTGATTGTATAAGAGAGCATGTTTTTTCAATTGCTAATGCGAATAAAATGAGTGCAGAGTACGACCATTTTTATAATGGCTTATCATCGTAAGGAGAAAATAATGACTTATTTACTGACCACACTCGCGGTGTTAATTGCGCTTGTTTTATACCACCATATTGGTTATGTGGCACTTTTAAAATTATTCAGTCGAGATAATAACAAACGCCTTGTGTTTGCTAAAAATACGAAAGCAACCGCAAGCTTTGGTATTTTAATTTGTGCGTACAACGAACAAGCCTATATTAAAGAAAAATTGTATAACTTAGGCGCGATGCTTTACAACACGAAAATGTTCGCAATTCACGTTTATTTAGATGGTTGTACTGATAATACGTATGAAGAGGCTATGTTGGCTCAAGCACAGTTAGCTAAGCAAGATGTAGTGTGTCATTTACATTTCAACAAGCAAAACCAAGGTAAAGCGCACGCTATTAACGAGTTAATTAAACTAACAAAACCTAATTACGATGTGCTGGTGTTTACTGACGTAAGCGCATTACTGAGTATTGATGTATTAATGAACCTTGATGCTGATTTTAAAGATACGCGGCTTAATGTCATTACGGGTGTTTATATTTTAGATGAACACGCAACGACAGAGCAAAAACATTATTGGCAGTATCAAAATAGTATCAGGAGTATGGAGTCAGCACTCGGTGCTGTGATTGGTGTGCCAGGTGCTATGTTTGCCATTCGCTCTAAATATACTGATATATTAGAGCAAAGCATAATCAATGATGATTTTATTCTTTCCATGAATGCGTTAAAAAATGGCGGAAAAGCCGTTGTTAATAGCGAAATTAATATTTTAGAAAGAGAATGTGATGAGCAAAGTCATGATTATGCAAGACGAGTGAGACTAGGTGCCGGTAATTGGCAGCAAATTAAAATACTCTATAAACTATTAAACCCTCAATTGGGTTGGGTAAGTTTTAACTTTTTTTCACATAAAGTGTTGCGTGGTGTTATGCCAATCGTGCTTGCTTTAATTTATATTTTACTGTTCTCAATAGCGATTTTTTCAACGTTACTACTGCCTAAATTATTATGCGGCTTTATTACGTTTATACATGGTATTGAACTTACTAAAAAGGTATTTAAAATCAAAATGAAACTCCCAATTGTTGATAAAATAAATTACATTCTCAATGCCTACTTCTTAGCATTATGGGGCATTATTAAATTTGAACGCGGTGATTATAAACAGCATTGGCGCAGAGTACATCGTAGTAATACGCAGCAAAATGTAACCATTAAAGTGATTAAACGGGCAATTGACATCGTTGGCTCAGTGACTGGTTTACTTTTGTTGTCTCCGGTTATGCTAAGCGTTGCCGCTATGATAAAACTCACCTCACGAGGCCCTGTCTTATTCAATCAACTAAGAGTGGGGGAAAGTAATGATGATTTTGTTGCTCTTTTTGATGTTCTTAAATTTCGTTCAATGGTGGTTGATGCAGAGGCGCAAAGCGGTGCTGTTTGGGCAAGCAAAAATGACCCAAGAATAACCCCCATAGGCCGATTCATCCGTAAAACACGTTTAGATGAGTTACCACAATTATGGAACGTATTGGTCGGCGATATGTCGCTGATTGGGCCTCGACCAGAACGTCCAGTGTTTTATTCTAAGCTTGAAAAAGACATCCCTTATTTCTCTCAGCGTACTTACGGTATTAAGCCCGGTATATCTGGGCTGGCTCAAGTGATGAATGGCTACGATGAGAGTATTGATGATGCTAGGAACAAAATAGGCTGGGATTATGCCTATATGCTCAGCACCTCATCACCACGTAGTTGGTGTTATATGGAGTTAACCATCTTGTTTAAAACACTGGTTGTTATATTTACTGGTAAAGGACAATAATTATTTTTGCATAATGCAATCGTACTCCCAATACTCAATTGCATTATGCTTTGCTTTCCTCTTTTTTCTCTGTCTTTAGTTTAAATATGCTAATTATCAATTACTTAAAGTTGGTTCGTTTCTTGTAGTAGTTATATTGAATTTAACAATTTAATAGGTAACTGCCATGACAAATTTAGCCAATGCAAAAGAACATAAAATTGTATCAATCCCAAATGACTTTTCAGGTTTTACCGTAGATGGGTTTAAAGATGAATTCGAAGATCTCGTTGATATGGGTACTGATTTTATTGTCTTAGATTTTTCAAAAACTGAATTTATAGACTCTTCAGGTATAGGTGCTATTGTTTTTCTATATAAGAGAATAGAAAAAAAGAGCCACAAGTTATCTTTGCTTAACGTTACAGGTCAGCCGTTTAAACTAATGAACTTACTTCGAGTAGACAAAACGATTCCATTTATTGATTCAATTTAACGGTTTGAAGGAGAGGAATATGAAAGCACACATTTTTATCATCATAACTTTATTTTTAAGTGGGTGTGCTTCTTGGCCTGATGAAGGACAAGGAGGTTGGGCTGAAAAATACCAAAATTATCCATTAAGCGATGAGCAAAGTGATAACAACTTTGCACAACCGCAAGATGTAGTACGAAGTGAATTTGAACATCTAGTTTTAAAATTAGAGCTTCTAAAATCACAAGATATTAAGGCATGCATGCCTGCTCAACTTTTAAAGGCGCAAATTTACGAAAACCGTATTCGTAGACTTATTACGGCGAACATGTGGGAAGATGCAGAGCATGATTTACTTATTCATTATCATGGTCTTAATCAATTAACAAATCACTTTGATACAGTGCAAAAACTCACTAATTGTGCAGTTTCAGCAACGTCAAAACCCACCTTGTTTAGCGTTAAAAAACAGGTGTCTGATTTGCTAAACAGTGACAATCAATTTGCTTTTAAAGAGTTCGAAATTACGCCTAAATACGCAGTAAGGCTTGCACAAGCTGCTGATTTAACAAAGCAATTAAATAGTATTTCGATTTTGCTTGTGGGTCATACTGATTCTCTTGGCGAGATGAATAGTAACTACGAACTTGCTTTAAAAAGAGCGGAAACCGTTAAGCATTGGCTGGTGGTATATGGTGTCCCTATGCAAAGCATTACAACACTGACACAAGGCAGCTTAAAGCCTTACAGTGAGCAGACTCAAACCAACAGTGCACGCCACTCAGATAGACGTGTAGAGGCAATCGTACTCGACGCTAACAATAAGAATTTGCAAGACAACAAAGCGAAAGCGCTTGTTAGTTGGACCAAAATTATTAAAAGCAAACAGGAGTAAGTTATGAAATATTTATTGACGGTTGCTTTATTACTTTTTTCATTGAGTGCCTACGCTACCAATGATGATACTGACTCAGTAGTGCAGGTGGGAAACAAATTGTTTTTGTATATTCCAGGTGAAGCTGAATTTAATACCGCCTTTGAAGTCGATAAAAAAGGCCAAATTAATCTTCCCGAAATAGGCCAATTTAATGTGGCTGACAAAACCACTTCGCAAATTGAATTAGAATTGACGCCAGTACTTGCAGCGCTATTTGTTGCGATGGATGATTTTTATATAGAAATACGCAGCAGAGATATTCTTATTAATGTGCTGGGTTACGTAAATACTCCTTCGCAAGTTAGTATTCCAGATGATGGCAATATTCAAATGGTGATTGCTAAGGCGGACGGTTTAAAACCGGGTGCGCAATTAGACAGAATGCAAATAAGACGCGGTGATGAAGTTATTGAATTTGATTATAAAGCGTACTTAGATTCCGGTAATATTGGGCTATTACCTTTACTGAGAAGTAAAGATACGGTGTTTGTGCCTGTATCACCTTTGCTGGGCAATGTTCAAATTGATTTTGATGCACAAACGCTCAGTGCAACGGGTGATGCCAGCGACAGTAATGCGGTCACCATTTTAGGTGAAGTGCATAACCCTGGCAGTTTTTCATTCAAAGCAGAAATGACTATCTTAGATGCACTTATGCGCGCAGAAGGCGTTACTCGCTATGCTGATGTGACTAAAATTAGAGTCATTATAGATAAGTCCCCGGTTATTTTTGATCTAAAAGCTTACTTAGATAAACCAGCAAATAGCAATATGCAGCTACTGCAACCAGGCTCTACCGTGTATGTGCCTATTATGGTAGATGATGTAAATACAACTTCTCGCACCGTATATATTATGGGTGAAGTTCAAAAACCAGGCGCGTATGAAGCAGCCGACAGCACTAATTTTTTAGATATTTTAGCTAATGCGGGTGGCCCTACACGTTTTGCAGAAACACGCCATATAAAAATATTAACTCCAGAAGGCGAAAGTATTGTATTTGATTTGCAAGGTTACAGTGAAGGCACCGTTACAACCAAAGTTCCAGATTTAAACCCAGGCGATGTTATTTTTGTGCCAGAGAAGACAGACGTCAATGAAAAAAGTTGGCTTAAAATCCCCACTAAACGCGCTATAAAAATTATAGGTGCAATCCAGTCTCCAGGTCGTTATGAGTGGAGTGACGAAATGGACTTTACTGACTTACTTGCTCATGCTGGTGGACCAACAAAAGGTGCCAATATTAACGATATAAAAATATTGCGCAATGGCGACGTTACACAGCGCTTTGACCTTGAAAAATATACGATTACAGATGGAGATACGGCGTTACCAAATTTAGTTGCTGGTGATACGGTAATCGTCGAAGAACTACCCGTCGATCCGTCGGATAATAAATCTCAGTGGATACGTCAAGAATCGAGTAAATCTATTTATATCATGGGGCAGGTCGGTGCTCCAGGGCGTTATTCGTTTAACGAAAATATGCATTTTATTGATATTTTAGCCGCAGCAGATGGGCCAACAGGCGCGGCTGATATTCGGAACATTCGAATAACTCATCGTAATGGTAATCGCGCTAAAGTGAGTAAATTAGACTTGGCCATGTATTTCGAAACAGGCGACGAAACCTTGTTCCCTAATGTTTTACCTGGCGATACCATTTTTGTACCTGAAAAAAATAAAGACTGGCTGCGCACACCTAAAGAGCGAGTAGTACGTATTATGGGCGCTGTGCAAAAACCTGGTAGATATAATTTTGACGATACTATGTCTATTTTAGATGTACTAGCAGAAGCTGGCGGGCCTTCTAATTCGGCATTAATTGATAAGATAGTTGTGGTTAACCATTCATGTTGTAAAGAACAGTCTCGAGTATTTGATTTAGAAGCGTTTATTAAATCTCCAAACTCAGCAAATATTCCAGTATTAAGAGCTGGCGACACGCTATATATACCAGAAAAAGGCCAGGATTTATTAAGCCAATTTAAAGATAATTTCTTAGATGTTATTACTATACTTGCATTAGTGGTGGGCTTATGAAATTAATACCAAAGCAATATCATGAACTAGAAGTAATATGTAATACCATGATTGATCACAATGCGCGTTGCATTACTTTTATATCGCTATCTGGCTCGGAGGGGTCGTCTAGTGTTTGTGTAAGCGTAGCCAAACGATTACAAAGCCAACACAAGTCTGTGTTAATTATCGATTTGAATCCTATCAATACATTTTGTTTAGACGATAAACTACCTACAGTGTGCAATCCATGGCGATTTGATGATATTTCATGTCAGCTAGGGGTAACTAATTACGAAGGGATCAGTTTATTGGCAATACAAAACCTTGCAGCCATCGAGCCCGCAAAAAATAAGCATGTATTAAACGATGCCGTAGCCCGGTTAAAGCAAGAATATGACTATATTTTAATTGATATGTCACCCGCATTAAAACGTAATAGAAATAATGTGCCGCTGCACTCATTAAGTATTTGTAGCGAATTAACATTTGTTACAGTTGCGCTGGGTATTAATGATGAAGAGTCCCTGTGTAAAGGGATTCGTGAATTAAAACAAGCAGGGCATGGCAATATTAAAATTTTAATAAGCCAGCACAATTTTGCGCCACTGGGTGAGCGTATAGTCAAACTTTTAGAAAAGCATGCCGTTAAATGGCCTAAGTTATCTTCACGTATTAAGGCAAAAATTATTAAACAACGATGGCTATTTGGGCATCATTAAGGACGTTATGGATATATTATTTGAAAGACGTTTTGAATTACTATGGCCAACATTGAGCGAAATACGCCTAGTGCTCAAACATGTTTTAAGAGCCCTTAATGTAAAAAAAGATGAGGTCGATGCAGCAGGTTTAGTGGCAACAGAGTATTTAACTAATTTAATTAGACACAACCAAGGCTCTGAGCATCATATTTTACTGCGCATTAGTCAGTCTAGTAAAGAGAGTTATAGGCTCACCTTTATAGATGAACTAACCCCTTATAATCTTTTTAAAAATAATAATTCATCTTGGACAATAGACTCAGGTGCGTTAGTAGAAGGGGGCATGGGCGTTGAACTCATTCGTCATTATTTTAAAGATGCAGACTATGTAACTAAAGAAGGTAAAAACTTTTTTTCCTTCCCATTAAAACACATAGACAGACGCCCTACGGTTATTTATGTCGATGATGATGTAACGCAGCTTGCCTTAATGAGCGCGTACTTGAAAGAGCAATTTCAAGTGATTGCTTGTGAAAGTATTGAAGCCGGATGGCAAGCTATTTTAACTGCCGATGCGAGAATTTTATTACTCGATCATAAATTAAAAATTGGTACGTGTGAGCCTCTTTTAGAAAAACTCAATAAATCTAATTTAAAGTCGCAGCTCTCTGTGGTGATGCTAACTGGTGATGATAGCGAAGAAGTTATTCATAAAATCAACCGATTAGGTGTTGATGACTACTTAATTAAACCGGTTAAAAAAAATAAACTGCTGCAGAGTATTGAGCGTGTAACGCATCGCTTTGCCTATTTATCTTATCAAACAACGTTTGAGTCAACGCCATCTAAAATCCATCTACAAAACGATAAAACCGCTCATATTTTTGGTTCTATTAGTTTAGGCAATGGAGGTGACTTCTTTATGCCTATTAACGATGAATGCAGTGCATTTGTACTCGGTGATATGATGGGACATGGGCTGCAGGCACTCAAAGAAAGTTTTGCTATTAAAGGATTCATAAGTGGCTTTTTAGCCACAGGGCTCCCTTATCAAAATATGCTAGCAGCACTCAATAACGCGCTCTATAAGCAACAGCTTTGCAAATCTAGCTTAGTGACACTCGCAATTTGTTTTATAAATAATAATAAAATGTTTTGGTTAAATGCGGGACACCCGCCCCCCGTTGTTGTCCGTAAAACAGGAGAGCTCTGCCAACTCACAGGAACAGGGCCATTATTAGGCCTTGCTAAAGATCATAACTATACCCTTTATGAAACGGCGCTGGATGATGTAGAGCATATTTTACTTTATACCGATGGTTGGACTGAAAATCGTTTTACCGATAAAGATGAGATAAGTGAGTTGAACAAAATAATACCGAATGAGTATCAGTCCAAAGATGAGTTTGCTCATACATTATGGCAAAACTCACAAGTGACACTTTCAAAAGAAATTGATGATGCGTCACTGATTGTAATTAATTGAATTTGCTTTAATTAACATTCTATAGTTAAATCATTAGTAATATAAATTTGTGTTCTAAACATCGTCGACTTGCTAACAGGGAATGAACAATGCCACCAACAGTATTAATTGTTGAAGATACTCAATCTCTTGCAATGCTTTATCAATCTTACCTATTACCAACGGGTGTAAACACACTTGTGGCAAGTGATGGTGCTACGGCTATAGATATTATTAATAAAGTGCACCCCGATTTAATTGTGCTCGATGTTATGTTACCAGACATGAATGGGCTTGATATTTTAGCTACATTAGAACCCGACAACTGTCCTCAAGTTGTTGTGTTAACTGGTCACGCCACTAAAGAAATGGCGATCCAAGCAATAAAATTAGGGGCAAGCGACTTTTTAGAAAAACCAATTGAAGCCGATCGTTTTAGAATCACCGTTAATAATGCACTTAAGATTAAAAACCTTAAGCAAGCGGTTACTCAATATAAAAACAAATACGAAAATGGTAAATATTTTGATTTGATTGGTAGTTCAAAACAAATGCAATCTGTTTATCAGATCATAAGTTCTGCTTCTGTGAGTAAAGCGACAGTATTTATTACAGGTGAAAGCGGCACAGGAAAAGAGCTATGTGCTCGTGCTGTTCACCAAGCATCTAACCGCGCTAATCAACCTTTTGTAGCTCTAAACTGTGCCGCTATTCCTAAAGATTTAATTGAAAGTGAAATTTTTGGACACTTAAAAGGTGCTTTCACGGGAGCAATTGCTAATCGGGTAGGGGCTGCGGGGCAGGCTAATGGCGGTACATTATTTTTAGACGAACTTTGTGAAATGGATATAAATTTACAAAGTAAACTGCTTCGCTTTATACAGACAGGGAGTTATCAGCAAGTTGGCAGCGAAAAAGTAGTCAAAGTGGATGTCCGGTTTGTTTGTGCAACCAATAGAGATCCGCTTGTTGAAGTAGAAAACGGTCGATTTAGAGAAGATTTATACTACAGATTACATGTTATACCTATTGAATTACCGCCACTAAGAGAACGCGGTAAAGATATAATAGAAATAGCCGAGGCTTTATTTGTTAAAATAGCAAAAGATGAAAGCCATCCATACAAAGAAATATCAGAGGATGTAAAACAGCTATTAATACAATACAGTTGGCCTGGTAATGTAAGGCAATTGGAAAATGTGATACGTAATGTATTAGTGCTCAATCCTGAGCAATACATAGATATTGATATGATCCCTGCATTACCAGAAAACACAAAAAAAACGCCAGAGCGAGAAACGATTAATTCAACTACGCAGCTAATGGCGGATACGACCTTTGATTTGCCTAATACACAAAATAATATAAAAGCATTGTGGCTTGCTGAAAAAGAATACATCGAGCATGTTATAAAAATATGTTCATCAAATATACCAAAAGCGGCATCATTACTCGATGTTAGCCCCTCCACACTTTATCGAAAAATTAAAAGTTGGGAAGAAATTCAGTAACATCTTGACCTGTATAGGCTTGTTGAAGTAATAAAAATTGTTTCTTTCCAGAAAATCGTTCATCGAGCATGTTATAAGCATTATCTAGCATCTTTAATTTTTGAACGTTAGGTAAAAGTAGCAATTGTTCGATGCGTTTTTGGCAGTCATTAGCATCTCCTTCTGGCATTAAAAAGCCCGTTTTACTGTCCTCGATGATACTTGGTATAGCACCGACAGAGCTACTTATAATAAATTTTCTCTGGGACATAGCCTCAAGTAATGTCATGGGTAAACCTTCTTCTCTAGAGCAAATAAGCAACGCATCTATTTTCTCCCAGATAGCGCCACGATCAGTGAGTCCATGGTAAAGAAGATTGTTTAAAACGGGTATGTCACTTTGCAAAGGACCTTGTCCAAACACATGAAATTCAACGCCTTTATTTTGCTGCATGTTTTTCGCTAATTGAAAGAATATATCAGGGCCTTTTTCAAATGATAGCCGACCAACAAAGCCAATCCTCATTGGTTTATTTAAGTTATTAGGGGGAATGTATTTAGTGTGCTGTAAAGAAATAAAATTTTCCATTAGGTGTGCGTTTCGAAGTGTATCTTTTATTTTATTTGAGACCGCAAAGTTTGTAGAAAGAGCACAAAGCCATCGGTCTAATTTATTATAAAGTTTTACTTTACCAGTGCCGGCCTCACCAGCATGAAATGTGCTAATGCAGCGTTTATTTGTAACTTTGCAGGCTATACGGCCCAATATTCCCGCTTTATAGCCGTGGGTATGAATAACGGTTTGGTTGTTAAAACTGGATAATTTTTTGAGCAGGCTGTTAATATTTCCTTGCAAAAAATCATACGATATGTTTTCTTTGTCTAGCATGTCGTAAAAGCCTTGATTACAGTGATGTTTATAAAACAAAATAGAACACTCGATGTGGTTTCTGCTTAGTAATTTTGACAATTCAACTAGATGGGTTTCAATACCGCCAATCATAGAAGAGTCAACAAGTAAAACAACGTTATAATTCATAATTAACTCCAAAAGAAAGATATGATTGATAAAGCAATAATCGAACAGCTAAAAAAGGATGTTGGCAACGAATTAGCCGTTGAGCTATTAAAAACGTTTGTCAACGAATCAAAAAAAACAGTGGCTATCCTAATTAGCGAAAATGAGCGTAGTGAAATAGAAATGAGTGCTCATAGTCTTAAAAGCAGCTGTTACAGTTTCGGTGCATCAGATTTAGGTGATACGTGTAAACAGATTGAAGCGCTAGTTAAAGTAGAACATTCTCAAAAAGATCTAAACACCTTATTAAAAACAGCCGATGAGCAAAGTAAAGTTACCTTCAAAAAACTAGCAACGATTATTGAAAACATTCAAATTTGAGTATTAAGCTGAATTGGCATTTTAAGTAATGCCGAAAAAACATTTTCCAGCTCATTAATATCATGCAAATGTTCTTTGGATTGCATTATCTGTTTACCGTCATGTAAAATTTCCTCAATTGCGCTAGGGGGGATACTTAAATCGTAAATTTTTACCCCTAGCTGTGCTTGTAACCAGTCTATTCCTGCTGTGCGTGTATGTTTCATGACGCTATTTTCTGTTTGTGTATTTTCGATAAAAATACGACACGCAGATGTTTGTTCAATAGCGATTAATATTTCGTTTACTAAAAAAGCGGGCATAACGCTTGTAATAATACTGCCAGGACCAATTATTATTAAATCTGCCGCTAAAATAGCATCAACGCACCCAGGCGCTGCAGGCACATTTTTAGATAAATAGACTTCTTTAGGTAAAGTATTGAGTGCATCTATTGCACATTCTCCAAACACTTCTTCGCTATTATCAAGCTTAGCAACGAGATCGGTGGGGACTTCGGTCATTGGCAAAATGGTTTCAGAATTACCTAACATCGCATTAAAGTAAGCAATAGCCTGTGTGGGTGACTTTGTGATTTCTGTTAAGCCAAGTAGGGTTAAATTGCCTAAGCAATGTCCATCTAATGGGCCTTGAGTGAAACGATGCTCGTAAATTGAGCTAAGCGCAGAATCTTCTCCTGCAAGTTGTAAGCAACATCGTCTAATATCACCAAGCGCGATACAGTCTTGAGACGCCCTTATCTTTCCTGTACTTCCACCATTATCTGTTGTTGCAACGATTGCAGTTAAACTACTACACATTGGTTTAATAGCGCTTAAAACTTGCGCTAATCCATGGCCACCACCTATGCACACTATTTTCATTATTATGCCTTTGTGTTTTATTTAGTCTGCCTTTTAGTAAGCATGAAACATTCCAAAAAGATAAGTTGATTAACGTAATGATTTATAGTGATTTTTATCCTATATTAAATCAAGTACAGAAATATTAAGCTCGCTTTTTGCAAAACGCGATGCATTTTGATGAGGAAAACAGTTATGGGACATACCGAGCAGCTCTCTATGTCTGAGTTACAAACGTACTTAATGGATTTTGCACATTGTGAAGACGAGAGTGATGTATTCCAACTATTGGCCTCTTTATTACAAGACAAGCTGGAATTTGAAGACTGTATTGTTTTAAATAGATATAAAGATCGTTACTACGAGACAATTGCAGCGACAAATGCTGTATTTCATGCTGAGTCATGGCCTGAATGCCAGTTATTTTCAGAAGCACTCGAAAAAGGGTGTGTTCTTTCTAAATGTCCACTTCAAGAACTAGAATTCGCGCTTTTAAACTGTATTGATAAGGTGAGCCTTAAAAATTCGCTGGTAATAAGTATTGATTCTGTAGGAGGGCAGGGCTTATTTATATTCACTAATGTGGGCATTTCAAATTGTCATAATATTTTAAATACCGCCACAATGAAAATACTACTACAGCAAGTCTATTTTACGTTTATTAATCAAGTTAAATTACAAAAACAAACACTTAAATCACTGTCAATGATCAATAAGTTCACTACGTTATCGACTCTTTTTAAAGAGCTAGGGACCGAGTGGTTTTGGCGTTCAGACTCTTCAATGTTATTTAAAAGCGTTAATAATATTGAAACAGTTGGTAATATTTATACTGAAAAGTTTGTTGGTAATAGCATCGAGAGTTTGATTACTAAAAGTGAACAACTTAATGTTGATAAATGGCGTGATTTTAATCAAATAATCGAAAACCAAGAGGATTTCTATAATTTTGAATTTGAGGTGACCTCAGTCCAGGACTTTTGGGTATCTTTTAGTGGGAAACCTCAATTTGATGAACAAGGATATTTTGCAGGTTATTTGGGGCTTGCTAAAAACATAACAGTGTCGAAGGAGAGAGAAGCTGCTCTTCAAGCTGAAAAATTAAAAGCTGAAGACGCGAGTAAAACTAAATCAAAATTTTTGAGTGTGATGTCCCATGAGATAAGAACACCTATTCACGCTGTAATGGGCATGATAGAGCTACTACTTGATACTAAGCTGACTCCAGAGCAACAACAGCTAGTTAACTATGCAAACTCAAGTACCGAAATACTCTATGGTTTAATTACTGATGTACTCGATTTTTCTAAGATAGAATCTGGCACCGTGTCATTTATTAGTAAACCATTTAATATTAAGCTCTTAAGTGAAAATATAGTGGGTCAGCTTAATATTATTGAAAAGTCGGATGATATCCTTTTTACAACTAACATTGATGAGAATATTCCTAAATATGTTGTGGGTGATGAATACAGGTTAGGGCAAATACTTTTTAACGTGATTGGCAATGCATTTAAGTTTACTAAGCATGGCCAGATTACTTTGAATGTTAATCTTTTTAATGAGCAACTAATTTTTGACGTCAAAGATTCAGGTATTGGTATTGCAAAAAAAAATCTAGAACTAATATTTCAACCTTTTAGTCAAGTAAACGACAGTATTAACCGAAAGAGCGAAGGTGTGGGCTTAGGCTTAAGTATTTCAAAAAACTTACTTGAACTGATGGGCGGTGAAATAACCCTTGAGACTCAACTTGGGCTGGGAAGTAAATTTACTATTAGCATCCCGTTTAAAGAGGCTAAAGACAGCGAAAACACACATAGCGTAATACAAAAACAAGCGTCGTTATCGATTTTAGTTGCCGAAGACAATAAAACTAATCAAGTACTAATTAAAGCCTATTTAGAAAAACTAAACCATAAAGTAACGCTTGCTAATGAGGGACGCGAAGCAATTGAGTTATTCAAACGTAAAAAGTTTGACCTTGTGTTAATGGATATAATGATGCCTATCATGGATGGTTTATCTGCTGCAGAATATATTCGAGATGAATTGATTAGCGACATACCAATTTATGCCTTAACAGCAAATGCAGAGAAAGATAATAAAGCGTCTTGTTTTAAAGTAGGTATGAATAAAGTATTAACAAAGCCAATTAAATTTCAAGCGTTACAAGAGGCACTATCTGGTGTCTATCCAAGAGGATAAACTAAAAATTGATATATTCAAAGGAGCCTGCAATATTCTCTGTATAATATCTGAGCTATTTTAGAGCGCTTTAAACGAAGTCCTAAGGAGTTTTATAGAAGCCGCGCGTTTAATCTTGGATTGTTCTTATGTGTGCTCATCTGCAAAAAGTTGCTCAATTAGTTCAAGAATCATTGAAAATGGTCGGATCAACGATTGTATCTATTGAGAGTAATAACTGATTTAGAAACGAATTAATGAAAGCTATTCTTCACGAGCTAAATTTCAGTAATCCAGCGGCAATCACTGACCATTGGAACGGGCAATAAAGAGTAGGTAGTGCTTTTTCTTTGGATTTATTATTACTTTGAATTGGTACGACTGAGTGGGTTTTAATCACTGACCCTTGGACCGGGTGATCAAGAGTGGGTAGTGCTTTTCTTTGATTTTTTATTATTTTGAATTGGTACGACTGAGTGGATTCGAACCACTGACTCTTGGAGCGGGTGATCAAGAGTGGGTGATCAAGAGTGGGTAGTGCTTTTCTTTGATTTTTTATTATTTTGAATTGGTACGACCGAGTGGATTCGAACCACCGACCTCTACCATGTCAAGGTAGCGCTCTAACCAGCTGAGCTACGGTCGTACAATTTTTTTAGGATTCTTAAATGTTGGTACGACTGAGTGGATTCGAACCACTGACTCTTGGAGCGGGTGATCAAGAGTAGGTAGTGCTTTTTCCTTCAGATATACTTTTATTTAACTTAAATGTTGGTACGACTGAGTGGATTCGAACCACCGACCCCTACCATGTCAAGGTAGTGCTCTAACCAACTGAGCTACAGTCGTATTACTATTTAAGTAAGTTGCTAATTACTTAACAACGGCCGCTAATATATAGCGTGGCGGATGGTGAATCAAGCAAGTTTATCGTTTTTACGTTTATTTGCCGTTTTTTTATTCATATTGGACTGATTTCACACGTTTTATAAAATTTTTGCCACCAAACCACGTGATCTACTGCGGAGTTTTTTAATTGATTTAATAAATTATTAGGTGAATCATCTTTAAGTAAATTATTAATTTGCTTACTGGTTACGGTTTCTTCAAACCAAAGCTGGTTGTAAAGCGGTTGTAATACCTCAAGGTATCCGGTGAGTTGTGCTTGGTAGGGTTGAATGTGTGTTAAGTAATATTTTTGAAATACATTGCTCATTATTTTAGCTTCTTTTTTATTTTTACCTGTTGGGCAAATGTGGTCGAAGCTTATTGTTTTTATAAACTGAGTTGCGCTGTTATTAAGTACTATTTGTTGCCTAGCGGATTGAATAAGTGCTTGATTAAATCTGTATTTGTTAAGTTGCTCTAATGCATTAAATAAACTATCAGTTTTAATTTCACTAAATTGTTGAGATTTGATGTGTTTTTTTATAGCAACAAGCTGTGTAAGCGCCTCAACGGTGTCGCTAAATCCTGCTGGGTGTGTTGAAAGCTCATTAGATGTAAGTAACCAAGTCAGATTGAGCTCAGGTTCTTTAAATAACATGCTATTAAAGTAATTGATTAGATGTGTTTGTTTTTGATTTTTAGCATCATTTATTTTTTTATAAGTGGAGGTATTATCATCAAGCGTATTTAAGCAATTATCAGCGCTTTGAATAAAATTTATTTGATACTTTAATTGGCTCGCCGCCGTGGCTGTTTTTCCAAGTTGATTATTGTGCTCGCTTATAAGCACATTAAGTTCGCAGTGGGTAAGTCCTGCAAGTTCAACAATGCTTACGGTAATTTTATCCTCTCTGACGGTCGTCGGTTGTATGAGTTTAAGTTGTTCAAGCGGTGTTGCTGAAATCGAGGAGGTGTTGAGGGTACTGCTTAAGCGCGCAGTGTAGGTATTATTTATTGAGCTCGGTGCTTTGCTGCAATTTACAAGTACAAAAGCACTCACTAGCAGCAACATAACGGCTGGTAGTGAGCGTTTAATTGTTAATTTACTCAGTAATGAATGGTTCACGTTTAAAGCGCTTATTTACTGTGAGCATCAACAATACAGCGGCAACGGTTAGCCCGACTATTATTCCGACCCAAAAACCGTGTGGCCCCATTGCTGGCACTATTATATCTGTTCTTGCCAATACGTAACCTAAGCTAAAGCCGATTAACCAATACGATATAAAAGTGATATACGAAATAGGCGCTGTGTATTTTAAACCACGTAATATACCGTTTGCGGCTACTTGCAGAGCATCAGGTAGTTGATAAACACAGGCTAAAATCATGATAGAGGTAGCAAGGGCAATTACTTCGGGACTATCTGTGTACAACTGGCTAATTAAATCACGACCTGTAAATGTAATAAGTGCTAAAAACAGTGCGATAACAATTGCTAAAATATAGCTGGTCGACACGGCGACTCTTAATTGCTTTAAATGATTTTGACCATATAAATTACCAATACGAATACTAATAGCGATAGAAAGGCTTAGCGGCATCATAAACAATAATGTAGTTACACTGGCTGCTATTTGATGACCAGATACAGCTACAGCGCCTAAATGCGCTATAAATAGAGGGATACAAGCAAACAAGGTTACTTCAAAAAAGGTAGCTAATGAAATTGGAATACCTAATTTTGTAATAGTAGCAATGGTGGTTAAATTTGGTTTTTCAAATGGAGTAAGCAGGCTTTTAGCATCTACTTTTTTACTTAGTTGGCAGTAAGTGACTTGTGCTATAGCCATAACCGTTAAAACAATGGCTGTTGCAATACCACAACCTGCGCCGCCGTAGGCAGGTAAGCCAAATAACCCATTTATAAAAATATAATTTACCGGAATATTTACCGTTAAACCCAGCAAGCTTATGTAAAAAGCGGGTTTGGTCATACCCATGCCTTCGGTCATGTTTCTGTAAGTGGTAAAAATTAAAAAGCCGAACACACCCCATTTAACAAAATGAATGTAGTCAAAAGCAAGGCTTGCAATTGCAGGGCTGGTATCGAGCCTTAATATAATCATGTCGGCTAAATAAGTGATACCGAACCCCGCAGCACTTAATAGTAGGGTTAAATAAAGGGCTTGTTGAAAATAATGGCTAATACCTTTTTTGTCATTCGCGCCTGCACACTGGGCAATGATACCGGTGAGCGCTAATAAAATGCCTTGTAATGCAAGCAATAAAGGATTCCAAATACCTGTGGCGATAGACAGCGCCGCTAAATCTGTAGGACTTACTTGGCCGGCCATAATTGTGTCGACCACCGACATTAAAACAAGGGTAACTTGAGCTAAAAAAACAGGAAGAGCAAGAGAGAGTAAGCGCTTGGCTTCCCAATTACAAAAGGTCATAAAAACAGCTATTAAGTAAAACAGGCCGCAATTGTAATCTATTGTGTTTCAAATAAAAATCACAGTAGTGAATGATTTTATAAGTTGATACGTTAAACTATCACTTTGTAATAATTTAAAGTGATTTTATGTTTACAGGAATAGTGCAAACACAAGCAACAGTGGTTTCTAAAACGCAAACCGACGGCGTTTTACGGTTAGTTATATCGGTAAGCGATGAATACGTTAAGCATCTAGATTTAGGCGCAAGCATTGCTATAAATGGCTGTTGCTTAACTGTTGTGCAAGTTGAGCTAGGTAATCATGACGTGGTCGCGCAAGTACATTTTGATGTTATTGACGAAACGCTCAAGTTAACCAACCTAGGCTTGCTTGAGCTGGGAAGTTTAGTTAACTTCGAACGCTCAGTAACGTTTGGTACTGAGCTTGGTGGACATATTGTGTCTGGGCATATTCATTGTACGTCAAATATATCTCAAATAGTTAAGCTTGAGAACAACTGTAAAATTCAACTGAGTTTGCCAAAAGAGTGGCAAAAATATGTGTTGTATAAAGGTTTTGTATCTATAAATGGCGCAAGTTTAACGGTGGGTGAGGTTGACGAACAAGGCTTTTGGTTACACCTAATACCTGAAACACTCGCTATTACTAATATTGGTGCAGCGCAAGTGGGTGATAAGCTAAATATTGAAGTTGATCAGCAAACTTACACTATTGTAAATACGGTAGAAAACTACTTACGCCATCAGAGTTAGATTTATACTAGAATATTTGTTCGTCGTCGCTGTCTACATGTAACTCTAATTTATTATTAGCATGATCTATATGCATATTTAAATGAATTGGGTTACAGCAGGCAGCGCAATCTTCAATGTAGTCCTGATCGCCCATGCTTGCGTCTAGATCTAAATGAATGTGGTGTCCACAGTGTGGACAAGCGATTCGTTGTGATAAAAAGTTTTTCATAATCACTCCAATTACAGATAGCTTAAGCAGAGTTTGAAATTTATTTTATTCTAACCATGGCTTAATGACGTAAAACTGAACTCCTTAGAACCCTTTAAATATAGTCTGTTTGGCGTGTTATGACAGTTTATTTACACCTATTGCATAAGCTTTTCTATATGTTGTTTAGCTTCAGTAAGATAGTGACCAGCAAAAATATTGGCGTGATTTAAAATTGGATACAACTGGTAAACTAATTTACGTTTATGATAATTTTTTGAAAGAGGGTATTGCTGATCATAGGCGGCATAAAAATCGTCAGGTAGTGGAGCAAATAGCTCACTCATTGCAATATCGACTTCCCGATCACCATAATAACATGCAGGATTAAATAGGCTGGGCATTGTGCTTACAAAGCCCATATTACCTCGCCAAAAGTCACCATGCAGTAGCGATGGTGTTACATGATGACTATGAAGCTGCTCTTTTACAGTATTTATTAAGCGCTCGGGTTCAATAAAACGAATACCTTTTTCAGCGAGTAGCTGCAGTTGCCAGCCAATACGTTCTTCGGCATAAAACACATCCCATTTTTTATGCCATCTATTGGGTTGTACTGTGGTTGCTAAGTAATTATCAACATCAAAACCGAACATTGCTTGATCGTGTTTTTGGTGCATATAAGCGAGGTTTTTCCCCATATCATTCCATGTTGAGTGGGGCTGTTGATCAAGCTTTTGCCATTGCGTAACAATAAACGAGAACTCTATGTTTGCACCCGTTACAATACAGTCAGGAATTATAAAATGGCTATTTTGCGCGAGAAGCTTTAAACCAATAGATTCACTTTCTAATCGGTCAAGTTCACTTTTTAGCGCTATTTTCACTAAAAAATTATGCGTATCGTTGGTAAGATGAAATAGTTTGTCTGTATTGGTGCTTTGTAATTGGCGCTTATAGGTGTGTTTGAAGTCATCATTAATGGCAATACTGATGTGCTCGTTGACTGTTTTCCACATAACAATCGCTCGTCTTTTGAACAGATACTTAAACTATGGCAAAAAGGGATTAATTTAACAATCTAAACGTTGTAAAATTAATAGCTAACTGCATAAAAATTGCACTTAATTAAATGGAGTAAAAATGAACAAAAGTTTAATAACCAATTTGCTAGCGGGTTTATTTGTTGTTGCGGGTTTTATACTCGATCAAGCAATTGTGTTATCTGTTGGTTTATTTGCACTTTCGGGCGCGGTAACTAATTTATTAGCTATTCATATGTTGTTTGAAAAAGTCCCTTTTTTATATGGATCCGGCGTAATCGCGCTTAAGTTTGAAAGCTTTAAAAGTGCCATAAGAAACTTAATATTAACGGAGTTTTTTTCAGAGCAAAAAATTAATAATCTACTAAATAAAGCACAGCCAAATATCGACTTTGAACCCATAATCAGTCATGTTGATTTAAATCCGGCATTCGACAATTTGTTAGAGGTAATAGAGCAATCTCAGTTTGGGAGCATGCTTAGCATGTTTGGCGGTACTGCTGCAATAGAACCAATGCGTGAAAAGTTCATTGAAAAAATGCAACTATCGCTTGGTGAAATATCTCAAACTGACAACTTTAAAGCCCTTGTTACCCAAACGCTTTCGCAAGGTAATAGCGCAGAAGGTTTACACAATACAGTGCTTAAATTAGTGGATGAGCGATTAGATGAGCTAACCCCTAAAATGGTTAAAGAGATTATTCAAACCATGATCCGCGAGCACCTAGGCTGGCTTGTCGTGTGGGGCGGTGTGTTTGGTGGGTTATTTGGTTTAATCGCGGCCGTGATTTAAGCACAGGCTGAGCTATCAAATAATGCTATTAAAAGTATTTTATAGCTACAAATACCAATTTTGTTAAAAACATCATCATTCTATCGCATTAAATAGCGCCCTCACTGCGTTAAAAATTATTCGTGTAGAATAACTACACGTCATAATTCTCGCCTTATTATTGCGCTATTTTCTTAGCGCAGTAATAGATCACTAATTTAATGCAATTGGTATAACTTATTTTTTCAGACTGTTATTATCGCCCCCATAATTTAGTCGTGTTTTTTAGGAGTAACGGTGAGTAAAACGTTAGCCAGCTATTATCAACAAGCGTATGCCTGTGATCAGCAACATTTTAACCAGTGTTTTTATTGTGGCTGTGAAGCAACAGAGCGCGATCATTGTCCGCCCCTGCATATGCTGCAAAGCATTGTTGATTTAGGCGAGGAGGCTGATTTTATATCCATTCCTGCCTGTTATGAGTGTCATGCACTTTTACATAACGAAAGGTTAATGACCATTGACGAGCGCTTTACTAAAATGAAAAAAAAGCTTGCCACTAAATACGCTAAACCACTGCGTGTTTATAATATGTGGGAGGAAAGCGAGCTTGGCGACATGAGCGATGAGTTTGCCCATAGTATTCAAGCTGGTATGAAATTAGGCAAAGAAGCGGCAGAGCGTTTGGCTTTTACTGGTTTTAGCTATGCGACAGAAGATGCCAAGGTGGCAGTACGAGAAAAAACAAAAGAGTTTGATGTAGAAGGTATGATATTTACCGACTTTAAAGAAGCATTAAATTACTGCATCAATGATTTAAACGTACAGAAAAGTGATTTTTATAAGATCTTGGTTGAAGACTACCAAGGCGATTTTAATAAAGCACTGAGCCAGTATCGTCATCGCCATGACAAAGTCACGGCAGCTAAAGATGGTAATACACTTATTAAAGATTTTTCTAAATTGCACAAGCAAAATTCTGATTTTGTAACACGTACGGTTAAGCATTTTATTGCTAAAGATCCGTCGCTTACAACCGAAGGAGCGCTTGAAAAGCTGTATAACAATTATATAAAAAAATAATCACAGAAATTCACCTTAATTAACTGCGTTTTCACCTGTTTTTTTGGCTTTATGGTTTAGCTTTCGTTAAAGTAGCAAAAAAACAGGAGAATCAAACAACATGCAAAAATTTGCTCCCTCTTTATTAGCAGTTGGCTTAGCCGCTGCACTTGTAGGTTGCCAAGAAAACGGCCCGCAAGACGATAAAATAACAATCAATAAAAACCCTTATCCAAGTACTTATCAGCCAGTTGCTACATCAAGCACATTAATTACCAATGCAACCGTACTAACAGGTACTGGTGAGCGTTTAGATGATGCTGATGTATTGCTTGTTGGCGGTAAAGTACAACAAGTAGGTAAAGATTTAACTGCCACTGCTGATATTACAATTGATGCGCAAGGCAAGTGGGTAACACCAGGTATTATTGATGTACATTCACACTTAGGTGCATACCCAAGCCCGTCGGTTGAGTCGCATCAAGATGGTAATGAAATGACCAGTCCTAACACTGCTGAAGTGTGGGTTGAGCATTCTGTTTGGCCACAAGATCCAGGTTTTAATCGTGCACGCGAAGGCGGTATTACATCACTGCAAATTTTACCTGGCTCAGCTAATTTATTTGGTGGACGAGGGGTTACACTTAAAAACGTACCATCGCATACTATGCAAGGTATGAAATTTCCTGATGCGCCATATGGTTTAAAAATGGCGTGTGGCGAAAATCCAAAACGTGTTTATGGTCGTCAAGGCGTATTACCTTCAACGCGTATGGGTAACATGGCTGGCTATCGCATGGCGTGGGCTGAAGCGAGTGAGTATAAGCGCGCATGGGATAAATACGATGCCGATTATGAAGCCGGTTTAAATCCAGACGCTCCAATGCGTGATATTAAACACGATACCCTGCGCGGCGTGCTTGAAGGTGAAGTACGTATTCACAACCATTGTTATAAAGCTGAAGAAATGGCAATGATGATTGACCTATCAAAAGAGTTTAATTATCACGCAGGCACTTTTCATCACGGTATTGAAGCATATAAAATTGCTGACTTACTTGCCCAAAATGGCTCGTGTGCTGCACTTTGGCCAGACTGGTGGGGCTTTAAAATGGAAGCCTACGACATGGTTCAAGAGAATGTTGCCATTGTTGATGCGGTTAAGAACTCGTGTGCAGTTGTCCATTCAGATTCTGACACAACGATCCAGCGCTTAAACCAAGAGGCCGGCAAAGTTATGTTCCGTGCTAACGAAAACGGTTTTGATATTTCTGAGCAACACGCGATTAAATGGATCACGGCTAACGCTGCTAAGTCACTAGGTATAGATGACAAAACAGGATCGCTTGAAGCGGGTAAGCAAGGCGATGTTGTTATATGGAATCAAAGCCCGTTTAGTGTTTATGCTAAAGCTGAACAAGTGTTTGTTGATGGTGCAAAAGTTTACGATAGAAACGACAGCGCTTTTCAAGCAACAAGTGATTTTATGTTAGGTCAACAATAAGGAGCTCCCAGAATGAAAAATTTATCACGTTCGTTTTCGCTTTCTCTGGTTGCTGCCGGATTACTGGCATCAGGTGCTGTAAGCGCACAATCGTTAGCAATTATTAACGCAACATTGCACACGTCTACCGAGCAAGGTGTACTAAAGTCGGCAAGCATTGTTATGACGGATGGCAAAATCACCGCGATTAATCCAAGCGAAATTAACGCTGACACAATTATTGACGCAAAAGGTCAAATTGTAACGCCAGGCTTTATTGCAAGTGCAAATCAGCTAGGGCTTGTGGAAGTTGGCGCTGTTGCCGGTTCGCGCGATGCTGGCGATGACAAAGCTGATATTGACTTTGATGTGAGCCTTGCTTTCAATCCACATTCGAGCTTAATTCCTTATGCACGCAAAGGCGGTATTACACGCGATGTTATTACTCCGCATGGTGGTGATAGCATTTTTGCAGGTCTTGCAAGTGTGGTTGATTTAAGTGGCAGTTTTGATAGCAACATGCAAAAACAGGCTGCTTTAATTGTGTACTTAGGTGAACGAAGTAAAGGCTCTCGTGCATTTACATTACAGACGCTTATTAATAAATTAGATGAACACAAAACCAAGGCAAGCAAAAAAGCTAAAAAAGACGACGATAAGCCAAGTACGGAAGATAAAGTAATGGCTAAAGTCCTTAGCGGCAAAATGCCATTAGTTGTAGGCGTTTCTCGTGCAGCAGATATTGTTGAGCTTATTAAAGTAAAAGAGCAATTTGGTATTAATCTAGTACTTAATGGCGCACAAGATGCGGTTGTTGTTAAAGAGCGTGTTGCAAAAGCAAATATTCCAGTAATTATTAGCGCAATGGATAGCTTACCAGCAAGTTTTGATTCACTTCATGCTAGTTTATATAATGCAGGCATACTTGAAAAAGCAGGCGTTAAAGTATTATTAACGGTAGGTGGCGATGCAAGTCACAACATGTATCAATTACGTTTTGATGCGGGCAATGCCGTATCGTACGGTATGAGCCAACAAGGTGCGTTAAAAGCGGTTACATCAAACGTTGCTGATGTGTTTGGTATAAATGCAGGTAGCCTTGAAGTAGGTAAAGCCGCTGATGTAGTTATGTGGAGTAACGACCCGTTTGAACTGAGTAGCCACGTGAGCAAAATGTTTATTAATGGTGAAGAGATCTCTACACAATCTCGCCAAGATAAACTGCGTGACCGTTATACGACTGATTCTAAAATGCCACGTGCATACACTAAATAACTAATATATCTTAACTATTGAAAGGCCGCTATTTTATAAATAGCGGCCTTTTTGTTTGTAAAATTTAGACAAAAAAGCCGCTTACTTTTACAAGTAAGCGGCTTTTAAGTTTAAACCAATATTTATACTAATTTAGCAAGAATATCGTTAAATGTAGTGCTTGGACGCATTGCTTTAAAGGCCGCATCATCGTTAGGCTGGAAGTAACCACCTAAATCAACTGCAGGGCCTTGCGCATCGTTAAGCTCACTTACTATTTGCTCTTTGTTAGACTCAAGGTCGCTAGCAATTTGCGTAAACTGTGCTTTAAGTTCACTATCATCATTTTGCTTAGCAAGTTCTTGTGCCCAGAACAAAGATAGGAAGAAATGAGAACCACGGTTATCAATTTCTTTCACTTTACGTGAAGGAGACTTGTTTTCTGCTAAGAAAGTACCTGTTGCTTTATCTAGTGTATCAGCAAGCACTTGTGCCTTGTTGTTACCCGTAGTTACGCTTAGGTGCTCAAGTGATGCAGCAAGTGCTAAAAATTCACCTAAAGAATCCCAACGTAAGTGGTTTTCTTTTTCGAATTGTTGAACATGCTTAGGTGCAGAACCACCTGCGCCAGTTTCAAATAAGCCACCGCCGTTCATAAGTGGAACAATTGAAAGCATTTTAGCACTCGTACCCAACTCTAAAATTGGGAATAAATCGGTAAGGTAATCGCGTAACACGTTACCTGTTACAGAAATGGTGTCTTTACCTTCTTTAATACGCGCTAATGAGAACAATGTTGCTTCAAGCGGTGCTAAAATTTGAATCTCTAGGCCAGATGTATCGTGATCTGCTAGGTATTTATTTACTTTTTTGATTAGCTGCGAATCATGTGCACGATTTTCGTCTAACCAAAAAATAGCTGGAACGCCTGTTGCGCGTGCACGGTTCACTGCAAGCTTAACCCAATCTTGAATTGGTGCGTCTTTAACCTGACACATACGCCAGATATCGCCTTGCTCAACACTGTGTTCAAGTAATGTATTGCCATTTGCATCAACAACACGGATAGAACCGTTTGCTTTAGCTTCAAACGTTTTATCGTGTGAACCGTATTCTTCCGCTTTTTGAGCCATCAGGCCAACGTTTGGCACGCTACCCATTGTAGTTGGATCAAACGCGCCATTTTCTTTACAAAAATCAATAGTTGCTTGGTAAACACTAGAGTAACAACGATCTGGAATTACAAAGCTGGTGTCTTGTAATTTACCATCGTTATTCCACATTTGACCGCTTGAACGGATTGCAGCAGGCATAGAGGCATCAATGATCACGTCACTTGGTACGTGTAGGTTTGTAATACCACGATCGGAGTCAACCATAGCAATAGCAGGGCGGTTAGCGTAAACAGCTTGAATGTCTGCTTCAATTTCTTCGCGTTGAGCATCGTCTAATGTTTGAATTTTAGAATATACATCGCCTAAACCATTATTTACATCAACACCAAGCTCTTCAAAAAGCTCACCGTGTTTAGCAAATACATCTTTGTAGAATACTTTAACAGCGTGACCAAAGATGATTG
Organism: Pseudoalteromonas aliena SW19; assembly: GCF_014905615.1. Lineage (NCBI taxonomy): Bacteria > Pseudomonadati > Pseudomonadota > Gammaproteobacteria > Alteromonadales > Pseudoalteromonadaceae > Pseudoalteromonas > Pseudoalteromonas aliena. The sequence continues at coordinate 67,837 of NZ_AQGU01000025.1, forward strand.
GATCAGATACTTTCATCATTGTCGCTTTCATATGAAGCGAGAATAAAACACCTTTTTCTTTAGCAGCATCAATTTCAGCCGCTAAAAAAGCTTGAAGCTTAGAAGCACTGATACTTGATGCATCAATAACTTCGCCAGCTAAAAGAGGTGTGCTTTGTTTAAGTACAGTAACGTCGCCGTTCGTTGCAACATATTCAATACGCACATCTGTTGCAGCATCAACAGTCACTGATTGCTCAGAACCAAAAAAGTCACCGTCGCTCATGCTTGCAACGTAAGACTGAGAATCTTTGCTCCACGCACCCATTGAATGTGGGTTGTTACGTGCATATTCTTTTACAGAACCTGGCGCGCGACGATCTGAGTTACCTTCACGTAATACTGGGTTTACTGCACTGCCTTTAATTTTGTCGTAAGCAGCTTGAATTGCTTTTTCTTCATCATTTTTAGGTTCAACAGGGTATTCTGGAAGCGCGTAACCTTTTGCTTGAAGCTCTTTAATTACAGCGCGAAGCTGTGGTACAGATGCACTGATATTTGGTAATTTGATGATGTTCGCTTGTGGTGTTTTAGCTAGCTCGCCAAGTTCAGCAAGTGCATCACCAATGCGTTGTTCTTGTGTTAAATAATCAGGGAAGCTAGCAATTACACGACCTGCTAATGAAATGTCGCGAGTTTCAACTTCAACACCCGCCGCATTTGTATATGCTTGGATGATCGGTAGCAACGAATAAGTTGCTAGTGCCGGCGCTTCGTCCGTTTTTGTATAGATAATTTTTGATGTCATCATCATTCCTAGATAGTCGACCTTAAAGGCCTTATTCAACAATGCAAAGAAAGTCATTACTTTTTCAATACCACAATTATTAAACGTCTAATAAAAAGGGCATTTAAGTAATGAATAGTTTGTTAGGTGTTGGTACTCATAATTGCTTTTTTATAAAGCGAATAGTCACACCTGACCAACTGATACGATATTTATAGCTAAAAAAGCAATAAAAACAAATTAGCCTTTAGCATAAGCTGCGCTTTGTACTAAATGGCCTGCTTAATTGTTATGTTTATATGTTGTTTTGAGCCCCAAGAGTGTAACAAGCTTGAATAAAAAGGGCTAGGTCTTGAAACTGCGAGTATGTATATAAACAGATCTCAGTTAGAACATTGGGGTATATAAAATAAATTCAAGTAAAAGGGTTGAATTTACACAGAATGAGGCAATTAATAGAGGTAGAAGAAATGAGATGAGTGTGGGTAAGGGAATTAAGCGAGGATCTTAGATAGGTCACTCGCTTTAGTCGAAAGAATTACAGTTACACAATAATGTCGCCATCAGGGGCAATATTGGTAGCGTGTAAGCCCTTAGGGCCTTGTTCTAATTCGAAAGTTACATCTTGACCAGCTTTAAGTGTTTTATAACCGTCCATTACAATTGTTGAATAATGGGCGAAAATATCATTCTCACAGCCGTCTTCTACGATGAAACCAAAACCTTTAGCGTTGTTAAACCATTTAACTTTACCGCAAGCCATACTTCTACATCCTTCAATAAGTTGACTAATTTAGTTAATCTAAATTGTATAATTTGCTAGACTGATTAAGGTTTAATCAATCTAAGGTTGACTGTAGTTTATTTAGACAGTCAGTCAAGTTTTTTGAGTTATTTATTTAACATTTAATTTATTTTTTATTCAAGTTTGCTTGAGTTACAAAGACAAGACTATATTTACTTATGAGTGGAATGAAAGATTCAGGTGTAATAGACACCGTTCGCGATAGTGAAAAGCAAAAGCTACAGCCACCGCGAAAATACAAAGTTGTTTTAAATAACGACGACTACACGCCGATGGACTTTGTGATAGAAGTTTTAACGACGTTTTTTAATATGGATAGCGATAGAGCAACTGACGTGATGCTTCAAGTTCACGAAAAAGGTAAAGGCATTTGTGGTGTTTATAGCGCCGATGTGGCCCACACCAAAGCCGAACAAGTTAACCGCTATGCGCGTGATAACGAGCATCCACTGCTTTGTAGTTGTGAGCAGGAATAAATACCAATTTTATTAAAAGCATGACCATTTTAGCGGATTAAATAACTTATTAACTTCGTTAAAAATTATACATATAGAACAATTATATTTGTAATTTTTGCCTTATTACTAAGCTATTTCCTTAGCGCTATAACAGGCCACTAATTTAATGCAATTGGTATAAATACCGATTAGGGTGATCAATCATCCGATTGTTGTGGTATAAATTATTATCTCAGTAAGGGGTTGCCAATGCTAAACAAAGACTTAGAACTTACTTTAAATGCCGCGTTTCGTGAAGCGCGCACTCGTCGTCATGAGTTTATGACCGTAGAGCACCTTTTACTTGCGCTATTAGACAATCCTTCAGCGGGAGAGGCTTTAAATGCGTGTGGTGTTCATATTTCAGGGCTAAAAACCGAATTACTTGAATTTATCGATGAAACAACACCTGTCATTCCTGATTTAGAAGAAGAGCGTGAAACCCAGCCTACGCTTGGTTTTCAGCGTGTACTACAGCGTGCAGTATTTCATGTGCAATCGTCAGGTAAAAACGAAGTCACAGGCGTAAACGTACTGGTTGCTATTTTTTCTGAACAGGAAAGCCAAGCGGTTTATTTACTCAAAAAGAATGACGTATCGCGTTTAGACATTGTTAACTTTATTTCGCATGGTATTTCTAAAGCGGATGATGAGTTAGGTGATGACACCGATGATATTCATGAAGAAGTACAAGAAGTTCAAAACGAAGAAGCAAGCAAGCTAGATAGCTTTACGACCAACTTAAACGCCCAAGCGCGCGATGGTAATATTGACCCTCTCATTGGGCGCGATAGCGAAGTAGAGCGCACGGTACAAGTATTGTGCCGTCGCAAAAAGAACAACCCATTACTGGTTGGTGAAGCCGGTGTTGGTAAAACAGCCATTGCTGAAGGCTTGGCGTATCGCATTGTCAATAAGCAAGTACCTGAAGTGATTGCTGATGCTGTTGTGTATTCATTGGATATGGGCGCATTACTTGCGGGCACTAAATACCGTGGCGATTTTGAAAAACGCTTTAAAAGTCTACTAAAAGAGCTGCAAGCGCAACCAGGCTCTATTTTGTTTATTGATGAAATCCATACCATTATTGGTGCAGGCGCAGCATCGGGCGGCGTTATGGATGCCTCCAATTTACTTAAACCGCTACTCTCTAGTGGTAAATTACGTTGTATGGGTTCGACAACGTATAACGAGTACAAAAATATTTTTGAGAAAGACCGCGCGTTAGTACGCCGCTTTCAAAAAATTGATGTACTTGAACCAAGTGTTGCCGATACCACTAAAATCCTTAATGGTTTAAAAGAGCGTTACGAAGAGCACCATGGTATTCGTTATACTCAAAAAGCGTTAAAAGCGGCTGCTGAATTAAGCGCAAAATACATTAATGAACGCCATTTGCCTGATAAAGCCATTGACGTTATTGATGAAGCGGGTGCCAGTCAGCGGCTGCAGCCTAGTTCTAAACGCAAAAAAACCATTGGTGTGGCAGACATTGAGCTTATTATTTCTAAAATGGCACGTATTCCACCGCAAAGTGTATCGTCTACAGACAAAGAAACGCTTAAAAATCTAGACCGTAACCTTAAAATGCTGGTGTTTGGTCAAGATCAATCTATTGATGCGCTTACATCTGCTATCCGTTTATCTCGTTCTGGCTTATCGAGTGAAGAAAAACCCGTAGGTTCGTTCTTATTTGCAGGGCCCACTGGAGTAGGTAAAACAGAAGTCACTAAGCAATTGGCTAAGTGTATGGGTGTTGAGTTTATCCGTTTTGATATGTCGGAATATGTTGAACGCCACGCAATAAGCCGTTTAATTGGTGCACCACCAGGTTACGTTGGTTTTGAGCAAGGTGGTTTATTAACTGAAGCCGTTATTAAAAACCCGCATGCAGTTGTTCTTCTTGATGAGATTGAAAAAGCGCATCCTGATATTTACAACATCCTGCTACAGGTAATGGATCACGGTACATTAACCGATAATAACGGTCGTAAGGCTGACTTTAGAAACGTCGTGGTGGTAATGACGACCAATGCGGGCGTGCAAGAAACCACGCGTAAGTCGATTGGCTTTAGTGAGCAAGATCATACTCACGATGCAATGGGCGAAATTAATAAAGTATTCTCGCCAGAATTTAGAAATCGCTTAGATAATATTATTTGGTTTAACCACCTTGAACGTGATGTTATTTTACTTGTTGTAGATAAATTCATTGTGGAGCTTCAAGCGCAGCTTGATAAAAAATCGGTTAACCTTGAGCTTACTTCTAAAGCACGAGAATGGCTGGCAGATAAAGGCTACGACAAAGCAATGGGTGCACGTCCAATGGCACGTGTTATTCAAGAAGAGCTTAAAAAGCAATTAGCTAACGAAATACTCTTTGGTGAACTTGTTGATGGCGGTACGGTAAAAATATCGGTTAAAGATAAGAAAATTCGCTTTGATTATGAAAGCAATTTAACACCGGCTTAGTCACACCCTTTTTGCTCTGTTAAAATTAGTTCAAAAATAAAATGGCCCACTAAACTAATAGTGGGCCATTTTTTATCGCTATATTTTTACGAGCAACAAAAAACCCAGCACAAAGCTGGGTTTTTTGTTTATTAAATGTAATTGCTGGTTAGTATCCATCAATTACATTTAATAAACGCTTAAAGCTAGTTAAATACTAGCCAAAAACTAAATCTCGTTTACGCACTTACTTAGCGAGCACGGAATACGATACGGCCTTTCGATAAATCGTAAGGCGTCATTTCTACCGTTACTTTATCGCCGGTTAAAATACGGATATAGTTTTTGCGCATTTTGCCTGAAATGTGAGCCACAACTACGTGACCATTTTCTAGCTCAACTCGGAACATTGTATTTGGTAAAGTATCAAGGACAGTCCCTTGCATTTCGATTACGTCTTCTTTCGCCATGTTTAGCGTAACACCTCTTTAATAGTTAAACGATGCAGATTTTGCCCAAAATACGCCAATAAGTAAAGGCGCAGGGGCTATATTTGCAAATTAAATAGCCAGCCACTCATCATTTACCTGTTTTTGCGCGGGTAAAAACTGGGTTTTGTACTTCATTTTATCGCATTCATCAATTTGATAACCTAAATATACATATTGCTTATTTTGCTTTTTCGCAAATTTTAACTGTTGTAATATCATTACTGAGCCTAAGCTATAGTGATCAAAGTCAGGGTCAAAAAAGGTGTAGATTGCAGAAATAGCCTTTTGCATACAATCAGTTACGGCTACAGCGACGAGTTCGTCTTGATGCCATAACTCGATAAATGTTATGTCTAACCAGTTGCAAAACAAAAAACTTTGAAACTGCGCTTTTTCAGGCGGATACATACTTCCATCCTGATGACGGAGGCTTATGTACTTACTGTACAGTGGGTAGTATTCTTTTTTTTCTATGCTGGAATATTTTATCTCAAACTGCGTTTTTGCTTTGTTTAGTTTACGTTTTTGTGATTTTGAAGGCATAAACTCTTGAGCTAATATTCGTACTGAGCTGCATTCACTGCACACAGGACAGTGTGGGCGGTATATTTGGTTACCGCTGCGACGAAAACCTAGGCCCAATAACAACTCAAACTTATCAGCGCTATAGCAACTGGGATCCAGAATAACGAGAAGTTGTTCTTGGCGGTTGGGTAAATAACTGCAGTCAAACTCTTGGCTTAAACCCACGCGTGCTGGAAGCTGTTCATTCATAGATTGCGTTAAGCTCCTGTGGTTGCCACATAATTGGATTAAGAGTATAGGTGCGTGCTGCTTTGAGTTTAGTCAAAAATTTTGAACGAGGGACTACTTTTGCACCTAAAGTCATTAAATAAGGGTTTTCTAGTTGGCAGTCAATAAAATGTGCATTATGGCGTTTAAGCCAATTTACAAGTGCCCACATAGCAAGCTTGGAGCAATTGGTTTGATGATGAAACATTGACTCACCACAAAATACACCATTTTGCATAATGCCGTATAAGCCACCTGCAAGCTCACCGTTGCTCCAAACCTCTAAGCTATGAGCAATGCCCGCATTATGGGCATTGGTGTACGCATCAAGCATGTCAGAGGTGATCCAAGTGCCATCGGTATCAAGGCGTTGATCGCGACATGCTTCTATCACCTCTTCAAAGGCATTATTAATGGTTACTTTTACAGGGTGCTTTTTTAAATGCTTACGCAGACTTTTACTTATATGAAAATCATCGAGCTCAAAAATACCGCGCTCGCTGGGTGACCACCACATAATAGGCTCGTCTTCACTAAACCAAGGGAATATTCCACTTTTGTACGCGTTACTCAGGCGTGGCAAACTCAAATCTCCGCCAATTGCTAACAAGCCGTCGGGAGATGTTAATGCATATTCCGGATTGGGGAATGCTATATCGGTTTCGCTTAATTGGTATAGCTGGTTTCTCATACAGTGCTTATTTTATAATTGTTCATAAAAGTGTAACTATATTTTAGACATAAAAAAAGGGCTGAATGACAGCCCTCAATTATTATTTTATTTACTTATAAGTTATCTAAGAATCGCTCAGCATCAAGGGCTGCCATACAGCCTGTGCCCGCAGATGTGATTGCTTGACGGTAAATGTGGTCAGACACATCACCTGCAGCAAAAACGCCCTCTACACTTGTTTGCGTTGCGTTGCCGTGAAGACCAGACTCTACAACTAAGTAGCCATCTTTCATTTCTAGTTGACCCACAAACATATCAGTATTTGGTTTGTGACCAATCGCGATAAATACGCCGGCTAAATCGAGCTCTTCAGTTGCATCAGAGTGGGCATCTTTAATACGAACACCTGTTACGCCCATTTGATCGCCTAATACTTCGTCAAGCGTGCGGTTGTAGTGCATTACAACGTTACCGTTCTTTGCTTTTTCAGCAAGACGGTCAGCAAGTATTTTTTCACTGCGGAAACTGTCGCGGCGGTGAATAACATGAACTTCATCAGCAATGTTCGATAAGTAAAGCGCTTCTTCAACCGCTGTATTACCACCACCAACAACCGCTACTTTTTGCCCTTTATAGAAAAAGCCATCACAAGTAGCACACGCCGAAACACCACGGCCTTGGAAGTTAGTCTCAGACTCTAGGCCTAAGTATTTAGCAGACGCACCTGTTGCAATAATTAATGCATCACATGTGTAAGTACCTTGGTCGCCAGTTAGTGTGAAAGGGCGCTTAGATACATCTACTTTATTAATGTGATCAAACACAATTTCAGTTTCAAAGCGTTCAGCGTGTTCTTTCATGCGATCCATCAATGCAGGCCCTGTTAAGCCGTGTGCATCGCCTGGCCAGTTTTCAACTTCAGTGGTGGTTGTTAATTGACCGCCTTGTTGAATGCCGGTAATTAAAACAGGGTTTAAATTTGCACGTGCTGCGTATACTGCGGCAGTATAACCAGCTGGGCCAGAGCCTAAAATTAGTAGCTTACAATGTTTTGCTTCAGTCATTATTTTTCCTAAACGTTTGATACGGTATTTAATATGCTTTTAATGCGCTTGATTCTAAGAAAAACAAGGCAGAAGTAAACAAAATCCGCGATTATTTTTTTTCGTAAATCGAAAAGCTGTGCAATATTGTGTACTGGTAATTGTTACTTTGAGAACGAATAAAGCAAAGTAGCTCAATAAATAGACTAACAAGCAACAAAACAACGTTAATTCATGACCACTTTGATTTTTTTTGTTATGTTTTACCTAATTTTATTTGTCACTGATAGATCATGTGACCCAAGTGAATAGGCAACTATGTTATTTTGGCAGGAAAAACCCGCATTCGGGTTGACTTCAAAAGACGTTAACGTCTTAACCAATGCGCAAGATTACCGTACGCAATTACTACGTTTAATTAGCAATGCAAAAAAACGTATCTACATCACTGCGTTGTATTTACAAGATGATGAAGCAGGTCGCGAAATTTTAGATGCTTTGCACCGTGTGTCATTAGCAAACCCTGCACTTGAAATAAAAGTGTTGGTGGATTTTCATCGTGCGCAACGTGGCCTTATTGGCGCTGAAAAATCAGACGGTAACGCAAGTTTATATTGCGACTATTTAGAAAAATTTAATTCAAATGTGCAAGTTTATGGCGTACCTGTAAAAGCCAAAGAGTTATTTGGCGTATTGCATTTAAAAGGTTTTGTGATTGACGATACCTTACTTTACAGCGGCGCAAGTTTAAACAACGTGTACTTGCAGTACAACGATCGCTACAGACTCGATCGCTACTTTTTAATAACGCAGAGAGAGCTGTGCAACTCTATAATTGCGTTTATTGAAACAAATTTACTAAGCTCAATAGCTGTGCCACGAATAGATACACGCCCACTTAAGCGTTTAAACGACTTTAAGTTAGAGCAAAAGCAATTAATGCGTGATTTAAAAGTTGCGAGTTACAGCGTAGCAGAGCAGCAAAATAAGCAAGCATTAGGCATTCGTTTATTTTTAGGGCTTGGTCGTCGTAATAACGAGTTAAACCGTGTAATAAAAGCGTTATTTGACACCACTGAACAAGAACTTGTGTTGTATACGCCATACTTTAATTTTCCGGCGCCGCTGATGCGTTCGTTGCGTCGATTATTAAAGCAAGGTAAGCAGGTTACTATTATTGTGGGCGATAAAACAGCAAACGACTTTTATATGCCGCCAAGCGAGCCGTTTAGTAAAATAGGGGCATTACCTTATTTATACGAAACCATTTTGCATAAATTTGTAAAAACGCAAAAGCGCCATATCGATAACGGTAATTTAAACGTGTATTTGTGGAAAGATGAAAGTAATTCGTTCCATTTAAAAGGTATTTGTTCAGATAGAACAAAACATTTACTAAGTGGGCATAACCTTAATCCACGCGCATGGGGTCTTGATATCGAAAACGGTATTTTAATAGAAGATCCAGAGCAAACAATTATGCAGGCCATTGATAACGAAAAGCAGGAAATTTTACAACACTGCCGTCGTTTAACAGGCCCAGATGATTTAGAAACAATGGATGATTACCCGCAACCAGTTAAAAAACTACTTGGTCAAGCTAAGCGCGTAAAAGTAGATTTTATAATTAAGCGTTTTATCTAAACCTGCCTGTACAAGATTCAAAATCTAGACAAAAAAAAGCAGCTTAATAGCTGCTTTTTATTGTTTAGGGTTAGGCTGTTAAAGCCTAACTAGAAAACGCTAAATTAGGCGTTTTCTACCGCTGTGCGTGGATCAACATATTCCATGTTGAATGCTTGTGCCACTTCTTTATAAGTTACTTGGCCTTTAATTACGTTTAAGCCTTTTAAGAAGTGAGCGTCATCTAGTAGCGCCTTTTTATAACCTTTGTTTGCAAGATTAATGATGAAAGGCAATGTTGCATTGTTAAGTGCAAACGTAGATGTGCGTGGAACAGCACCTGGCATATTAGCAACACAGTAGTGAACAACTTCATCAACGATGAAAGTAGGATCAGCATGCGTCGTTGCTTTAGAAGTCGCAATACAGCCACCTTGGTCGATTGCAACGTCAACAATTGCAGAACCAGGTTTCATTGCTTTAATGTGCGCAGCAGTGACTAGTTTAGGTGCAGCTGCACCTGGGATAAGTACGCCACCTATTACTAAATCAGCTTCTAGTACGTGTTTTTCTAGTGCATCAGCAGTTGAGTAAATAGCTTTAACTTTATTACCAAATTGCGCATCTAGTGCACGTAATACGTCGATGTTACGATCAAGAACGACCACTTCAGCACCAAGGCCAACAGCCATTTGAGCTGCGCTACGACCAACCATGCCGCCGCCAATGATAACAACTTTAGCCGCTTCAACCCCTGGTACGCCACCTAATAGCATGCCACGACCGTGGTTAGATTTTTCTAGTGCTTGTGCACCAGCTTGAATAGACATACGACCAGCTACTTCGCTCATAGGAGCAAGAAGCGGTAAGCCACCGCGAGAGTCAGTTACAGTTTCGTATGCGATACAAATAGCTTTGCTTTTAACAAGGTCTTCAGTTTGTGGAAGATCAGGCGCAAGATGTAAGTAAGTGAAAAGAATTTGGTCTTCACGAAGCATTGCACGTTCAACAGCTTGTGGCTCTTTTACTTTTACAATCATGTCTGCTTTAGCAAAAACATCAGCCGCAGTTGCTAAAATTTCAGCACCGGCTTGCGTGTAATCTTCGTTAGTAAAACCAATGCCCATACCTGCATCAGTTTCTACAATCACTTGGTGGCCGTGATTTACTAATTCACGAACACTAGCAGGGACCATACCTACACGGTATTCATGGTTTTTTATTTCTTTAGGTACACCAATAATCATAACATTTGCCTTATTAAGAACGGATTAACATTTTTCACTATTATATTCATGACAAGCCCGTGTGTCTCACCTTTTTTAAAGTCAAATCTAGTGTTATTATCTAAATAAATAAAATAAACAGTATAAAAAACTAATGAGTGCTATGCATCAGTTATTAGATAGAATTGACCGTAAAATTTTGATGGAACTACAACATGATGGGCGCCTGTCAAATGTTGAACTGGCCAGACGAGTTGGCCTAAGCGCCACGCCCTGTCTAGAGCGAGTGAAAAAGCTAGAGCGAGAAGGCTACATACTTGGCTACAAAGCAGTGGTCGATCCAGCTAAGCTTGGACAAGGTTTGTCGGTGTATGTAGAAGTAACGATTACCAAAACCTCTCCCGACGTATTTGACGAGTTCAGTGCAGCAGTTAAAAAGCACGAAGAGATCATAGAGTGTCATTTGGTGTCGGGTAACTTCGACTTTTTACTTAAAACGCGCGTTAACGATATGTCTGAGTATCGAGGGGTTTTAGGTGACATATTATTAAAACTACCCAACGTAAGTGAAAGTCGTACTTATGTAGTTATGGAAGAAGTAAAAGGCGAAGAAGGTGTAATTATTCGCCCGTATATTGCTTAACAGTATTTATAATAGGCTGACATTTGCTTTTATCTGCCTAAATTATAAAAACGTGTTCATAATCAGGCCATCAAGGCTAGGGCCTGTTGACCTTTCAGGATTAAAATTTGTTCAATCTAGGGGCGATTTAATCACGGCGCGAGGTTTGTAACCTAGTGGGCTAAGTAAAAACCGAGCAACAAAGAGTTAATTGCCCCTAGGTAGAACCCTTCGGGCAGCGCATGTTTGGCATTTATGCTGCGTTATCGCCTATTTATGGGGAATAACCACACACCATAGGCTCTGCCTTGCCTAAATACCAAACAGTCAGCTGCAAATTTAACCTCGAAAGATAAACAGGCCCTAAGATAAAGTGCAACAAATTGCATTTCCTGCTAAGGTATTTGACTGCTAAGAGAGTGTAAATAGAATAATAAAGAGGGATAGGAAACTATGCGCCTAAACGGTGTGCAAAGACTATTAGAAACAGGGCTGATAATCAGTACCTTTACAGCAATATTTATTTTATGTGCGTTGATCAGTTTTGATCCCGCCGATGCGGCGTGGTCGCAAACAAGCTTTAGCGAAGTAAGAAACATTACGGGTGCTGCGGGTGCATGGATTGCGGATGTATTACTACTCACATTTGGTTGGTTGGCTTACTTAGTGCCTGCTGCAATTCAAATATTTGGTTATTTGTTATTTAAGCAACCACATCGCATTTTGCAGCTTGACTACACCACCTTAGCACTGCGTGTAATAGGATTTGCTTTATTTATTACCTCGGCCACCGCTATTAGCAGCATTAATTTTGATGATATTTATAACTTTTCATCGGGCGGAGTAGTGGGTGATGTGATTGAATCAGCAATGATGCCTGCATTTAATTTCACTGGGACATCCATTTTACTACTGTGCTTCTTTTTTGCCGGACTTACCTTGTTAACAGGTGTGTCGTGGGTTGATTTTGTAGACTATTTAGGTGAATTAATCGTTCGATTTTATCGTTTTAGTGCTAGCTACGCACAAGGCTGGATGCATCGAGAGCGTATTGCGGGTAATATTGATAATGATCAAATGGATGCACAGTTTGATGACGATATTGAAGAACAAATAGAAATCCCTGAAAAAAATAGTAAAGCAGATAAACAAAAAGCAATTAACAAACCACAAACGCCATTTAGTGAGCCACCAATGAGTGACGACTTTATGCCGTTTGATGAACTCGATGACATACTTGATCAAGAAATAGGCTTTAGTGCCATTGATGACGAACCAATGGATACGGAAGCTGCATTAAACGCACTTGACCAAAGTCAAGTTGTAGAACCTGAAAAGCCAGTTACAACGGTTGTATCGCCAGCAAGACCAATGCCTAAGCCAAAAGCAGCCTATCAGCCACCACCAACAGCAAAAGAAAAATTTGAGCAGTTACTAACGCAAGAGCCACCACCAGGGCCATTACCGTCGCTGGATTTGCTCGACAGACCTGATAAAGCTAAAAATCCGATATCGCAAGAAGAGCTAGATACTGTATCGCGTTTGGTAGAAACAAAACTCCTCGATTTTAACGTCCAAGCAACGGTTGTAGCCGTATATCCAGGCCCAGTTGTTACGCGTTTCGAACTTGATTTAGCGCCAGGTATCAAGGTGTCTAAAATTACAGGTTTAGCAAAGGATTTAGCCCGTTCGCTTTCAGCAATTAGCGTACGTGTTGTCGAAGTTATTCCGGGCAAAACCTATGTGGGTATAGAGCTGCCTAACAAACATCGTGAAATAGTTCGTTTGTCCGAAGTAATAAATGCGCCTAAATTTGAGCAAAACCCATCGCCACTGACTATGGTGCTAGGTAAAGACATTGCCGGTCAGCCTGTATGTGCTGATCTGGGTAAAATGCCACATTTATTGGTTGCGGGTACTACCGGTTCAGGCAAATCAGTGGGCGTTAATGTGATGATAGTAAGCTTACTGTATAAATCGGGTCCTGACGATGTACGTATGATTATGATTGACCCTAAAATGCTTGAGCTATCAGTATACGAAGGCATTCCGCATTTATTGTGTGAAGTAGTCACCGATATGAAAGAAGCGGCTAACGCACTGCGTTGGTGTGTGGGCGAGATGGAACGTCGTTATAAATTAATGTCAGCATTGGGTGTGCGTAACTTAAAAGGCTACAATCAAAAAGTGCTTGAAGCCAATGAAGCGGGCTACCCAATTCTTGACCCATTATTTAAAGACACCGACGGCATGAAAGAAGGCCCAGATGAGCTAGGTAAGTTACCAAGCATTGTGGTAGTAATAGACGAATTTGCCGACATGATGATGATTGTAGGTAAAAAAGTAGAAGAGCTAATTGCACGTATTGCTCAAAAAGCACGTGCGGCAGGGATTCACTTAGTGCTTGCTACGCAGCGCCCGTCGGTTGATGTAATTACCGGCTTAATTAAAGCAAATATACCAACGCGTATGGCCTTTCAGGTATCGAGTAAAATAGATTCGCGTACAATACTTGATCAACAAGGCGCAGAAAACTTACTAGGTATGGGTGACATGCTTTATTTACCGCCAGGCACGAGCGTACCAGAGCGTGTGCATGGCGCGTTTGTAGACGACCATGAAGTACACGCTGTAGTAAACGATTGGAAAGCGCGTGCTAAACCAAATTATATTGACGAAATACTCAATGGCGATGCCAATGAAGATATTTTATTACCAGGCGAAGCGAGCGAAAACGCTGATGAAGAATCAGATCCGTTATACGACGAAGCTGTGTCGTTTGTAATTGAAACCGGCAAAGTATCGGTATCGTCAGTGCAACGTAAATTGCGTGTAGGTTATAATCGCGCCGCACGTTTAGTAGAACAAATGGAAACATCGGGTATCGTGAGTTCACCAGGCCATAACGGCGCTCGCGATGTATTAGTACCTAATGGAGCAAATTCATGAAAAAATTTAACGCCTTATTATTAGTGTTAGGCAGCGTAATTACTGCACCAAGCTTTGCTGACGACAGCCAAGCACTACAAGACCAACTTGCCACGTTAAAAAGCTTTAAAGCGCAGTTTGCACAAAAAGTAACAGATAAAGAAGGCCAAGCAGTTATGCAAGGCGAGGGCACAATAGCCCTTCAACAACCTATGATGATCCGCTGGCAGCAAACAAACCCAGACGATACTTTATTTGTATCAAACGGCGATAAAACATATTACTTCGACAGCTTTGCTGAGCAAGTAACGATAATGAAAACCAGCAGCCTAATCGACTCAACGCCGTTTGTATTGCTTACCTCAAAAGACCCAGCACAATGGGAAAAATACAGCGTACTTGCAACAAATACAGGTTTTAGCGTAACGCCAAATAAAGGCGTAGAAAGCCAAGTAGAACAACTTGATATAGCGTTTGCAGGTAACGAGCAAGGCCTTGCTAAACTAGTCGTTACCGACAACTCAGGGCAGCTATCGTCATTTACGTTTAACAATGCACAAGTTAATACGCAGCTTGATAAAAGCACTTTTGAATTTACGCCTCCTGAAGGTGTTGAAATAGACGATCAGAGTAACGGTGAGTAATTTAGGTTTTAACTTTGGGCCCGATGTACGCCCACTTGCCGCGCGTATGCGCCCTACAACGCTTGATGAGTACATTGGTCAGCATCACTTATTAAGCGCTGATAAACCACTGCATCAAGCCATTGTCGCAGGGCGATGCCATAGTTTAATTTTATGGGGCCCGCCGGGTGTTGGCAAAACAACACTCGCGCAAATAATTGCCAACCACGCTGATGCCTCACTTATTCAAATGTCGGCGGTAACCGCAGGCGTTAAAGATATTCGCGACAGCGTAACGCAAGCGCGCGAAAACTTAGAAAGCCGTGGCCAACGCACCCTTATGTTTGTTGACGAAGTTCACCGCTTTAATAAATCCCAACAAGATGCTTTTTTACCGCATATAGAAGATGGCACCTTTATATTTGTAGGTGCAACCACCGAAAACCCATCGTTTGCCCTTAACAACGCTATATTGTCGCGTGCACGCGTGTATGTTTTAAAATCGCTTGCCGATAGCGATTTATACACTGTAATAGAACGCGCACTTAAACAAGACGAGCAGCTAAACCAAAAAAACATAGTTATTGCCGATAACGCTAAACAGGCACTTTGCCAAGCAAGTGGCGGCGATGCGCGTAAAGTACTTAATTTACTTGAACAAGCAGTTGATTTAACAACTGAGCAAAACGGTCAATACAACGTAGACGAGCACGTACTTAGCCAAGTATTACCCACGCATTTAGCTAAATACGACAAAGGCGGCGATGAGTTTTACGATTTAATATCAGCCTTTCATAAATCCGTACGTGGCAGCTCCCCAGACGGCGCGCTGTATTGGTATTGCCGAATTTTAGCTGGTGGTGGCGACCCTTTGTATGTAGCGAGGCGTTTACTTGCCATTGCTACAGAAGACATTGGTAACGCCGATCCTCGCGCGATGCAAGTTGCCCTAAATGCGTGGGATATATTTCAGCGAGTAGGGCCAAGCGAAGGTGAGCGCGCTATTGCACAAGCCACATTGTATTTAGCCAGTGCACCTAAAAGTAATGCAGTGTATATGGCGTTTAATCAAGCCAAAGCTGATGCTCAAAATGAGCCAAGCTACCCAGTGCCAGAGCACCTACGCAATGCACCAACCAACTTAATGAAAGACTTAGGTTACGGCGCTGAGTATCGCTATGCGCATAATGAAGAAGGCGCATTTGCCGCAGGTGAAAAATATTTACCACCAGAAATGGACGGTAAAGAATATTACTTACCGAGCGAGCGCGGACTTGAGCAAAAAATTAAACAAAAACTCGATTACCTAAAAGAGCGCGATGCGCAAAGCCCACTTAAACGATACGAAAATGATTAAACTTTATCTGATGATCGCCCTTGGCGGAGCCTCAGGTGCGTGTTTAAGGTTTTTTATTAGCGAAAGCATGCTAAAACTCCTCGGTAGGGGATTCCCTTTTGGCACGTTGACGGTTAATATTCTGGGTTCATTGTTAATGGGCATTTTGTACGGTTTGATAGATAAAGAAATTATCACCGCAAGCCCCGCCAAAACCCTTATAGGAATTGGCTTTTTAGGTGCATTAACCACCTTTTCAACATTCTCAATGGACTCGTTGTTGTTATTACAACAAGGTCACTTTATTAAAATGGCCCTCAATATCATCTTAAACGTGATGGTGTGTATTTTTATGGCTTGGCTGGGCCTTCAGCTAGTAATGCAAAAAGGTTAAAAAACTAACATGTTAGATTCTAAATTTTTACGTCAAGACATCGAACAAACTGCAGCACGTTTAGCAGCGCGCGGTTACGAACTCGATGTCGCGACGGTAACGGCACTTGAAGAAAAACGCAAAACATTACAAGTAAAAACGCAAGAACTTCAAAGTCAACGTAATGCAAGCGCAAAAGCAATTGGTCAAGCCAAAGCAAAAGGCGAAGACGCGCAGCCACTCCTTGATGCAGTGGCTAACTTAGGCAGTGAGCTAGACGCCGCTAAAACAGAGCAAGATGAAGTATTAGCCGCGATTAACGACATTGCTTTAGCAATTCCAAATTTGCCAGACGAGTCAGTACCTGCCGGTAAAGACGAAGACGACAACGTTGAAATTTTAACGTGGGGCACACCTAAAAAATTCGATTTTGAAGTTAAAGATCACGTAGATGTAGGTCAAGACTTAAACGGCTTAGATTTTGAAATGGGCGTTAAAATTAGTGGCGCACGCTTTACCGTAATGCGCGGCCAAGTAGCGCGCATGCACCGTGCACTAACGCAATTTATGTTAGATACACACGCAGACAAAAACGGCTACACAGAAATGTATGTACCGTACCTAGTAAATAGCGCCAGCCTTTATGGCACAAGCCAATTACCTAAATTTGCAGGCGATTTGTTCCACACCTTAGGTCTTGTGAACGACGATGGCGAACAACAAGCCGGCTTTAGCTTAATTCCTACTGCTGAAGTACCGCTTACAAACAGCGCACGCGACGAAATTTATGACGAAAGCGATTTACCAATTCGTTTAGTAGCCCACACGCCATGTTTTAGAAGTGAAGCTGGCAGCTATGGTCGCGATACACGTGGCCTAATTCGTCAGCACCAATTTGATAAAGTTGAACTAGTACAACTTGTAAAACCAGAAGACTCAATGGCAACGCTTGAAGAGTTAACAGGTCACGCAGAGCAAATACTACAAGCACTTGACCTACCATACCGAAAAGTAATTTTATGTATGGGCGACATGGGCTTTGGCTCAGCTAAAACATACGACTTAGAAGTATGGTTACCTGCACAAGACACATACCGCGAAATTTCATCATGTTCAAACATGGCAGACTTTCAGGCGCGTAGAATGCAAGCACGTTTTCGCCGTGAAGGTGTTAAAAAGCCAGAGTTACTACATACACTAAATGGTTCAGGCTTAGCCGTTGGCCGTACACTCGTAGCCATACTAGAAAACTACCAACAAGCTGATGGTACTGTAGTCGTACCAGAAGTATTACGCCCATACATGGGTGGACTTGAAGTAATTGGTAAACAATAAAAATCAAGTTTAAGTTAAGCAAGCTTTAAGCTTGTAAATCTTAAGACAAAAGCCGCTGTTTGTAATAAACAGCGGCTTTTTTGTGGTAGGTTAAAGGTAATAAAGTTCAGCTAATATGTAGGATGTGCTTTAGCGCGTTATAGTTCTTTGGCAAAAATATGCGCCAGTCCTTTTTATAAGTTCCTTGCGCTACATTTTACGAGTTTACTAAATGATTTAAACATAACTTCACTTGAGTATCTCCCATAGAGCCGGAGCTTATTGCATACTATTTAAGCGGGTATAGGCAGAATCCAAAACAGATATGCTTCAATAGTGTTCTTTGTATAGCTGGTAACAATAGCGATTGCTATACATATAATCTTTAATCGTGGTTAGGAAGAGAGATTTCATAAATAATATTCAACATTTTAAATGTGCTGTATGTATAGACAGTGTTTATGTTTTGTCCAATAACATTATTAAAAGTCGTTTTGGTGTATTTTAACAGCGAACATTTTATAATATACGTAATTACTTGTTTATATTGTAGTTTCTAGTAGAGTTGTTTAGCCATGTGATATATGCCGTTAGGCATTTTTAAAGCTTAGAATAAGTATTAAATTATAGAGAAATAATGAAAAATTATATAGTAGGGGTAGTGCTCTTATCATTACCTGTTTATACAAAGGCAGAAATGTCGATAGTCTCGGAAGTATTGTTTGGTAAGGCTAAAAATGAGCTTTATGCATTTCAAGATTTTGATTTAGGAGATAGTCGCTCATCATCACCAGATTCTGATTCTTTTGCGTTAAGGTTGGGTCTAGAGCTTACGGATTATATAGCAGTTGAAATAGCTAAGCATGATCATGGTGAATCAATTAGTGAGTATACTATTTCAATTCCTCCTCAATTTAATGGCGGTTATGATCACTCTTATGATGTTAGATTACCAATAGATGTTGAATCAATAAAGCTTGGCTTTAAAGGTAAGACTGAGTTGTTTGAAGATTTTATTGTTAATGTAAGAGTAGGTATTGCCCATTGGAAATATAAAGATGTAATTCCGGCACAGCTTGTTCCTACTGATGTTACTAATGGTGGTGGCAGTGGTAATGATATTTATACTTCATTAGGTTTAGAATATAAATTAACGCAAAACTTATATGTAGGCTTAGAATATTCATGGTTGGGCATTAATGAAACTAAAGAATATGACTATACGGGAGTAGTCAAATATCAACATGATATAAAGGACCTTTCTGTTATCGTTGGTTGGGAATTTTAAATGCCTAACAAGCCTCTGAAATGAGATTCACCAAGGCATGCATGCCATTCGCTGCGCAAATTGCCCGTTAGAACAAAATAAACTGACACCCACCCTAATTTTTGCAGTATGGCGAACTAAGTACTAGGCTTTCATCAGTGCTAATAGCACAATATTATTTGTACAATTAGAGTGGCTGTCTGGTTTAATTTTGTGGTTTAACTTTGGTTTAACTTTGGTTTAACTTTGGTTTAACTGATGGTTTAACTGATGGTTTAACTGATGGTTTAACTGATGGTTTAACTGATGGTTTAACTGATGGTTTAACTGATGGTTTAACTGATGGTTTAACTATTTCTGCGTCCTTTGTGCGCTTTTTATTAACGAGAGGGTAACGCTAATTGTGTTGATTGAAAAAGTCGAGCAGTGGTTTTTTTCGTGTACAATTGGAGAGGTTGTATAGCTTAATTTATCGCAATAGAGAAAAAGTATAGTTATCCATTAAGCAGGAAATACCTGTACCTTTATTTTCATGCGATGCATATAGCTATTAATTTTTGTGGTAGGGCTATTCGGCGATTAGAGTGTGATAAGGCTCTAATCACCGAAAATAAATTATGGTCTTATGTCGAACTCATTACGAGAAGGAAATTCAAATTGAGCAGCGTATTTTAAGGCTGGTCGCTTTCCTTGCTCTAAGCTATTGTAGCCTGAAGAGTCGATTTCAAGGCCTCTATAAACAGCCATATGGAGATGTGCGTCTATAGTACCTGAATTACCTATTTGGCCTATATGCTGACCAGTAGCAACACTAGTCTCATCAGTATAATAACTAAGATGAGCATATCGTGCTGCAACCTTATACTGTGAGTTATAAATCACAATGTTGTAGCCATATCCACTAGAATATCCAGCAAAAATAACTTTACCGCTAAAACCTGCAAATAGGTGTTCCCCTTTGTCTGAGTTACCACCCCCTCTATTAATATCACGAGCATGTATATCACCATCTGTATGAAGTGAACTCTCGGGGGTAACTTTCCAGCGGTAGTTTTCGGTGTATGAGTAATTATGGCGTTCTTGAGCATGCGTTACGGGGCAGAGTTTGAGTACAGTGCGAGTACTATATAAATAAGGTTTACAGTCAATTGGATAGTATCTGACAATAGCTTCATAGCTTACAGGGTTGTCAGAACTGTATTTAAAAAGTACTTTGAATTGTTCATTTTGGTTGGTTTTGGCCAAATTAACAGAACATTCCTCTTGAGAACCATTATATTGAGTGATTGATGGTGCATTCCAAGGTGCACACCGATTCGCCAAGTTGGAAGATGAGTTAAGCGGTACTGGGTTATCTCCATAATTTACATACATGTCAATATCTACATCGCGATCATGAGAGAGTGACAGCCGCATAAGCTCAGAGCCAGATAGTGTAAATTTATGTTCGGTTGTATTGTTATCAAATTGCAATCGGTGTTTCCCTTCGCTTAGAACTGCTGTGTATTCGTTGGCGTAGCTGCTATTAGTAATCACAATGATGGCTGCCAAGGCGCTGCTGGTTAGTAATCTCATTTTATATCCTTTAGTAATATGAATTGTGTTCGATCACTAACTTACTCATTTAAAAAGTTATTTGAATAAAAAAAATGTGTCGGATACAATTTGAGTACAAAAAGGATACGTTTTGGTAACTTTTATGAGTGGTTATAAAAATAATTTAAAAGAAAAAGTTGATTTAGTCTTAGTACAAAGAAAAATAAGTCAGAAAGAATTAATTTTTGAATGTAGCTGCAGTCGCTCACATTTTAATAAAGTAGTTAATGGTGAAAGAAAAGCAGGTACAGCTTTACAAAAGCGAATGGTTAAGGCTCTTTGTTTAACAGACAATGAAACGACGTTTTTTTTTAATTATGATGATCCTATTTTATGTGAAACTGATCGGGAGGAGTCGAACACTTACCTTAATATTGCTTTTAAAAATATCCAACATAGGCTTGAGCGGCCCAAAAGAAAAAATGTAGTGCTTAGTATAGCTGTTATTTTTTCGTTACTTTTTGTTGCGCTGTTATATAAGGGGACTTTTAATAGTGAGGTGCACCAACCAGCTAAGACCAACAATATGTTAAAAAATGATTGGTCGACGTTTGTAAAAGATATCAGTATTCCTGATGGCACAACATTAAAAGTAAATAGCCACCATGTTAAAACATGGCGCTTAAAAAATTCTGGAAAACATGTTTGGCGAGGCCGCTATTTAAAACGTTTGACTCCGCATTCAAATTTACTTTGTTCATCTGCGAGTATGGTGCCAATAGGGGAAACTTCACCAGGTGAAGTTGTAGATATTAGTATTAAATTTAAAACTCCTCATATCCCCGGTTCTTGCCGTTTAGATTTTAAAATGACGGATAAATTAGGTCAGCTATATTTCCCTAATTTGCATAGTGTTTACTTACTAGTGAATGTAGCCATGTGAATATTTTAAGGAGCTAAGTTTTAAAGTGAATAAAATCAAACTGAATATTCATTTTAATTGAAAAAATACCCGTCCGCTTAATAGGCAGTCCATTCAATATAGGTAACAAGGGGAGTCTAAGCATGATTGAAACGTTAAAGGTAAAATTACTCGATGGTATGCACGCTTATAATGAATGGGAATGTGCTTTAGAAATCCCTATTGATTATAGCTTGGATGAATTACATCAGGCAATTTTATCTGTTGTAGGCTTTGATGATGATCATATGTATGAGTTTTGTATTGGTAGCTCTTATTATTCTAGAAGCGCGCAGCGTATAGTATACAATGACGATAAGGTAACCCAAGAAACAGTTGCTAGCATATTTCCTCAAGCTAAGGGTAAAAAGCTCTATTATATGTTTGATTACGGTGATAGCTGGTTGTTTCAAATAAGTAAAAGCAGAAAAAAACGCTTTAGTGAAAAGCCTGATATATTTTATCCTAGAGTGGTGCTCGAAAGTGGTATAAAACCGAAGCAATATCCTGATTGGGATGAATGATTTTATCTAATTGGGTAGCTGTAGAGCACAGTGGTCAACTAGTTTTGACCACTGCTTGGATTAATTAGTGTGCCTTTTGTTTAACTCATTTGATATTAGTCCATGATTATAACTATGTGCCCTTAGCTAATATTAATAGCGCCAATTACCTTGGCGTGACTAACATTAGCTTTGCCTCTTTACCGTCGGTTAATATCGCAATATTACCCTCAGTGGTAACAAACACATCTCTTAATCGACCTGCGGCCTCGGGAAATACGTGAGACTGCGTAAATTCACCATTGGCTAGGTTAACACTGTACAGCTTTTGATCGACCAAAGTAGTGATCAGTACATGCTTTTGTAATGAAGGAAAAGCTGCGTGTTTAGATCCGTAATACGCCATGCCTGATGGCGCTATTGATGGCGTCCAATTAACACTTGGTTTTTGCATGCCTTTATATTCGGTAAAGGGTGAAATACGCGCTTGCGAGTAATCTTTGCCATAGGTGATTACCGGCCAGCCGTAATTGGTGCCAGCGGATAAGTAATTTAGCTCGTCACCGCCTGCGGGGCCGTGCTCGTGGCTAACAATTTGCTGCGTATCGTAATCATAAACTAGGCCTTGCGGGTTACGGTGGCCAAGTGAGTAAACAGCATGGGCGTTTGGGTTTTCGTGATTAATAAATGGGTTATCTGTTGGAGTGCTGCCATCTAAGTTTATGCGTAATATTTTACCAAGCTGGCTGGTAATAACTTGTGCTTGCTCTCTAAAATCAAACCCATCACCATTTGAAAATAGCAAGGTATTGTCGGGTAGGACTAGGGCACGGCCAGCATAGTGTTGCGGTGTGTTTTTATCAGTCGCGACTTTATAAGTAACGTTAGGCTTTGAAAAGTCAGTTCCATCAAACGTGGCTTTGGCAATAACAAGTCGGTTTGCGCTTGCATCACCTTGGGCATAGGTAAAAATAATTTCTTTGGAGTCGTTATAATCTGGCGATAAGACAATGTCGAGTAAACCCCCTTGGCCCGCAACGTATAAACCTGTTAGATTTAATTTTACTCTTGATTGTGCGTCGTTTTTAACTATAACGACGTGGCCATCACGTTCTGTAATTAACCATGTGCCGTTTGGTAGTTCAACCATGCTCCACGGAGACTGTAATTGCGTAGCCAGTGTTTTTGTACGGTATTGCTCTTTTGGTAATGCGGCTTGTGCATTAACAGAAAATGCTAAAAGCGAAAGCAGAGTAAAAAAAGAGATACATTGTTTACTGGGCAAGCCTTTGCTAGCATGACTGGTATAAGAGAAAAGCTTTATTTTAAGTTGAGATAACCATGTCGTTTTTAACACGTATATTGCCTTCATTTTTAGTTTCTTGGTTACTTACATTCACACTTGCTAGCTTGTTTCATAGTCAATACGTTGTCAATCAATTAGTTAATGTGGGTGTTGTGGTAGACTTTAGTGATCGCGTTAATTTAACGCTTGATGATTGGTTAGGCTTATTACCCACCTACGGCGCTATTATTGCCATTGCACTTGTTATCGCTTTTTTCGCCGCAGGATTGCTGTATAAAAAGGTTAAAAAACAACAAACTCAGCTATTTGTTATTGCGGGTATTGTCGCTTTTGCTGTTGTTTTAGTTGCCATTGAGTCAATTATGAATATTCATATTATAGCGGGCGCGAGAGGTTGGGGATTTTATGCGCAACTGCTTGCGGGTGCGGTAGGGGGTTATGTTTATTCACAGCTAATAAAGGAAACAGTTAGTAAAACTGGCCTTAACAAGTGTTAGTTTAGAGGAAATAAGTAAGACTTTTATTACGACTTTGCACTGCCTAAATGTTAATTACTCTTTGTAGCGCCGTATAAAAACTCTTCGCCGCAGTCCATCCATAAATCGTATTTGGCCATGACTTTGGTAAACATGGGGGCGTGTAAAAACTCGTTTAACCATTCGCGCACATGCGTGTATTCGCTTTGTAAGTACCAGTGTTTATCTACGCGGGCAAACTGTCTAATAAACGGTAGCAGGGCATAATCGGCTAGACTTTTTTCATTGCCCATTAAGTATTTATGCATGGTTAGTTTTGCTTCAAACTGTTTAATATACTCTTCGCAGGCTTTTTGGTAATAAATTTGTGCCATGTCTTTTGTGCGAGCATAAAATTTGTACTTTTCGAGCACCGGTTTAAATTGCGTGTCGTTTAACTTAACTAACTCAAGCATGCGCGCAAGTGCTAATGGATCGTGAGCGTGTAGTAAATTATGCGGATCGTTGTGTTTAAGCGCCCAGAGCATAATATCGATGCTTTCATCTACAACTTGATTATTCGGCAGTAATAAAACAGGCACAGTGCCTTTTGGCGATATTTGCAAAAGATGCGGTGGCTTATTTTTCGTTTTTATAGCACGCAGTAAAACCTGTTGCTCTGCCATTAAAATACCCATTCGTGCACGCATTGCGTATGGGCAGTGTTGTAGTGAATATAATAATGGCAATGTCATGTCAGTTACCTTAGCTGTTTAGGCCTTCAACATATTGTTGGCGGGTTTGTACTTTTACCAAGCTATTTAGGTATTCAACCGCTTGTGTTTGGCCGTTAACTAAGTCTTGGAAGTGCGCAAGTAACACGGCTTTATCGAGCTTTTCTTTATCGCCTGAGCCAATATCGGTTAAATCAATCATAAACTCGTCAAATTTGTCGGCAAAGTCACTCACTATATCCATGTTTAAAAATTGCTCATGGTTGTAAATACTTGGGTAGCCGCCTTTTTGTTTATCAATAGCAAAGCTAATGCCTTTTACATTGGTAACGGTGGTTTCTTTTTTACAGCTCAACATACAGCTTGCGTCAATACGTGGTTTTTTACAGCCTACCGTTTGCTGGAAAAAACACTGTCGGCTAGTCATCATTAGTATTGGATGATAAATGCTGTACATCATTTTAAAGTTGTTAGGGCGTTTAATATTACGCATTTGTGGTTTGTTTATTTCGTTTGAAATAAACGCGCCTTGTGCATTTAAATCTTCTTGTAGTGTTAGTAACGCATAAGAGTTTGTGGTGTTTAATAACGGGCCGGCAATCCAGTCAATACCCATTTTCACCGCTTTAAATGCCACGCCTGTATTGTTACTAATAATAAGCTTAGGTTTTACAACTTCGAGTAAACGTACCGCTTCTTCAAAATCTTTACCAATTAATACCGCCGGAAACCACGGAATTAACTGAGGGTGCTCTAAAAATACATTAATGTATTTATCGTTATCGGTTCTAAAGCTTTCAGGTAATTTAAAGTAAACATCGCCGTCAGTTAAATCACATAGGTGAACGTCTTTTATATCCGATATTAAAATAGAGAGTGTTGTTTTGTTTTTATCGACTTTTTCGTGATTAACTAGTTTAGGTAGTTCAACAGGGGCGAGTACGTTTTTGCCTTCGTTTAACAAAAACGCGACTTGCTTTTTAATACGGGCAAGCTCTTTAAACGGAATGCTTAAGTTGTCGCCTAAGTTTGAGTAATCCATGTTTTTAATGTCAAAATTGGCATTACTAAAGGTTTTAAAGCGTTTATCAATAGCGGCAATATCAACAACCGATTTATCGGCGGTGTGCATAGGCATTTGCGATTGAACTTCAAAACGTAGAGGTTGCAGAGCACTTTCATCTGCTAGAGTGTTGTCGTGTTTATCGTTTATTATCAGTGTTACTGTAAATGGCTGGTTTAATTGGCCTGTAAACTCAAAGCGTAGCTCTCGTTTTGAAATATCTAAAAACTCAATCTTCTTTTTAACCAATGTATCAATGTCATTTTTTTCTGCGGCGAGCTCTTGTTGTGCATCGTAAATTTGCACAACCGAAATCGCGTTGTTTTTTTCGTTAGCGTGATCAAAGCTATGATCCCGTGGGTTATCGGTAAACATGTTTTTAGTCATGTCACCTTGCAAAAACTTATTAGTAAAATTACGGTTAAATACTTTGTATAAGCTTGAATCGTCTTCAATGAGGTTACCGGTTTGTACAAAGGTATCTATTTGTTTGCGCCAGCTATCAATCACCGTATGTACGTAGTTAGCGCCTTTAATACGGCCTTCTACTTTTAACGAATCAACACCTGCGGCTACCAGCTCAGGTAAATCAAAATAGGCTGAATTGTCTTTTAAGTTTAACGGGTGTTTGTTACCCATCGCCGTTGGCTCGTATTCATCACGACACGCTTGCGAGCAACGACCACGATTGCCCGAGTTACCCACACTTACTGAGCTTGAATAACATTGCCCTGAAAACGCAATACATAAGGCGCCGTGAACAAATACTTCGGTTAATACATCGCATTTGTGTGCTACGTCGGTCAGTATTTTTATTTCAGTTAAGTTAAGCTCGCGCGATAAGTTTACACGCGTAGCGCCAATGCGCGCTAAAAATTCAACCTGTGATTCGTTATGGGTAGTTAACTGAGTCGATGCGTGAATATGCAAAGTAGGAAAGTGCTTTTTAACAATATTGAACAATCCTAAATCTTGCACAATAATGCCATCGAGCGTTGTATTTACTAGCTGATTTAATAGCTTAAATAGCGCACCCATTTCGTGCTCTAATATCACTACGTTTAGCGTTAAAAATATTTCACAGCCGTATTCATGGGCTAAGCGAAGTGCGCCGTTAAGCTCATCAAACGAAAGATTAGACGCTCGGTTACGTGCATTAAAAGTATCTAATCCACAATAAACCGCATTAGCACCGGCTACAATGGCGGCTTTTACCGCGTTTACATCACCGCCTGGGGCTAATAGTTCAATCTTTCTACTCATGACAACTTCACTTCGCTCATATTTAATTGCCGCGAATTTTATCTGGTTAGTAGCATGAATGCTATTTATTGAGGGATATAATGAATACAAAAATGAAAGAGTGTATAAAATTTTAATCAAGCTGGCTGACCTATTATATAAACATGTAATAAAATGATAGTTTATAGAGCAAGCTAGACTTCCAACTTTACTTAGGCAATAGATATCAGCAATCAAGATCTAAAACAGTTAGATACAGATTTTAATATTCAAGAATCTGTAATTATTAACACCCAACTTAAAATAGCCACATTTAATCTGTTTAACTATCTTGAGCCGCCCAATGCATACTATGAATTTGAGAAAATTTACACTACGCAGCAGTGGGTCAAAAAGCAGCGCTGGATAGTTGATTATTTAACGCAATATCAACCCGATGTAATTGGCTTTCAGGAAGTGTTTAGTATTGACTCGTTAAAAGAGTTAGTAGGCGAGCAAGGTTATAATTACTTTGCAGTAGTTGATACGCCAGAGGTGATTGACGACTTTATTTATAAACGCCCCGTAGTGGCGATTGCGGCTAAATACCCCATAGTTGAAGTGGCAGCGGTTGAGCACGATAGTGAGCTTGCAAGTATGCTTGGCCTTAATAGTGAGTTTACTTTTAGTCGCAAAGTACTAAGAGCTACCGTTACTTTGCCGCACATAGGCAATACTGATTGTTATGTGGTGCATTTTAAATCTAAGCGCCCAATGATTAATGTTGATGAGCACAATAAAGAGCTAACGCCTGAAAAGAACATAATCGAAATTTTAAAGGCGAATGTAGCGGGCGGATGGGGCTCAACTATTCAGCGTGGCAGTGAAGCTACATTGCTAATGATACAAATGATTACTCGCCGTGAAGCTACGCAGCAACCCATGCTATTAATGGGGGACTTTAATAATGAACTTGCGGATGGCGTGTTAAGTCATTTACTCACAAAGACATTACGCTTTGCTCCTGCTTTTGATGCTAAAACCTACCTTGCTAAATATTGTTTAAATGATTCATGGGATTTATTTGTAAAGTCGCAGCTAAGCAATGGTGAGCTGCTTAGTGATGAAATAATAACAAACGATGTACAAATCGATTGTAATAGCAATAACAGCGAGATTGTTGATTCAACGGATAAAAGCCAAGAAAAAAATACAAAAATAACAAATCCAGCACCGTTAAGAGCGCCTACACATTACTATGGTGCTAGCAGCTCTGTGCTGGATTACATTTTATTGTCGTGTGAGTTTGATGCCAGTTACGATGATAGCTTTTTTGAAGTAAGTGATTACAGTACGTATGACAGGCATTTAATAAATCCCGAGTATGAGCGTGATGATTTAACTACCGACCACGGTGTGGTGTTGATCACACTAAAGTTAAGGTCGTAAAGGCTATTTTTATTATGAAGAAATTAACTACAATTACATTCTTGGTATTTTTTATGTTTAATTCTTTTGCAGCTGAATTTCCTACCAGTGCACGGTCTGAAAAAGCCATATCAATGGTTGAATCCACATTAAAAGAGCAACTTTCTAATAAAGGGCTTAGATACGGGGCTCCTATATTTATTCGAATATTTAAAGATCCTGGCATTCTTGAAGTCTGGGTAGAGTCAGATGATGACACATTTATACACTTCAAAAACTATGAAGTTTGTACTTTTTCAGGTGATCTTGGCCCTAAATTAAAAGAAGGCGACAATCAAAGCCCGGAAGGGTTTTATTATGTTAATGCTGGCCGGCTCAACCCTTGGAGCAGTTATCACTTATCGTTTAATTTGGGCTTTCCAAATAAGTATGACCGGGCACACAACCGAACTGGCAGTGCACTGATGGTGCATGGCAACTGTGTTTCCATTGGCTGTTATGCAATGACTGATGAATATATAAATGAAATTTACGCATTAGCTGCTGCAGCGCTAAAATCGGGGCAGCCTTTTTTTAGGGTTCATTCATTTCCGTTTAAGCTTGATGATGAGGTTTTATCAAAGTATAGAGCAAATCAATGGTATTCTTTTTGGCTTAACCTTAAAGAGGGTTATGATTATTTTAACACTCACAAGCAGCCGCCAAATGTTGAGGTTTCTAGCAGGAAATATACCTTCGAAAAGAAATAATCGCTAAAGTTAATGCTGATCGTGTACTCGCATTACTATTTTAAACCGCCTAAAATTTGTACATGTTTTAACTGTAAAAATTTAACAGTGCCCATCCTTTATTATCCAGTGGATATTTATTGATCTACATCACTTTTAGATGTGGTGATAGTGATAGATTATAAGTTGTGAACTCGACATTTAAAATTCATTAAAATGATCTACTATCGTGAAACAACAAAGTCGAGTCACCCCTAAATTACAATTAACCCAGACAGTGATAGTTAACTCCAAAGATAGTGCAGTATCAGCTTAATCTTATGGAATAGGGCAATACTGGCTACATTTACCTACTTTTATATACATGGAGTTTTACCGCATGACAGTTAAATCGACACTCAAATCACTCAGTACAATCGCTGTTATGATCATATTGGGTGGGGGTGGTTGGTATGCTTGGCAAACTCAGCAATCTGCACTGCTATCTGAACAATTGCCAGAGAGCGTAGCCTACGGGAATGGCCGCATTGAAGCGACCGAATATGATATTGCAACAAAATTGCCGGGTCGCTTGATTGAGGTATTAGCACAAGAAGGTGACATGGTTGAAGCCGGTCAAACTTTGGCCGTTATTGACACTGATGATTTAAATGCGCAATTACGTGAAGCTAATGCGGGGTTACGTGTTGCTACTGAGTCGCGTAAGTACGCTTTGGCAATTGTAGAGCAGCACAAAAGCGAACTTAACTTTGCAGAAACTGAATTACATCGCTCAGTCACACTGCTAAAGCAAGGTCACATCTCAAAAGAAGTGGTTGATCAACAACGAACAAGCGCTGCAACAGCGCAAGCGGCTTTAAAAGCGGCGAATGTAAAAGTGGTGCAGTCGAGCGCCGAAATTGAAGCAGCGCAAGCGCGTATTGAGCGATTACAAAGTAATATTGCCGATAGCACCCTTAAAGCGCCTATTAGTGGCCGAATATTATATAGATTAGCAGAGCCAGGTGAAGTGCTTGGCAGCGGTGGCAAGGTTTTTTCGCTGCTTGATTTAACCGATGTATACATGAGTATTTATTTGCCAACAGCGCAAGCAGGCAGAGTAACAATAGGCTCGGAGGCACGCATTGTAATAGATGCTATTGCACAATATACGCTACCCGCTAAGGTTACTTTTGTATCAGCGCAAGCCCAGTTCACACCTAAATCGGTAGAAACACGTAACGAACGTGACAAACTGATGTTTAGAGTAAAAGTGAAACTTGATGCAAAATTATTAAACGACCATATCAAACAAGTTAAAACAGGGGTGCCCGGCCTTGCTTATGTTTTATTAGCACCGGAAAAAAATTGGCCTATGCAATTACAGGTGAGAGTACCTGAATAATGGCTAATGCTAAAACCAAAAAATCGTTGAGTGTGGTAAAGCTGACACAGGTTACGCATCGCTATGGCGATAACTTAGCACTGGATAACATTAATATTGAATTACCAGCAGGTAATATGGTGGGCTTTATCGGCCCCGATGGGGTGGGTAAATCGAGCTTACTTGCACTTATTGCTGGCGCTCGCGCGATTCAAGAAGGTGATGTGGGGGTGCTGGACGGTGACATGCGTGATAATGGCTTTCGAACTTCGGTTTCACCACGTATAGCCTACATGCCACAAGGTTTAGGCAAAAACTTATACCCAACACTCTCTGTTTTTGAAAATATTGATTTTTTTGGTCGCCTTTTTGGTCAAGATAAAAAAGAGCGTCAGCATCGAATTAAAAACTTACTAAAAAGCACCGGACTCACCGAATTTGCCGCTCGCCCTGCAGAAAAACTCTCAGGCGGAATGAAACAAAAACTCGGTTTATGCTGTGCGTTAATTCATGATCCAGAACTATTGATTTTGGATGAGCCAACAACGGGAGTTGATCCGCTGTCTCGCCGTCAATTTTGGCAATTAATTAACCGTATTCGCGCTCAGCACAGTGGTATGAGTGTACTTGTTGCGACCGCTTACATGGAAGAGGCTGATGATTTTGATTGGCTGATAGCCATGGATGATGGAAAAGTTATAGGCACGGGTAGTCCAGAGGCTATAAAGATACAAACGGGGCAAAAATCCCTTGATGAAGCGTTTATATCATTATTACCTGCAGAAAAGCGTCATGATCATCATGTACTTGTTGTTCCTCCTCATCAGCAAAATCTAGAAACAGCTGAAGCTGCCATCCAAGCAACAGGCCTTACTAAAACCTATGGCGATTTTACGGCGGTTAATAATATAAATTTACGAATCGAACAAGGCGAAATTTTTGGCTTTTTGGGGTCAAATGGTTGTGGTAAAACCACAACCATGAAAATGCTAACAGGCCTGCAACCGGCCACCAGTGGCGAAGCGAAGTTATTTGGTCAAGTTGTTGATGCTAAAAATATAGAAACCCGCAAGCGCGTTGGTTTTATGTCACAAGCATTTTCACTCTATAATGAGCTGAGTGTTGAGCAAAATATGGTGTTGCATGCCCGTTTATTTCATTTGCCAGCAGAGCAAATAGCACCGCGCGTTAATGAATTAATTATACGCTTTAACCTTAAAAAATATCGTGATGATTTTCCTGCCGATTTACCTTTAGGAATTCGCCAGCGTTTATCGCTTGCGGTTGCGGTAGTGCACAATCCTGAAATGCTAATACTTGATGAACCTACCTCGGGCGTAGACCCCATAGCGCGTGACGATTTTTGGGAACTACTTATAGAGTTATCGCGGGAGCAGGGAGTAACTATTTTTATTTCGACCCACTTTATGGACGAAGCTGCACGCTGCGATAGAATTTCGTTGATGCATGCAGGAAAAATACTTGCCAGTGATACACCCGCTGCACTTTGTAAAGCGCGCAGTGCAGATACGCTCGAAGATGCCTTTATTGCTTATTTAGAAGAGGCGGTGCTTGAGTCTCAAGCGAGCTCTGCTTTGCCAACAACGATGGCTGAAGAGCCAGAGCTGTTACCTGAAAGTGAACCTAAAACTGCGCCAATTGGTAAACAAAAAGCGAATACCGCTTTTAGCTTTTTACGCTTATTTGGCTATGCCTATCGTGAAACTTTGGAGTTATGGCGCGATCCTATTCGTTTAACCTTTGCGTTGTTAGGCTCAATTATTTTAATGTTTATTTTAGGGTATGGGATCACCTTTGATGTTGAAGATTTGAGCTTTGCAGTGATGGATCAAGATCAAACCCCGGAGAGTCGCGATTACGTTCGAAACATTACCGGATCGCGCTACTTTATACAAAAAACCGATATTAAAAGCCCTTCACAGATGGATAAGCGGATGCGCAGTGGTGAGCTAAGTGTGGCGATTGAAATACCGCCCAATTTTGGTCAGCAATTAAAGCGTGGGCGTAAACCCGAAATTGTAGTGTGGATTGATGGCTCTATGCCGTTTAGGGCTGAAACTATTAATGGTTATATGAGCGGTACTTACTACAACTATTTAACTGATCTATCACTGCGTACGTATGGAGTTGTGCCTAATTTGCTTCCGGCTAATATTGAATCACGCTATCGCTACAATCAAGATTTTAAAAGCATTGAGGCAATGGTGCCTGCTGTTATCCCGCTTTTGTTAGTGTTTATACCTGCAATATTAATGGCGCTGGGTGTGGTACGTGAAAAAGAGTTAGGTTCAATCACTAATTTGTATGTTACTCCGGTTACGCGGCTTGAGTTTATTATTGGCAAACAACTGCCTTATATTTTAGTTAGTATGGTGAGTTTTTTTGGTTTAATTGCCCTTGCTGTGACTGTGTTTGGTGTTGCGTTAAAAGGCAGTTTTTGGGCGCTCAGTGTGGCTGCATTATTATATGTAACAGCAACGACGGGCGTAGGGTTATTAATTTCGGCTTTCACTAAAACGCAAATATCGGCGTTAGCCGCATCCACAGTAGTTGTATTGATGATTGCGGTTAACTTTTGTGGGTTGATTGACCCCGTTTCATCGTTAGAAGGTTTGGCCGCAATAATAGGCAAACTGTTCCCAACCACGTATTTTTTAGAAGCATGTCGTGGTGTATTTAATAAAGCACTTAATTTTTCCGATTTATCAGCGCAACTTTTGCCTTTACTTGCTTTTATACCCGTACTGACGTTAGCCAGTGTATTTTTACTTCCAAAGCAGGATAAATAGTCATGCAACGCCATAGTAATATTCTTCATTTAGGCATCAAAGAGCTGCGTAGCTTATGGCGCGATAAAGTGTTGCTGTTGTTTGTATTTTTTGCTTTTACGGGATTGATTTATGTGGTGTCTTCGGCAACGTCAATAGAGTTAAATAATGCGCCTATTGCGGTTGTTGATGACGACCAATCGCAATTATCTAAACGTATTATTAATGCCTTTTACGGGCCTTACTTTAAAACGCCTGATGTGATTGCATTAAGTGAAGTTGACCCTTCGCTTGATAGCGGCAGCTATACCTTTGTATTAAATATCCCGCCGCACTTTGAGCGCGATGTACTCGATGGTAAACAGCCTACACTGCAAGTAAATATAGACGCCACCCGTATGTCGCAAGCGTTTATTGGCGATAATTATATTAAAACAATTATCAGTGCTGAAATTAATGAATTTGTGCAAGGCTATCGCGCGGTATACACGCTACCTATTAAACAATCGGCGCACATAATGTTTAATCCCAATATGACCAGTGTATGGTTTGGCAGTGTGATGGAATTAATGAACGTGATCACCATGATTTCGATTATTTTAACGGGTGCTGCGGTGATCCGCGAGCGTGAGCACGGTACGCTTGAGCATTTATTAGTGATGCCATTAACGCCTTTTGAAATTGTCATAGCTAAAATTTGGGCCAATGGTTTAGTTATTTTATTACTAACCACTTTTTCACTCTTCATCGTAATTGAAGGTTTTTTACAAGTGCCTATTCATGGCTCAGCAGCGTTGTTTTTATTGGGCGCCGCCATTCACTTATTTGCGACCACGTCATTGGGTATATTATTGGGAACGCAGGTGCGTACCATGCCGCAATTAGGCTTATTGATGATATTGATTTTACTGCCATTACAAATGTTATCGGGCGGTGTTACGCCCCGTGAAAGCATGCCAGATATAGTACAAAACATTATGCTACTTGCACCGACGACTCATTTTGTAAAATTTGCTCAAGCCATTTTATACAGAGGGGCGGGGTGGGATGTAGTTTGGTCTTACTTTTTAGCTTTACTTGCAATTGGCAGTGTATTTTTTATATTTGCATTAACACGTTTTCGTAACTCAGTAGCGCAAGGTTAGTGATTATACCAATTTTATTAAAACATAATCATTCTAGCGTATTAAATAACTCGCCAACTGCGTTGAATTTACTTGCAATAGACCCGCTATTGACGCGTAAATTCGCCTTGTTTCCACTGAAAATCTCTGGCTAGAGAAAATAAATTTAAATATCACCATGATTCAATGCATTAGTAAATCTCTTAACCAGAGTTTAGGTTAATTTAATGCAATTGGTATTAATACCAAACTGCATAAATCTTTGATCAATTTAACGAATTAAATTGCACTATAGCGTCGTTAAAAATTTTTTATTTAGAACAACTAGATACAAAAATTTTCGCCTAGTTCTAGCGTAATTTTCTTAACGTTAAATAGGCCCCATATATAAGCAGATTGGTATAAATTAATGTTTAGCGATGTGGGCGGTGTATCGGATAAATGAATGTGTGAGTCATAAAAAAGCCACTAACTTATACAATTAGTGGCTTTTTTAGTTAGCGCTGAAAATAGCGGCTTAAGATAAATTTAATATCCAAAATTCAGGTTAGTTCTGTCTAGGATTAATTACTAAAGGTGACAATGTGATGGTTGCATTGCTACTTGCCCCTTTATATTCTTGATAGTCTTTGTTCTCAAAAAGAGTATAAAAAACGTCAACATAGTCATCATTATTGGTAAACCACTCGTCTGGCATTGCTTTTAATAGCTCATTTGTCAGTTTAGGGATGATGGCAAAACCCTGTGCTTGCAAGTCAGGAATGTTGGACATAACTTGCTCTGTGATTTCTAATAATTTTGATGCTAGCGTTTTATAATTAGTGTTGTCATCTTGCTCCATTAAAAGCATATCGACTGCTTGCCAACGGTAACGTTGCCAATGAATTACAACTTGATTAGGGTTGTATGTCGTTTCGTCATGATCAAGATAAGGTAAATCCACTATATCTAATATCGGCTTATCTCTAGATGGATCGATACCTGTAACAATGGCATACACCTCAGCTTTGCCTGAGATCCATGGTTCTTTATCATCGGCTAAATGTATTTTTTTCAATACACTGGTTTGCATTGGCTTTTCGTTATTTAATAGGTTTATTTGCCCAAATGCGCCATCATTTAACTTCCCAGGAGATAGAATACTGCGCATAACAGCAATACCTGCACTTTGTACTTTTTGCTGATCTAATTCCACCACAAATACAGGCTGGTTTGGTAGTTCATCAACAGCGAGATAATGAATCTGACCAAATTGGTCAAACGCTTCAATTTCAGTCCACAGTTTATCGTCACCTTGTGGTGCAAACGCGAATAAAGGACTTTGGCCTTGTTGCCAATCAGCGAGCATAGTATCACTTGCTAAACGAACTTGTAATAAACTGCCCGTGCTCTGTGGTAAGCCTTTTAGTTGTTGTAAGGCACTGTTTGCTTCACCAATATTCTGCTGCTTTTGCATCCCCAAAGACGAAAGTTGGTCGGCATTTAGGATAAGGTTATATTGATTTAGCGTTTGTTTAAGATCCGAATTTAGTAAGTTGTAGTTAAGTGCTACATCTTTGGCAAAATTACGCTTAATTGTTGTCACGTCTTTATATTTTGCTAACTTAGACAAGTCTTCAATTTCATTTATATTAGCTTGCGCTGAAAAAGCGGGTGCTGATACAACATTTAATAAAGCCAAAGCAGCTAGGTATTTTGTTATTCTATTTGTCATATGTATTCTACCGTTCAGTTATCAGTACCTATATAAAACACCGATTAGAATAAATACTCAAGTAAATATTTTAAAATACGTAATTAGTATTGGTATTGGTTTTTTATCTCTAACTAGTTAAAAAGGGTTGATAAAAAGTAATCTAAAACATGTAGCTAGCACTTGCAATGTATTGAATTACTCGTAGTCTTAAAGCTTAAAACACTGAGTAAACTTTATAAAAACAGAGTATGTATTACATATTTTTTATAATGTAATAATTTATTTACTTTAATATCATATAGTTATTTTTGGTATCAAATGTGCTAAACATTAATGCCTGTTTATCTTTTGAGGTTGAATTTGCAGCATGCGTTTGGTTTTTAGGCAAGGCAGAGTCTATGTTGTGTGGTATTCCCCATAAATAGGCGATAACGCAGCATAAATGCCAAATGCGCTGCCCTTTGGTTCGTCCTAGGGGCGATTAACTCTTTGTTGCCTACATGTATGTAGGCAAGGGGCGTGAGCAGGACGCGGAAGCTTTGCTCGGTTTTTAGTTATTCTTATAGGGATGTAAGCCATTAGAGTAACGCAGGAGCAGTTACCGAGCCCGCTAGGTTACAAACCTCGTGCCGCGATTGAATCGCCCCTAGGTAGAACAAATTTAATCCACAAAGGTTAACTGGCCCTAGTAATATAATAAAACAAGGAATTTGAAAATGACTGAAGTTACGCTTTCTGCCTATTTGGCATTTTACCTTTACTTAATTATGCTCGTGGTGCAATGGGCGGTGGCTACATTTAGTAAAGCTAAAGAGCCTCATGCTGTCCCTGGTAAAATAAAGGGCGATCTATCGCACGACAGCTTTATATTTAGAGCGCACCGCACATTTCATAATACGCTCGAAAACAGTGCGCTATTTATAGGCACCGTATTATTTGCATTTGTGATTAATTATCAAAGCCCACTTTTTGCAATGTGTGTTTGGGTGTATTTAATAGCGCGTATAATTCACATGGTGTTGTACTACACAATTGCAACAGAGAAAAACCCAAGCCCGCGTAGTTACTTCTTTTTAATTGGTGTGATTGCAAATGTGGTTATGTTAGTAATGATAGGATTAAGATTAGTTGCCTAGGTTATACAAATAGAGCCTATAAATTATATTTGTTATAACGTTATAACGTTAAAAAAGCGAAGAAGCTATGTAGCATCTTCGCTTTTTTATTTTAAACGGTTTTAGCTAGTTTACTATTTTGACCTAAATCGGGTTAAGATATTTACCATCGGATTGAGAAATAATAATGTTTAAACTTCTTCACTCTATGTTAATAGTTGCATTACTAATTATTCCATCGTAGGTTACTGAAATAACAGCAGTATTATTAGTACTTGATTTACTCGTTAGCCTATATAAAGCCTCTTTTGTTCCGGCATTAATTAACTTACCTTCCACTATACTACTACCATTAAGGTTCCAATCAGCAAATTCGGTAACATTTAGGCTTGCTGGTGTAGTGGTATAATTTGCTGTTAATACGAGGTCGATTGTTTTTAATGGCTCTAATGTTAGTGTGCTTTCGCCATCATTAATTTGGATTGTGTTAAGAGTTGCATCTCCCTTAACTTCTAACGTTGCTATTTTTTGCTTCCCACCACATTGACCAATAAGCTTGGTTGAACCTGGCTTTAAAGCAAAAATAACACCTTTGTTATTCTTATCTGTTGTTATTCCTACATAGTCGTCTGTATTTAGCTGTGACCAAGAAATACTATTATCTATATTAAACGTTGAATCTGTATTACTGAGATTAGCTTGTGCTTTAAGTTGCATGCGATCGCCCACATTTAATGTGATCGTATCTGTCGCAACATCATCAACTAAAAGATTTATGCTTTCTAGATTTTTTGGATCTGAAGTGACGTTTAATTGAGCTGTAACTGTGCCTATACTTGCGGTGATCTGCGTTTTTTCAATACTAGGTGCTGAGGTAAATAAAGTTCCATCTGAGTCAATGGTTGCAGTAGTACTATTATCAACGGAAAAACTCATATCTTTAATAGTATTTAATGAAATATATCCATCCGTGTAGCTAACATCACCATTAATTTTTGCATCAATACAGGTGTTTATATTACCGGTTTGTGAGGATGCTTGCTTTAATTTAATGCTAGCAACTGCTGCATTGCTTATCGATATCTCTCCATTACCAGAAATATCATTAATAGTAGTGCCTGTAATTTTAACTAGACCTTGATCAGCTGAAGAGTTCGCTATTGCAGTCACTAAACCACTATCACTCACGGTTGCAATGTCGCTATCGCTTGAGCTCCAAGTTAATTCTTTAGTGACATCTCTTTTTTTACCTTTGCTATCAATACCTGTTGCGCTAAGTTGATGTTTATCGCCCACTCTTAAGCGTGTTTGAGCATTTTCAATAGTGACTGATTCTATAATAGTTCCTTCACTGCGAAGCTTTTCGAGGGTAACAGCTTTGACAAGGTCGTCGGATTTGTCATCTGAGCCACAACCAATAATGCTTGTTAATAAAATTGCAACAACGGATAATTTCGGGAAAGTGTTTATTTTTGTCATTTTGGAAAAATACCTTTGTATAATAAATTAATGACTAAAATTGGTATGTAAAACCAAGAGAGATAGCTGTAATTTTAATATCATCTTTGTTGTATAAAGATTGATAACCCAATCTGATTTGGGTGTTGTCTATGTAAGGAATATCTTGATGTACCGCCAGTCCCCACGCAAAACCTTTATATTGAAAGTTGTCACTAATTGTCATTTCAGGACCCGCAGTTACAATATCTGTTATTGCATACCCCAAAGAAACATCTAAGCCAAAACCATTTACAACATCTGATTGCATAACAAAAAATAGCGCGGCGCTTTTCTCTATATCAAACTCAATACTATAAATATTATCAGTGTCATTAGCAGCTAAATATTGGGCTTCAAAAGCCATGTTGTTGTTACTAACACCTAAACGTAGTGCGGTTGCTTTGGGTTTTGCATCTTCGCTGGCAATCGTGATTTCAGGTAAAACGTAATCTACACCGATATAAACGGTGTCAGCAAAACACTGTGAAGACGCGCAAAGGAAAAGTAGAGGAAGTATTTTTTCCATAAAGAGGCTCACTATCCATAAATTATTATAAGGCAGGGATGGTATATAATCGACTAAAATTAATCAAGAAAATGTCCGTGTTTTATGTTTAAAAAGGTACAATTAACCACTTTATTAACACTTTGATAAATGAATAATTAGGAGCTATTTTTGTTTCGTTTTTAAAATATTAACAACAAAAAAAGCGAAGACCTTAAAAGGCACCTTCGCTTGTTTTGTTACAGTTAAATTCAGTAACTCACAGATTAATACCAATTGCATTAAATTAGTGATCTATTATAGCGATAAGAAAATAGCGCAATAACAAGGCTAAAATTATGATACATAGTTGTTCTATATAAATAATTTTAACGTAGTGAGTGAGTTATTTAATACGCTAGAATGATCATGTTTTTAATAAAATTGGTATAATTAATCTATACCTATAAACCCGCCTGTTTGGTGCGTCCAAAGGGCTGCGTAAATGCCACCTTTAGCAATGAGCTCTTCATGAGTACCTTGCTCAACTACGCCGCCGTCATCAAGTACAATTAATCTATCCATTTGTGCAATGGTTGATAACCTGTGTGCTATAGCGATTACTGTTTTACCTGTCATTAAGTCATCAAGGCTTGCTTGAATTGCTGCTTCTACTTCTGAGTCGAGTGCGCTGGTGGCTTCATCAAGTATGAGTATAGGTGCGTTTTTAAGTAATACGCGGGCAATAGCAATACGTTGACGTTGGCCGCCCGATAGGGTGACACCGCGTTCGCCTACTTGTGCATCAAACCCTTTATTATCTTTACTATCAACCAAGTCGTTTATAAACTCGAGTGCTTTAGCTTGCTTGGTAGCGTTTATCATCTCAGCTTGCGTTGCATCGGGACGTCCATACAAAATGTTATCTTTTACTGAACGGTGCAGCAGGGAAGTGTCTTGCGTGACCATGGCGATATAACGGCGAAGACTTTCTTGGCTTACGTCTGTGATATTTTGACCATCAATTTTTATGCTGCCAGAGTCGGTATCATAAAAACGCAATAATAAGTTAACAAGCGTTGATTTACCTGCGCCAGAGCGACCCACCAATCCAATTTTTTCGCCGGGTTTAATCGTTAAATTTAGCCCGTTCATAACGGGGCTGCGAGTAGTCTCGTTTGCGGCTTTACCGTAATTAAAGTGTACGTTATTAAACTCAATTGCCCCTTGGCTTACGTTCAGTGTATTGGCGTTTGGTTTGTCGGCCACTTCGATAGGGTTTGAGAGTGTTTTCATACCATCGGCTACGGTGCCAATGTTTTCAAACAGACTGCTTATTTCCCACATGATCCATTGCGCCATGCCGTTTAATCGAAGCGCTAGACTTACTGCAACCGCAATTGCCCCCGCGCTAATTGCGCTAAGCGACCATAAATAAAGTGATACAGCAGCAACTGAGAATACTAATAGGTAATTTAGGGTTTGAATAACGAAGTTCAAGCTAGTTACCAAGCGCATTTGTTTGTACACAGGCTGCAAAAACACATCCATGCTTTGTTTTGCGTATTGCTCTTCTCGCTGGGTATACGAAAACAATTTGATCGTAGAAATATTGGTGTAGCTATCAACAATACGCCCCGTCATTTCTGAACGAGCATCGGCTTGTGAGCTAGCAATTTTTTTAAGGCGCGGAACAAAATATAGCTGCACGCAAATGTATAAAGCCAACCAAACCAGTAAAGGGATCATTAAGCGCCAATCAGCTTCGGCAACTAAAAATACCATCGAGCCAAAATAAACCACGATGTACATTAGTACATCTAGTAGTTTAGTCACTGTTTCGCGAACGGCTAAAGAGGTTTGCAGTACTTTAGTGGCTATTCGTCCAGCAAATTCATTTTGATAAAAACTCACGCTTTGACGCAGTAAATAACGATGCGCTAACCAGCGTATCGACATAGGGTAATTACCTAACAAGGCTTGGTGCAAAATAGCGGAATGAAAAAATACAACGACAGGCAGCACAACTAATAGCATTACAGCCATTTTAACAAGTTCTGACTTTTGTTCGACAAACAAAGTCTCGGGTGTGTAGGCCGTTAACCAATCAACTAGTTGCCCCATGTAGCTAAATAAAGACACCTCTAGGATAGCGAGCATGGCGGCGCTTATTGACATCAGCACCAGCGATAGTTCCATTCCTTTGGTGTAGTGACGACAAAAAGCAAATAAAGTAGAAGGCGGCTGAGTAGGTTGGTGCTCAGGAAATGCTTTGGTCATTTTTTCAAATAATCGATACATTTTAAAAACTTAAATGGCAAATAATGGTGAGTATCATAGCATTTAAGTATTTTAAAATGCAGCCTTGTAAAGGCTTAATATTAAGATAAGCGTGCAGCCAAATAATACAGATATTACCATCATCCTTATTTGAGTATCGAAAAGATATTAAATTTGATAGCAGATCTAAAATAGGCGAATATTAGCGAGTGTTTACTTCCCAGAAATAGACATTAAGGCAGTTAGCATTGAAAATAGCTGCTGAGATAGACTCATTATTCAAAATTGGCTTAATTATAAGGAGGTGATATGTACACAGGTTCATGTTTATGTGGTGAAATTACAGTAGAGCTAACGGGCCCTATTACGAGTATTATCCATTGTCACTGTTCACTTTGCAGAAAAAACAGCGGTACTGCTTTTGCGACTAACGGCTTTATAAATGCCAACGAATTTACAATTTCAACAGGCAGTAATTTACTAAGCGAATATTCTTTTAAAGCAGGGCGTACGCGTTATTTTTGTAAATGTTGCGGTTCACCAATTTATAGTGCTAATGCAGATGACAAAAGTCGATATAGAATTCGTTTGGGTCTAATAGATTCAGCGATTACTGAAAAGCCTTTATCTCATAATTTTGTAACTTCTAAGGCAAATTGGGAGCAACTAGAAACGAGCTTACCTTGTTACGATACATTTGAACCTGGTCGCTAGTCGTTACTCTATTTCTATATGATATATAGTATTTATTGCGTTATG
Source organism: Pseudoalteromonas aliena SW19 (assembly GCF_014905615.1). NCBI lineage: Bacteria > Pseudomonadati > Pseudomonadota > Gammaproteobacteria > Alteromonadales > Pseudoalteromonadaceae > Pseudoalteromonas > Pseudoalteromonas aliena. The sequence continues at coordinate 109,712 of NZ_AQGU01000025.1, forward strand.
TAGTTTTGGAGCAATGACTTGCATTACTTTTGATGCGTGTATGGCTTCAATACTAATATACTTCAACGACTTGTGGCTAAGTATTAGTACAATATTGCTGTATTCATTAAATTCGATGAGTGCGATGCACTCAAAATACTGACGCAGTAAAACTAAAATATTTTTTAAATCTTGGCCTGTTTGAGGGTTTAAATTAATCACTGCTTGGCCATTTTCATCTATACAGCGATTAATTGATTGCCAAAATGAATGACTTTGAATAAACGTTTGGTGGTACTCTCCACTAAAAATATCAATATAGATAATGTCGTATTTTTGATTGCATAGACTTATAAACTGCTCAGCACATTGTAAATGAACAGTGTGATCGTTGGGTAATTGAAAAAACTGCTTTGCAATGCTCACTATTGCTGGGTTTATTTCTACACTTTCAAACAGATTAATGGGGCTTAAGTAAGGAGTATTAGACTCAATATGTTTGAGTGTACGTTCTAACCCAGCTGTGCCTAGCCCTAAATTTAGAATACGCAGGTTATTAATCGGTATTAATAAAAATAACAGCATGCTTTGATATATAGCCACACATACTTTTTCAGGGCTCACTTTATTCATTACACCTTGAATAATTACGTCAGACTGTGGGTTGTTGTTAAGCGTGAGCCATAGATGTTCATTATTTTGATAAACGCAAGTTGAACCAAATTCATTTTCGACATGATAGGTTAGATTACTTGATGTGGTATCGATTTTTAATTGGCGCATAACAGTATGTAGTAGATTAAACTCGCTCAGTAGTGTGCCATGAATAGGGTGAGGTTTTCACTTAATTTTTACCTAACCTGAGCTCTACGGCCTGTTTATCTTTCGAGGTTGAATTTGCAGCAGACTGTTTGGTATTTAGGCAAGGCAGAGCCTATGTCATGTGGTATTCCCCATAAATAGGCGATAACGCAGCATAAATGCCAAACATGCGCTGTCCTTGGGTTCTGCCTAGGGGCGATTAACTCTTTGTTGCTCGGTTTTGATTTAGCCCACTAGGTTACAAACCTCACGCCGCGATTAAATCGCCCCTAGATTGAACACATTTTAATCCTGAAAGGTCAACAGATGTATGGACTCCCACTTCCCTCAGGAGTAACGTAATAAGCGATAAAACTTTTACCAAGGAGCCCATACATGTTTGATTGTAATGTAATCACAATTGATTTAGCAAAAAATTTATTTCAGGTTTGTAAAACAGATAAGAATGGACATGTTATTTATAACAAAGCAATCACGAGAGCTAAACTTAAAGAATTGTTAATTAAAGAGAAGCAATCTTTAGTTGCTATGGGATCGTGTGGCGGAACACATTATTGGGCACGCTTTGCGAAACAGGCTGGTCATCAAGTAAAAGCGATTAATGCACGACAGGTAAAAGCATTCCGTCAAGGGCAAAAGACAGATGCGAATGATGCGCTGGCTATTTCTGTTGCGGCTCGCCTGCCTCATATTAAAGGAAGTCGTTTACTTTCAGCCCATGAGCAATGCCTGCAAGGCATTGAATGTATGCGTGATTTATTGGTCAAACAAAAAGTAAGTTTAAGTAATCAACTCAGAGGCTTACTTTTGGAGTTAGGGTATCCAATAGCTCAAGGCGATACCCCGTTAATTCACGCTATACCTGAGATACTAGAAGAGGCAGAAAATAGTTTAACAGCCTCATTTCGTTTTTCAATTCACCTCCTTTTTAAACGCTTTAAGGAGACAATTGAAGAAGCAAAGCTGATTGAAAAACAATTGCATGAAATAATTAAAGAAGATAAAACATGTAACCGCTTACAAGCCTTAGAGGGAGTCGGTCCAGTCTGTGCAATTTTGATAAAAATAGCGCTAGGTAATGCAACACATTTCAAAAGTGGTCGAGAAGCCGCCGCATGTTTTGGTCTAACACCAGTACAACATAGCAGTGGGGGTAAAGAAAAAATAGGCGCGATATCTAAAGTGATAGGAAATAAGAAGCTGCGAAGTGCTTTGTTTAAAGGTGCATTAGCGGTTGTTTCCCAACTAGAAAAAAGAGAAAGTCGCAGTGAAAAAGATGTATGGTTGAAAGCATTAACCGCGCGTCGAGGAAAGAAAGTAGCAGCCATTGCTTTAGCGAATAAAACGATAAGAACGGCTTTTGCAATGCAAAAGCATGATAAAGAATACCAGCCACAATTACTTGCGGCTTAAAATTTGTCAATAAGAGCGCTTAAAATAGGTAAGACCAACCTTCAATAGACTGTTAGGGCCTGAAGTTTCATAAACTGCTCAACAGAAAAGTCATGAAGGTGCGAATACATAAGAGGCCAGAGGTAGCCCCTCAATTTGAGCCCGTATATAAGCTAGCATCTAAATTTATTTTAACTTTTTCTTTTTGACATTGACGGAGAGTCCATATAAGGCCCTAGTTAAGAGATTTACTAACGTATTGAATCATGGTGATATTTAAATTTATTTTCTCTAGTCAGAGATTTTCAGTGAAAACAAGGCGAATTTACGCGTCAATAGCGGGTCTATTGCAAGTAAATTCAACGCAGTTAGCGCTGAAAATGGCTGCTCGAGATAGATTTATTATCCTAAGTTCAGGTTATACCTTGATCATATCCTCAGTAACTACATCAGCATCACTTTATCGTTTTTTAGTGTACTAAATACATTAAGACACTCTCAATCCTGCACCTTAGCGTAGCTATGTTCACATTTATCTCAAATGTATTGAAGTACAAACGTGCTTGAGTGATGGTGTATGCTCAAATAATTCGGAGTCATATTTATGCTTAGCACAGGTATTAAAATTACGAGTAAAATTTTGCAGCACAGCACGTTAGCTGTTGTATGTTCTTTTAGTCTGATGGTAAATGCGTCAGAGCTTAAATTTGAGGATCAACAAAAGCTTCATGATATAGCAAACAACGTATCTGCTAGTCGCATTGGTCATGATATTCAAACACTGGTGAATTTTGGTACTCGTCATACACTTTCAGATACTAAATCTGATACTCGAGGTATTGGTGCGGCTAGACGTTGGATAAAAAAAGAATTTGAAAAAATATCAGCACAATGTGGCGGTTGTCTTGAAGTTATTGAAGTAAAAGATACTATTTCGGGTGAAAAACGCATTCCGAATCCTGTTGAAGTTGTAAACATAGTCGCTATTCAACGCGGTATTAGCGAGCCAAACCGTATGGTGATGATGTCGGGAGACATAGATTCACGTGTTAGTAACGTTATGGATTTTACCAGTGACTCGCCTGGTGCTAACGATAACGCTTCTGGTGTAGCGGGCGTTATAGAAGCGGCTCGTGTTTTAAGTAAGTACAAATTTAATGGTTCGGTAGTTTACGCAGCACTTTCGGGCGAAGAGCAAGGTTTGTTTGGCGGTAAAATATTAACGGCTTATGCACAAAAGCATAACTGGCAAGTTCATGGCGTTTTAAACAACGATATGATTGGTAATATTACCGGTATTAATGGCGTAACCGATAACACGACGGCCCGTATATTCTCTGAAGGAACACGTGTTGTAGAAACTAAAAAGCAAGCTAACACTCGCCGTTTTACGGGGGGGGAAGTTGATTCTGCGAGTCGTAATCTAGCGCGCTACATAGATACTATTGCTGATAAATACATCCCAAATTTAAACACGATACTCGTTTATCGATTAGATAGATTTGGCCGTGGTGGGCATCATCGTCCATTTAACGATGCAGGGTTTGCGGCGGTGCGTATTATGGAAACTAACGAACACTACGACCGTCAGCATCAAGATTTGCGAACTGAAGATGGTATTGAGTATGGCGATACAATTGAAGGCGTTGATTTTGATTACACCGCAAAGTTAACATCACTCAATGCTGTTGCTATGGCCTCAATGGCATGGGCACCTGCACCGCCAAAAGAGGTTGAAATAAAGGGAGCCGTGACAGCGAATACGTCATTTTCTTGGCAAGAAACCAGTGATGAAAATATTGCCGGTTATAAAATTTATTGGCGTTATACCAGCGAGCCGCAATGGCAGTTTAGTAAATATGTTGGCAAGGTTTCAAAGTACACACTTAAAAACGTAGTGATTGATAATTATTACTTTGGAGTTGCGTCTGTAAATAAACAAGGGATTGAGTCGCCAGTGGTGTTTCCCGGTGATGTAGGATCGTTTGATCACAATATAAAATAGTAGCTTGGTTGAAAATACAGCAAACAGTAGGGTCAGTGGTGCAAATTGCGTTTTTTATGCTTGCACCTTAAATGCTAAGCCCTTAGAGTATAAAAAAAGAAGTTAAGGTTATTAAAAATGCAACAACAAGAAAAAAAACAGTTAACAAATGAAGAGCAAGCTTTTACAGATCAACAACGTGTGGTTTGGCAACGTGAATGTTTTCAAAGCGCGCAAAAGCATTTAGCAGAAAAAGGCATTATGCCGAAATCTGTAGTTGATAAAGATAGTCGCTTCTTAGCCCCTTTGTGCGCATTGTGGAAGTTTAAAGCACAAAACGGTAAAGCATATTGGGTAGTTACAGGGCGTTTACCAACAGATCATGCTGAAGTGAGTGTTGCAAATAATGCGCGAGATGCTATGCGTTATTTTTCAATGCAATGGCAATTAAAAGCAGATCAAATAATGAGTGTCGGCACACGCGATAAAACGCAAATTGATTTTGCTAATCTACTGATAAACCGTGCACATGGTTTATATGAGATATATGAAAAAGAGCAGCTTTGGGCTAATGAGCAAAAGTCATCGTAAAGTTAGATAATAAATAAATTTTAAACACCAACTTTCTATCCTTGCGCCCCTGAGTAGTTCATTAAAAGGCAATTAAATTGCCTTTTAATGAACGAGCGTAAATGGTTTTGTTACAAAATTTGATACATCGCATTGCATTCTCAGCCTCGGTATACCTGCTTCCATAAATACATTACCTTGCTTTATAAAACCATTTTGGTTAAAAAGTGGTACCTCGTTTAAAATGCAATTAATACAAATAGTATGTATATTTTGGTGTTCAGCAATTTTAACAATAAAATTTAGAAGCGACTGGTATACATCTCGGTTACGGTGCTCAGGAAGTACAGCTATACGGCTAATAAGACCATCGCTACATAACCTTCCAGTTGCTATACCTCTGTCATATTCGTCGGTCACAAGTACATGTTGAGCAATTTGGTCTAGGCTATCGAATTCTACTTTTTTGGGGATATGTAACTCGTACACAAAAACGCGTTCCCTTATATGCTGTAACAAATTCTTATGTATGTTCCAATCTACTTCGTTAACTTGATAGCCCATAGCAAACTCCTATTAGAGCAATTAACCCTGTTCGATATTAAACAAAACTCCTTCATTAACCAGTATAGTAAATGTTTGCATAAAAACTAGGCTTGGGTTTGTTAAATTTAATGCTGAACTTTTAAACTCAGTGTTATCGGTAAGTAGTTCTACCGCTGCTAAGTCAGTTAATGGCATGGCGTAATTTTCACCATTGACACTTAGTAGTAATTCATCATCTAATAGTTGATAAATAGCACGCGTGCCACCTAAGCGCTCAAACACAGCTTCTTCATCACTTAAATCATCGCTTATTTGCTCTGATGTAAATGGTGGTTCTATCGGCGCTAAATCCATTTCATGTTTAGGTTGGCTAAGTGTTGAGCCCAACCATTGTTTAAATAACTTATCGTTTTCTAGCAGTGAAGCCATGAGCGTTTTAACTTTATCAACCTCAAGGTTTGTAAGTTCACCTTTTGACTTCCTCAGTGCTAGATTGTGATCGGTATAGCGTTTTTGGCCGCTTTCGGTATCAATAATATGATCGGCAAAACTTGAAAGTAAATCTTGTTGATTAGGCGCTCTAAAACCAACTGAATAATTTAAGGCATTTTCTACTGCGTAACCTTCGTGAGGGCAGCCTGGTGGAATATATAAAATGTCGCCAGGCTCTAAAATGCAGTCAATGACCGCTTCAAAAGCTTCTACTTGCAGTAGCTTTTTGTTTTGAGCGAACTGCTTAAGTGTAGGATCGGGTAAACCTACGCGCCAATGGCGCTTACCTTCACCTTGAATAATAAAGACATCGTACTGATCTAAATGCGGACCAACGCCACCGCTAGGTGTTGAATAGCTGATCATTAAATCATCGATGCGCCAATTAGGAATAAACCTAAATGGTTCGAGCAGTTGTGCAGCATCTGGATGCCAGTGATCAACCGCTTGTACAAGTAAAGTTGAATGTGTGTCTGTTAGTTGTTCAAAGTCTTCAAATGGACCTTGATGCGTTTGCCAGTCATTTTTATTATTTGTGATAATACGTGATTCTATACTTTCTTCCATAGCTAAACCGGCAAGTTCATTAGCATCAAGCGGGTCTTGAAAATGACTAAACCCTTGTTTGATTAAAAGTGGTTTTTTTTGCCAAAAATCATTCAGAAATTCTTGTTCAGATAAGTTGTTAATTACTAATTGATACATACTTTTTACTCAAAAAAAAGTGGTACGTTTAAATAAGAGAAAGTTAAATTTAACTTAGTCACGCTATATTCGCACTAATATATCAAATAAAACAAAGCTATTCAGCTTAAAACCAGAGTTACCATAGTTCAATCATTTAATCACAAAAATTATCCAACGGTATTATGCTTTTGATTAAATATTACTGGAGAGAATTTAAAATCTAGATCTAGATCAATAAATGTTCACAAAAGTTAAGTATTTGTTATTTATATTTGTCACTCACTTTATTTATATTTACCCTGCACACCCCAAGTAATTTAATCCACACATTAATTATATCAAGGCAAATTATGGAATGCTTAAAACGGACAAAGGATATTACACCAATTACAACCCCTTCTTTTGAAATTATAGTTAATCAAAAAGCGGTTGAAGTGAGTGGAGGTGAAACTATTTTATCAGTGCTGCTAGCAACAGAACACACCGAATTAATGGCCAATGATCATCGAGTTATATCTGGTGCTTATTGTGGTATGGGAGTATGTCATTGCTGTCATGTTAAAGTTAATCAACGCTTTAAGAAAAGAGCATGTCAGACAATAGTACAGCCTAATATGGTAGTTGAAACATTAACAAATCGATTTTTAGAGGAGGGGATAAAATGAGTAATTTATCATACCCAGTTGTTATTGTTGGCGGCGGTCCTGCAGGTACCGCTGCGGCTGCTCAATTAGGAAAATTTGGCATTAAAAGTGAGATAATCGAAGAGGCTTCAAAAATAGGAGGGGTTATCTATCGTGGTCCTTTACGTAATACACTTTCTTTACCCCATCTAGATGATAATTTAAAAAGAGCTATGTCGGCTTTACAAACGCGTTATGAAAGTCAGCATGCTAATATTAAATTAAAATTAGACACGCGAGTATTAGGGCCTGAAGCTAACAGTAAGTTATTGTTAAATAAGGATGATGCACTCGATATTATTGCTTATCAAGAGCTGATATTAGCAACGGGTTGCCATGAAAGAAGTATCCCTTTTGGAGGTTGGGAGTTGCCAGGCGTGATGTTGATGGGAGGCGTACAATTACAAATTAAAAGTGGTTTAGTAAAACCTGGTAGTCGTATGGCACTTGTTGGTACTGGACCTTTACTACCGCTTGTTGCTTGTCAGTTACATAAATCAGGTGTTGAGGTGGTTGGTGTTTATGAGGCCAGTCAATTTAGTAAACTGGCTAAAGAAGCCGTTGCTCTATTAAACAAACCAAAGCTGACGCTATCAGGTTTGGGTATGATGGGTTATTTGAAAAAACAAAATATACCATTTCATTATGGGTGGGGTGTGGTTAAGGCGAAAGGGAAGCAAAAATTAAATCAACTTATTGTTGCTCCTTATAATGAACAATGGCAAGCAGATACCCACAAATCTAAAACTATTGATGTTGATTCTATTGGCGTTGGCTATGGTTTTGTAGCGCGTAGCCAGTTAGCTATGTTACTGGGTGTTGAGCATAGCTACAGTAATGTTAGTGGCAATGTTCCCGAGCTAGATAAGTGGCAGCACAGTAGCATTAATAACGTGTATGTCGCAGGGGATAGCAGTGGTTTACTTGGCGCTGATGCGGCTATTTGTGAAGGTCAAATTGCTGCGATCCGGATTGCACAAAATCGTGGTAAGTTAACAGCTGAACAAGCGACTCAACTAGCAAGTAAAATAATTAAAAAGCTAGATCGCATCAAACGTTTTCGATATGGATTTGATCGTTTCTCAACAAGGCAAGTTGGCTTGATGGATTTAGCTGAGGTTGACACTATTGTTTGTCGTTGTGAACAAACTACACGTGGACAAATTGATATTGCTATTGCTCAAGGAGTAAAAGATATAACAAGTTTGAAGATGCGGACTCGGATTGGTATGGGAGATTGCCAAGGTAAAACCTGCTCTAGTTATGCAATAGATAGGCTACACCAAGCTGGCTATACAGAAAATGTTGACGTGATAAAACCTCGCTTTCCACTTGATCCAATTCCTTTTGCTATGTTGGAAGAACACATATGAAAAAATTTGATATTGTAATTGCCGGTGGCGGCGTTATTGGTGCTGCATGCGCTTATTTTTTAAGCCGAGATACAGATTTAAAAATTGCTCTGATTGATATTAAGAAACCCGGCAATGCTTCGCGAGCATCTGCTGGTGGCCTATGGGCAATTGGTGAGTCAGTTGGACTTGGATGCGGCGTTATATTCTTTAAAACGTTATCTAAGTTGCAAAGTGAAGCTAATGGTAAAGAAATTCCTGTCATGCGACCTCATCAGTTACCTGATTGTTTTTTTGAGTTTGCATTAACATCAAATGATATGTATCCCGCTCTGCATCAAGAAATGTTAGATCGTCATGGCGTTGATTTTAAATTTGAACGCACAGGCTTGAAATTTATCATGTATAACGAAGATGACAGAATTTATGCTGATCAGATCACCAGCGGTATTCCTCATCTGGCAGATCAAATTAGGTGGTTAGATGCTGAACAGTTAAAAGAAGAAGAGCCTTATATAACACCTGATGCTATTGGTGCCATCGATTTTATTTGTGATCATCAAGTAAATCCTTACCGCTTGGTTGATGCATATACGGAAAGCGCACGTCAAAACGGTGTTGAGCTAGTACTCAATACAGAAGTAACATCTGTGATTCGAGAAGGAAGTCGAGTTATGGGAGTTGAAACAACATTGGGTAGTTTTCAATGTGATACTTTGATCAATGCAGCTGGTGCTTGGGCTGATGAATTATTTCATAAAGCCACTGGATACAATATGCCTGTTTATCCTGTTAAAGGACAAATTGTGTTGTCTGAACGTATGCCTAAGATTCTTAATGGCTGTATCAGTACCAGTGATTGTTATATTGCGCAAAAAGACAATGGCGAGATATTGATCGGTTCAACGACCGAAGAGAAGGGGTTTGATACGACGAATACACTAGATAAGATAACGGAGCTTTCACAAGGAGCAATGAAATGTTTACCTATCTTAAAAGAAAGTAATATTAAACGTTGTTGGGCAGGGTTACGCCCTGGTACGCCAGATGAGCTACCCATTTTAGGTGAAGTGCCTGGAATTGAAGGGTATTTAAATGCATGTGGACATTTTAGAACGGGTATTTTAACTTCGGCTATTACTGGAAAATTAATAACTGAGCTAGTGAAAGGTCAGCCAACTAGCTTGGATTTGACTCCATTTAGTGTTGTGCGTTTTTTAGAGGGCTAAACGATAGGATCAAAAAAGCGAAAGAAAACCTTTCGCTTTTTTATACTGATTAGCTATTAAACTAAATCATCAATAAACTCAACAGCACGACCAATATAGTTAGCCGGTGTTAATTTTTTCATTGCTATTTTTGCATCTTCAGGAAGGTCTAAACCATCGATGAAGTCAGCCATTATTTCTTTGTTAACTCGTTTACCGCGCGTTAAATCTTTAAGTTTTTCGTACGGCTTTTCAATGCCGTATTTACGCATAACTGTTTGAATTGGCTCTGCGAGTAATTCCCAGTTTTGATCAAGCTCGTCAGCTAAACGTTGCTCATTTACTTCAAGTTTACTTACACCTTTAAGTGTTGATTGGTATGCAATAAGTGCATAGCCCATACCTACACCTAAATTACGTAATACCGTTGAATCGGTAAGGTCACGCTGCCAGCGAGAAACGGGTAATTTTTGTGCAAGGTGTGCAAAAATAGCGTTTGCTAATCCTAAGTTACCTTCTGAGTTTTCAAAATCAATCGGATTAACTTTATGCGGCATTGTTGATGAGCCAATTTCGCCAGCAATTGTTTTTTGCTTAAAGTGATTAAGGGCAATGTAACCCCACATATCACGGTCAAAATCGAGCAATATAGTGTTAAAACGAGCGATTGCATCAAACAACTCTGCAATATAATCGTGCGGTTCAATTTGTGTCGTAAATGGGTTTAGTGTTAAACCTAAACTTGATACAAATTTATCAGCGTGTGTATGCCAGTCGTAGTCTGGGTATGCGCTAAGGTGAGCGTTGTAGTTACCTACAGCGCCATTAACTTTACCTAGCATTTCCACTTGTGCAATTTGGTCACGTTGGCGTTTTAAACGCATGTATACGTTTGCAAACTCTTTACCCATAGTTGACGGTGTAGCCGGTTGTCCATGCGTTCGCGTCATCATTGGGATAGATTTGTACTCAATCGCTTTTTCTTTAATTGCGCTTAAAAGTTCATCGCAATAAGGAAGTAAAACATTGTTGCGCGCTTCGCTAAGCATTAAACCATGAGATAGGTTATTAATATCTTCTGAGGTACAAGCAAAGTGAATAAATTCGTTGATTGCATGAAGTTCACTGTTATCGGCTACTTTTTCTTTTAGTAGGTATTCAACCGCTTTAACATCGTGATTTGTAGTACGTTCAATGTCTTTAACGCGCTGTGCATCAGCTTCACTGAAGTTATCTACAATGGCGTTTAGTAGTGCATTAGCTTGTTCGCTAAATGCAGGTACTTCTTTAATATCGCTTGCCGCAGCTAACGCTTGCAACCAACGCACTTCAACGGTTACGCGGTATTTGATTAAGCCAAATTCGCTGAAAATACTGCGCAGTTCAGTGGTTTTGCTGCCGTAGCGACCATCCACTGGAGAGATAGCCGTTAACGCTGAAAGCTCCATAATAACTCCTAAATTTTAGTTTGAACGATAGTTAAATTTTTGTTTTAGCAATAGCGAGTATTTTTCTTTTTGCAAAGAAAAAGTGACGGCGTTTACCGCCCATTTGTCGCCATAATACTGCACTTCTAATGCCGGCTAATAATAATGCACGGATTTTATTTTGAGTGAGTTGCTGTTTTAATAACTCGGGTTTACCATAAACCTGTATTCGGTGCCCAAGGGGGCTCAGCACCGACGAGTATATATCTGCTAAACCGGCAACAACGCTCTCGTCGGTAATAGCAAAGTGGTCTAAACGACGATGAATATCATCAATGCGTTTACCTAATTCGTTTAAGCTTTTGTCGTTTGCACTCAGTGCTCGCTCAAGCTGCATTAAACCACCCACGTATTTGACTATTTCAACATCTTTTTGAGCACCCGCTGTTAGCTGTGCCATTAATGTTTTATAGCCATCACGTAAGTTGTCAGTACCTTGATAAACATCTTCTGGCGATGCAGGTGATGTTTGAATAATACTGGCTAGTAATATTTCTAAATCGTGTTCGTTATTGCTGCCGTACTGGGCAATTTTTTGAACTTGTTTAGCTACTTGGCACATGGCGGCAAGGGCCATGACTTGGTGTTCATTCATTACTTAATCACCGAATCAATAATACCACCACCTAAACACACATCTTCTGCATAAAATACGGCAGATTGACCTGGAGTCACTGCTTTTTGTGGCTCGTCGAATAATACGCGTGCCATGCCGTCTTCGCCGACAAGTAGTGTACAGCTTAAATCTTCTTGGCGGTAACGTGTTTTAACAGTACAACGAGTAGTACCTTTAGGACCAACGCGGTCGACCCAATGTAATTGGTTTGCGTTAAGGCCGTTGCTGTACAGGCGAGGGTGATCTTTACCTTGGCCCACAATAAGTACATTTCGCTCAAGATCTTTATCAACTACATACCAAGGTTCACCAGAGCCTTCTTTCATACCACCAATTAACAAGCCTTTGCGTTGTCCAAGTGTGTGGTACATTAAGCCTTCGTGCTCGCCTACGTTGTTACCGTCAGTGTCTTCGATAACGCCAGGTTGTGCTGGTAAGAACTTTTGTAAAAAGTCTTTAAATTTACGCTCACCAATAAAGCAGATACCTGTACTGTCTTTTTTATCGTGAGTGATTAGGTCTTGTTCTTCTGCTATGCGGCGTACTTCTGGTTTTTCGATATCGCCTACTGGGAATAACGTTTGGCCAATATGTTCATGGCTTAGGGTATATAAGAAGTAGCTTTGATCTTTATTGTTATCAAGTCCGCGACACATGACGTATTTGTCATCGCGAAGCTCACGGCGAACATAGTGACCGGTTGCAATATAGTCAGCGCCAAGAGCTTGAGCCGCAAATTCTAAAAAGGCTTTAAATTTAATTTCTTTATTACACATTATATCAGGGTTAGGTGTACGACCGGCTTTGTACTCTGCTAAAAAGTACTCAAATACGTTGTCCCAGTATTCTGCTGCAAAGTTAACAGTGTGAAGCTCAATGCCTAATTTATCGCATACGGCTTGTGCATCTTTTAAATCATCAGCGGCAGCACAGTATTCATCATTGTCGTCTTCTTCCCAGTTCTTCATAAACAGGCCTTCTACTTGGTAGCCCTGTTGTTGTAATAAATATGCAGATACAGAAGAATCAACACCGCCGGACATGCCAACAATGACTTTAATGTGACTATTTTCGCTCATGAATAATTTCGCTTATACAGATTGCTGTTAACTTGGAAAGGCCGCGATTATAGCATGTATTTTGTTTGTCCTTAAAGAGAGTAAAGGGGCAAAGGAAGGAATTAGTCACTATTTTATTTATATAACAAATAGAAAAAGAAACTTAGAAAGTATAAAAAACAATCCTTTTGTTTTAATTAGGTTTTTATATTGCTAACTATGTTATGAGTATGAGTGAATTTTGTTATATTTTTTCAGTGATTTAGTATTATTTTCTTTCAAATATTCGGCAGTAAATATAAACTGCGCCAGCACGAGGGCGTGTTGACCTTTCGTGATTGATTTTGCAGCAGACTGTTTGGTATTTGGGCAAGGCAGAGCCTATGGTGTGTGGTTATCCCCCATAAATAGGCGATAACGCAGCATAAATGCCAAACATGCGCTGCCCTTTGGGTTCTTTCTAGGGACGATTAACTCTTTGTTGCTCGGTTTTTACTTAGCCCACTAGGTTACAAACCTCGCGCAGCGATTAAATCGTCCCTAGATTGAACAAGTTTCAATCTACAAAGGTCAACACGCCCTAGGATATAACCTTGTTATATCGATTTAGGGTGCTGGGCAATATAATCAATGGAATGAATATATGAACTACGTTGAACAAATAAATAAAATTAAATCGTTAGTTGAATATTACACTTGCCAATCTAATCAGCCTATTAGTGAGTTACTAAATAACCCCTCAAGTGAATTTAAGCAATCGGCTTATCGTCTTTTTTACGAACTTATTAAGTTTAAAAGTCCTTCTTTTTATCAAGAACCAAACCCTATAAATGAGGTGTTTAGCTTAATCAAACGCTCAATTTCTTGCACTGAACACTCAAAAAAATCAGTACTTGAATGTGTAGAGCGTTGGTGGCTTGAATGGTACTTCACGCTAGAAATGGACACCAAACTTACATCAAACATAACTGATATCCCTGCGTGTTTTGTATCATCAAGTACACAGCATCCGATGCGCAAACATGAGCTAAGCCATTACGCTAAGTTATTTACGGTGCTGCCAATGCCAATTTGTAATGTGTGTGCCCGAACTGGTGATCTATTAAAAGTAAATCAGCGCTTTGTTGATATCTTTGGTTACACATTAGATGAAGTGCCTAATTTAGCTGTTTGGTGGGAAAAAGCCTTTCCAGATCCCGAGTATAGAAAATCAGCCAAAGCATTATGGAAAAATTCTTTGCAGTTTGCGAAGGAAAATAACAATGATATTCCTGCAAATGACTATCGTGTTCGTTGCAGTAATGGTAGCGAGTTAGTAATGGAAGTGTCGGGTATTGATAATGGTGATGAATTTATTGCGGTATTTTACGATGCCACTGAACGTTTAAAAGCACAAGATATATTACGTGATATGGCTTTTCTTGATTCGTTGACAAAGATAGCAAATAGGCGCCGTTTTGATGAGCAGTTTGCGTATGAGTTTGAGCGATTAAAAAGCAGTGCCGATAAACTATCTATGATCTTTATTGATGTTGATCATTTTAAACAATTTAATGACCGATACGGGCATGTAACTGGCGATATTTGTTTGCGTGATGTCGCGCAAAAAATTGCAGCGACGGTGAGTCGCTCTGAAGACTTTGTAGCGCGGTATGGTGGTGAAGAATTTGTTGTGTTATTGCCGCAAACGGATACGAAGGGTGCACTTTTCATTGCTGAGCAGATTCAAAAAGCAATAGAAGAGCTAGCAATACCACACCAAGATAGTTTTACAGGACTTTTGTCAATCAGCATGGGAGTTAACACAGCGGATACGAACGATGACAAACTTGTCTTTTTAAAAGCAACCGACAGTGCTCTTTATTATGCAAAAAGACAGGGACGAAATTGTATTGCACTTAGCTCTGAAAATTTGTAAATATGCTTCTTTAACTTTAGGGCGTGTTGATCTTTGTGGATTGAAAATTGTTCAACCTAGGGGCGATTTAATCGCGGCGCGAGGTTGTATCCTAGTGGGCTCGGTAACTGCTCTTGCGTTACTCTAATGGCTTACATCCCTGTAAGAATAAGTCAAAGCCGAGCAACAAAGAGTAAGTTGCCCCTAGGCAGAACCCTTCGGGCAGCGCATGTCTGGCATTTATGCTGCGTTATCGCCTATTTATGTGGAATAACCATACACCATAGGCGCTGCCTTGTCTGAAATTCAACCTCAAAAAATCAGCACGGCCTAATTAATTATAGATAGTATCTAGGTTAAGAGGCTGTTTGTGTAAGCTATCCTCTATGCATTTTAAAACTAATGGGCTTCTAAGAGGGAGTGTCTTAATTTGTTCTAGGGTATACCAATCAGCAGAGATGATATCCGGGTCGATAGGTTTAGGTATTTTAAGGGTATCGCACATTTCAAATATAAAACAAAATCGTAAATAGTGAGTGCCGTTATCAGCATATAAGTTGTAAATACCTAATAAACCTAGGGGCAACAACGTTAATCCAGTTTCTTCAAGTAATTCTCTGCTCGCGGCTTGTGCAAGAGTTTCGTTTAGCTCTAAATGCCCAGCCGGTTGATTGTAACAAATTTGCTGTGTAAATTTATCGCGCTCTTTTACAAGTAAAAACTCATTTTTCTTTTTTACTATTGCAGCAACTGTTACATGCGGTTTATGCATCAACTACGCCTTTAATTATTTTGTACTCACCTGAGTTAATGTCGTCCAACGTATAATTGCCAATACTGTAGCGAATGAGGCGAAGAGTAGGGTGGCCAATATGCGCAGTCATACGGCGGACTTGCCTGTTTTTACCTTCGTTAATGGTAATGCTTAGCCACGTAGTGGGGATGGCTTTTCGTTCACGTACAGGCGGATTACGCGCCCAAATTATAGGCTCATCTATTATTTTAACGTTAGCGGGGAGTGTTAGCCCGTCTTTAAGCTCTACGCCATTGCATAAATCGTTTATTGATTCACTCGTGGGTTTACCTTCAACTTGTACCCAGTAGGTTTTATTGGTTTTTTTATCTGGTGCGGTTAAGGTGTTTTGTAATTTTCCACAGTTTGTTAAAAGCAATAAACCTTCACTGTCTCTGTCGAGCCGTCCCGCTGCGTATACTTCTTTAATAGGGATAAACTCTGCAAGCGTTTTCCTATCGGCATCATCTGTAAATTGACAAAGCACATCAAATGGTTTGTTAAACAGGACAATTTTTCTGTCTTTAGACGCTATTGGTGGCTTGATTTCTCTTTTACCAGAAGGCGTTTTGTTAAGTGCGCTGCGTGAATAAGTGCGGCCAGTGTTTCTTTTAGGCTTAGCTTCACTTGCTTGGTTATTACCTGATTTAGCTCTCATTATATACACCTAGCTGGTTTTGGTAATCCGGCAATTTTTGTGGCTTGTTTAGCAGGACCTTTGGGAAATAATTTATATAAATAAAGGCTATTCCCTTTATCTTCACCGAGGGCTTTTGCCATCGCTTTTACTAGCATTCTAATTGCGGGGCTAGTGTTATATTCAAGGTAAAAGTCACGCACAAAATTAATCACTTCCCAGTGTTGTTCACTAAGTGTAATGTTTTCTTGGATAGCAATTACAGGTGCAAGCTCCTTTGACCATAAAGTATGGTCGAGTAAGTAGCCTTGTGTGTCGGTTTCAATCTGTTGGTTGTTAAATTCAAGCATGAGTTACCACGTAATTGATTGATTAGTTGATAAAGTGAGTGCTACAAAATCGTTATAACTAATCGCTTTATCGTTATCTGCTAATTTTATTGCACGTACTTGCGCGTCTTGTTCGAGTATTAGCAGTGTATCTGCAAATTGCCTAAACTGTTTTTTTGCAAAGCAGGCATCACCAACCAGCAAAATGCTATCGGTTGGTAAAATTAAATTTTTTAATTGATTTGCACAGTAATAGTTAAGTGGCTTTGAAAAAATATGTAAGGTGCTCATAGGTTCACCACATGTTGCTGTGCTTTAATTAATGTTTGTTGTTGGCTAAAGTTAAGTGCTTTTGCTTCGATGAGTAAATCATGTTTACTTAAACCATAATCAAGTAATGACTTCTCACACACGTAAATGTTTTCAACATCGAAGATTTCGAGTGTTTTTATATTTTTAAAAAAATCTTTTAAGCCAATATTGTTCGGTTGCTGATGCTTTTTTAAAGCCAAAACGGCAGGGCCGCTAAATAGCCAACTTACATTTTGATCAACGGCAGCAAATATCAACGTCATATCAAGTGCATCACGAATATTTAAATCATCAAATGGGCTGCACTGGCTCATTACTAGTACGTTTATCATTTAAATTGCACCCATTTGTCTGCATCAGATGCAAGCATGGCAAATTCAGCTAACCCTGCGACTGCAAATACACCGGTATTTTTAATATCTAATCCGCGTTTTTCAGCGGCGGTAACACACAGCATCAGGTTTATATCTTTATCAGCTATTTGCTGCCAAAGCTCTGTTATTTGAAGTTCGTCTGAGGATAAATCAAAATTATTTGAAGCGTGATAAATGCCTTGCTGATATAAAAATATCGCATCTATAGTATGGCCTTGCGCTAAACATGAATTCGCAAATTTAACTATGCGTTGCGTGGTATCGTGATCGGATGGTGGTGTATGTAATGAAAGAACAAAGCGTGCCAAAACAATTCCAATAAAAAAGCCCCAATAGAGGGGCTATTTTAACAGAACTATTTAATTAGTCATCACTTGCGCCAAGTAGAGCAAGCAAAGACGTAAATAAGTTATATACGCTTAGGTATAAAGACACTGTTGCGCGGATATAGTTAGTTTCGCCGCCGTTGATGATTCGGCTCGTATCGAATAAAATCAAACCAGACATAATCAATACAACTGCCGCATTAAGCACCATAAACATCAATGAGCTGCCAACAAAAATATTAACAATGCTTGCTACAATCACAACGATTAAGCCAACAGTTAAAAAGCCACCCATAAATGAGAAATCTTTTTTAGTGTTAAGTGCATAAGCAGATAAGCCAAAAAAGATAAGCGCCGTAGAGCCCAGTGCTTGCATAATAAGCATTGGACCATTAGGCATTGCAGCATAATGGTTAAGCAATGGACCTAAGCCTGCGCCCATTAGACCGGTGAAAGCAAACACCCAAAATACACCAGATGCGGTATCTGCTTTTTTATTGACAACAAATAATAAGCCAAATGAAACAAGTGTAAACACAATCCCCATAAAGTAAGGTAATTGTAGTGCCATTGAAATACCAGCAGTTACTGCACTGAATGCAAGTGTCATTGCTAATAAAAAGTAGGTGTTTTTAAGTACCTTGTTTGTTTCAATGGTAGACATTACCGGTTTCGCGGTATTGTACGATTGATTAAACGCCATTGTAGAGCTCCTTTAAGTGAAACGTGTGTGTTTCGATAATTTAACTGAAATTAGATTACCAACTCTTATATGTTTGGGCAAACCTTTGTAGATCAATAGAGTCAAATATTTTAATAAAAGTTCATTAGCGATTAAATTAAAAACACTTTGCTCTAAGTTTGGACAAATCAATTGTTTTTTAATCACTTAAACAATTAATTTAAAAAAAAGCTTCACAAAAGGGATGGGTTTCCCTATTATGCAGGCCGTGCGGAGAGATGGCAGAGTGGTCGAATGCACCGGTCTTGAAAACCGGCATGGGTTTATAGCCCATCTAGGGTTCAAATCCCTATCTCTCCACCACTTATTTAATAAATGTGTGGTAATTAAAGTATCATTCATTTAAATAGTTATTAGTACACTCTTACTTTTAACTTAGCAGTATCGGAGAGATGGCAGAGTGGTCGAATGCACCGGTCTTGAAAACCGGCATGGGTTTATAGCCCATCTAGGGTTCAAATCCCTATCTCTCCACCATATAACAAAAAAGCCCGCTAATTTAGCGGGCTTTTTTGTGTCTATAGAAAACTAAAATGCATTATACCAACCTGTATAAATCTTTGATCAATTTAATGAATTAAATTGCACTACAACGTCGTTAAAAATTTTTCATTTAGAACAACTAGATACAAAAACCTTTGCTTAGTTCTAGCGTAATTTTCTTAACGTTAAATAGACCCCATATATAAGCAGATTGGTATTATTGTTAAATAGACTTCATATATAAGCTGATTAGTATTACTTATCATTTTATATTTACTGAGAAAATGAAACCAGTAATTAGCGATGAATTTGTGGTATTTTATTAGCAAGCTTTTTTTTAAAGGTATGTAAAATATGACGTTGTGGCTTAAAGATGATTTAGCGTCAAGAAAGTTGGTTGTATACAGGGCAATTTTATTTTCGATAGTAACTCTATTTATTCTATTTGTATTCCAACCTTTTGGTACAACCAACGATACTGAACCTTATAAATTACTCCGCCTTTCAGGTTACGGCTTAGTCACGTTTTGCGCTTTATTGCTTTCGGGTTTTATTGAGATCTTTTTAATTAGGTTAAATATTAGCAATAAACTTCGGATAATAGTGACCCCTAGCCTTTATATTTTAATTACTGCTTTGTTTAACCACGGATATTTTGTTGTTGCTATGTTAGGGGCTTGGCATTGGCAAAACCAAATACTCTTCATTGTATATACATTAGCAGTTGGGTTATTCCCGATTAGTTTCATATTTGTTGTCAATCGTCATGCAAAGCATATGGTCTTAACAACTGAAATAATACCGGTTGTTAAGACTGAACAGCGTTCTTGTGAAGAGATAGAAAAAAATAACGTCCCCCCACATCGCCTAATAACACTCATTGGTGATAATAAAGGTGACAAGCTAACAATTGCGCTATCGGATATATTGTTTATTAAGTCAGCCGATAATTACTGTGAGCTCGCAACGATAGAAAACGATGTTGTTTCTCATAAATTGCTGCGTATAACGTTAACTGGTTTATTAAAACAATTACCCCAAAATACATTTTTATATCGCTGTCATCGGTCTTATGCGGTTAATTTACAATTAGTCGCAGTAAGTAAAGGGAATGCCGGAGGGTTACAGTTGTCGATGAACTCATTTGATTTCACAATTCCAGTTTCGCGAACTTATGTTGATGTCATTAAACAAGCCTTGTTGTTAACCCCTAATGCTTGTTGACGACCCCAAAAACGTGTAGTTAGCACCTAAAAATGAAATTTAGCCCTAATTGATCGATTTCATAATTAGTGATTGCCATGATTAAGTTGAATTTAAAATTGTAACTTAAGAAGGTACGTATGAACCATACAATTAAAGCACTGCTACTAATCACCACATTTATATTTTGTCATTACATGATGAAAGAGTTCTGGGGGGATAACTGGGTAAGTGTCCTATCTGATCTTGATCAACAATCAGCCCTTTTGTTATTTCCCGCTAAATACTTGTTTATTTATGGGCCATTACTAGTTGTGGCAACATTATTATTTAAACATGAGAGTTGGTACAACGTTTTAGGTGTCGACATTGAAGGTTTTCAACGTTATTTACTCGCAGCGGTGGTGTGTTGCACACCTATGGTGATAGGTTACGCTTATTTAAGTAACGCGCTAAACCTTTCAATTACGGGAATAATTACAGGTTCAATATATGCGGGAGTTTTTGAAGAAATAATTTTTAGGGCTGCTTTGTTCGGCGTGTTATTTCGTTTTTGTCGTTGGGGGTTTATTCCCGCCGCATTAATTAGCTCAACGATATTTGGTTTGGGTCATATTTATCAAGGACATGATGCTATTTCAGCTGTGATGGCTGTTGCAATTACAACAATAGCAGGAACTTGGTTTGCGTGGTTATTTTGCGAATGTGGATACCGTATTTGGTTTCCACTATGGATGCATATATTTATGAATGCGGCTTATGGCATATTTAGCATGTCAGGTGGTGCTGCAGGGGATTTAAAAGGCAATTTGTTCAAGGCAACTGCAATAATTTTAAGCATACTCTACGTAAACTTACTTATACGTCGTGGTAAACCACGCCAAATAACACTCTCTACACTATTTAAAAAACGTCCATATTTTTCATCTCAACATTATAAATTAGCAACACAAAACACTTAAAGGAGATAATAATGTTTGAATTATTTTTAATTATAATGATTTTTTTGTCGCCTTTTTTACTTTTAGTGCTAATTAAAAATTACTTTACTTATAAAACAACTGCTAAAGAAAAGTCACTTTTATTACAAGATAAAAATCAGAAAAATACGATTGTGACTATGCAAAAAAAGTTAGACTTTTTAGTTGAAAGAGTCATAGTGCTTGAAGAGTTGGCGATAAATAAAAATATCGATTTATCACAAAAAATAGCTCAGTTGTAACTACTGAGCTATTTGTTATTTCTTTTAAAAACTGGGCTTTTATTACTTTATTAAATTACCTAGCTTATATGTTGTCTATTTTACAATCATAAATTACGACCATAGTCTCTATTTCTAAGCTTTAGATCTTGGTGCATTCTTAATACATTAAATTTTATACGCTGTATTAAGGATTATTAGATGAAACATCAACTTGCAAAAAGCGTCGCGCTTTCATTATTGTCCCCGGTGATTGTTGGCAGTTTATTAGGTTTGTATTATGCACTAGCGTTGCAGGGTGATTTTCTATCTGTGTTCTTTCAACTATTGATGACAGCCATATCAAATGCACATATTGTAGGTTTAACGATGGCGGCTTTTGTTGTACCAGGGTACTTACTAATGTTTAAGTATTCTAAAGTTAATTATTCAGGTGTTCTGACGCTTGGTTTATTGGGTGGAGCTATATTTAGTTATTTGTTGAGTGCATCAACGGGTGAGATATTTTTAATTAATAGTGTAATGTCGGCATTTGCAGCTGGGCTGTTTTTATTTGGACTTCGTAAATCGATAAAAAAATAATCGCAGCATTATTGACCAAGCACGCTGATAAACGGTGCGATTTCCTTTTTTTTACCTCCAAAAGGTTCCAATTTTTCACGACAAAGAGTACCTTTAGCTACTGTCTGTTTAATAAGAAGTAGTTTGGTATGCAAAAGCACGATTTTTACCAGTCATTAGTTAAGCAAACTGAATCACTAATAGCTGGTGAATCTAATGTAATTGCCAATATGGCAAATATAAGCGCGCTATTATTTACCTCTTTAGAAGATGTAAATTGGGCGGGTTTTTACTTTATGGATTCTCCTACTGAATTAGTACTTGGCCCGTTTCAAGGTAATCCTGCATGCATCCGTATTCCAGTAGGAAAAGGGGTATGTGGAACTGCTGCGGCAACCGCAGAAACACAATTAGTTGAAGATGTTCACGCTTTTGACGGGCATATAGCCTGTGATGCAGCGTCTAACTCCGAAGTGGTTGTACCTATCATGAAACATGGTAAAGTATTTGCTGTACTCGATATCGATAGCCCTAGTATTGGTCGATTTGATACTGATGACAAAGCCGGTCTTGAAGCGATAGTTAAATGCTTAGAGGCGAGCCTGTAATGAAAGATTTGCTAAATGTTCAAGACTACCTATTTGCTGTGCAAGATGTTGGCGATTGGGAAGGCGAAGAAGAACATGTAGCGGAAACGCTCAATGATTTGATTCACATTGCTTGGGATCGTCTTCCAGATGACGCAGAATGTGAATTTATTGATGAAACAATTAATGGTATTTGGGAACACCTTCGAGGTGATATGGCTGTTATTGAAGCCGATTTCGAAGAGTTGGTCGACTGGGTAACACACTACGTCGATTCGTCCCTTGATGAAAAGATGTGAAAAATAGGTTCTAAAATGGAAACCACAAACAAGCTAAAAGATGTTAATGAAGTGTTGGAATTTTTATATCAAGAATTTCCACAATGTTTTAAACAAAAAGACGGTATCAAACCGCTTAAAGTTGGTATCTTTAAAGATATTGCTGAGCGTATTGAAGGGTCTGATAAAGTAAGCAAGACTCAAGTACGTCAAGCGCTTAGAAAATATACGTCTAACTGGCGTTATTTAGAAGCTGTGACCAAGTCAGAGTTTCGTATTGATCTTGATGGCAATCAAGGTGAAAAAGTTGAGCAAGAGCATATCGACCATGCACAAAAAGCATTGGAAGAAAGCCGCGCTAAAATGGCAAAACGCAAAAAACAACAGCGTCCTCGCCAAGATTCTGATGCTAAATCTTTCAAGAAAAAACCAGCACATGCTAGCAAAGCAGGTGATAAAAACGCCTCCACTGCTAATAAACCAGCTAAAGTTGCACCGGCTAAGCGTTCAGGAAAAATTGAACCTTTACCAGCAACTGAGGTCAAGGTTAATAATAAGGTTAAGGTTAAACTTGGCCAAGCACTTGTAAATGCAGTAATCACTGAAGTGAACAAAGATGACGTTCATGTTGAATTAGTGACGGGTATGCAAGTTAAAACCAAAGCTGACAGTTTATACATCGTTTAAACTGTAAATAAATTAAGGAGTTTGTATGAGTAAAAAGTTTACGCTCATTCCGTTAGTTGCTGCCCTGTTTTCAGGTTCATTATTTGCTGCTGTTGAAGCCGTCACAATTGACGATTTACCCCAGCTCAAACAAGAAAGTCAACATGGTACTGCCAGCAAGCGCGTGGCTAGCTTATTTACTCGTTCACACTATATCCCAGTTCGATTTAACGATGAGCTTTCTAGTAAAGTATACGATCGTTATATCGAATCCCTTGATTTTAATAAAAGTGTTTTTCTAGCCAGCGATATTGCCTCTTTTGAGCAATATCGTGATGACTTTGATAACGCTTTAATTACCGGTAAAGTAGGCTTCACATTTGATATTTTTAATTTAAGCCTTAAACGTCGTTTTGAACGTTATGAGTATTCATTAGCATTACTTGAAAAAGAAATGACTTTTGATAAAGAAGATGAATACTTTTTTGATCGTGAAGATGCCGCGTGGCCAACGTCTCAGGCTGAGCTTGACGAAATTTGGCGCGAACGTGTTAAATACGATGCACTGCGTTTAAAAATGACAGGTAAAGATTGGAAAGGTATTAAAGAAGTGCTTACCAAGCGCTATAGGAATGCCCAAAAGCGTTTAGTACAATCAAACGCTGAAGATGCATTCCAAATAGTACTAAATTCTTTAGCACGCAGTATTGAAGCGCATACATCTTATTTATCGCCACGCCGTGCAGAGCAATTTAAAATGGATATGGACCTAGAGCTAGAAGGCATAGGTGCAGTATTAAGTCCAGATGAAGATTACACGGTTATTCGCAGTTTAGTGCCAGGTGGCCCTGCGGATAAAACCGAACAGATTAAAGCTGATGACCGTATTATAGGTGTTGCTCAAGATGGTGAAGAGTTTACTGATGTCATCGGTTGGCGTTTAGACGACGTCGTTGATTTAATTAAAGGTCCTAAAGGGACTAAGGTGCGTCTGCAATACTTAAAAGGTGCTGATGCCCATGGTACGCCTAAAACAGTTGAAATTACCCGTGATAAAATTCGCCTCGAAGATAGGGCGGCCAAATCAGAAGTGTTTGAGGCTAAATATTCAGACTTAACCAGTAAAATAGGGGTGATCGAAATACCTGGTTTTTACAACAATCTTTCCAAAGATGTAAAAGTTGAATTGGCAAAGCTTAAAGAAGAAAAAGTGGATGGTATTATTATCGACTTACGCCAAAACGGTGGCGGCTCTTTATACGAGGCAACGCAGCTTTCAGGATTGTTTTTTGACCAAGGCCCTGTAGTTCAAATACACACTTTAAATAATCGTATTGAAGAACAAAGAGATCGTGATGGTATTACCTATTACGATGGCCCGCTTACAGTGTTAGTTGATAGATACAGTGCGTCCGCATCTGAAATATTTGCAGCAGCAATGCAAGATTATGGTCGAGCGGTTGTTATTGGCGAGCAAACATTTGGTAAAGGCACGGTACAACAGCACAAACGCTTAGGTCGTAAGTATGATTTATACGACAACCCACTTGGCAGTGTGCAATATACTATTGCTAAGTTTTACCGCATTAATGGCGGTAGCACGCAGCACAAAGGTGTGATCCCTGACATATCGTTTCCTTCAGCAATCGATCCTGCACAGTGGGGAGAAAGCAAGCAAGACAATGCACTGCCATGGGATAGTATTGTAAAAGCTAAATATAATAAGCTGGATAATTTAACGCCAGTTATTACGCAGCTTCAAAAGCAACATGAAGTACGTATTAAGTCAGAGCCAGAATTTAATTATGTACTTACTGATATTGCACGCTACAACGAAGAAAAGGACCGTAAAACAATTTCGTTAGTAGAAGCTAAGCGCGTTAAAGAAAAAGATGAAAACGAAGCACGCGCACTTGTACGCACTAATGAGCGGCTTAAGCGTTTAGGTAAAGATCCGGTAGAAAACCTAGATGATTTACCTGAAGTCATCGAAGAGCTAGATCCATTTTTAGAAGAAGCGGCGTTAATTACTCAAGATTATATTAAGTATGGCCGTATAGCTAAGCAGTAACAACTAGTTTTACCTCTATAAAAAAGGCGCTTATGCGCCTTTTTTACTACCTATAATTTACTAAATTGTTATAATCTCTGATTACATAAAGTTGAGCCAGATCAAAGGTGCTCAATTAATGCGCTAATTGTGCTTAAAATAATAATTAGACACACCTTAAGTGTGTGTAGGAGTCTCTACTTTGAAGCCATTGGAAGATAAACCAATTAAACCCGCCTCGTTTTTTGATGCACTTATTCCGATTTCAGTTTTGATCTGTTTGCTTGGAGCTGCCGTTTACCTATTTGGCGATAACTCATCATCGGGTCCAAACCAAATTGCACTTTTATTTGCTACCTTTGCCGCTGCGTTAATTGGTCTTAAAAATGGGTACACTTGGAAAAAACTTGAGCAAGCCATGATTGAAGGGATCACACTTTCACTTGGTGCTATTTTGATTTTACTAATGGTAGGTGCCTTAATTGGCACATGGTTACTTTCGGGAACCGTACCAACCTTAATTTATTATGGCTTGCAGGTTATCAATCCGAGCTGGTTTTATGCAGCTAGCTGCTTAATTTGTGGCATTGTTGCAATGAGTATTGGTAGTTCATGGACAACAGCTGCAACAATCGGTGTTGCGTTATTAGGTGTTGCAACGGGTCTTGGCCTTGAGCAAACGGTCACAGCAGGTGCGGTTATATCGGGCGCGTACTTTGGTGATAAATTAAGCCCGCTGTCAGAAACCACAAACTTAGCACCAGCAGTGGTAGGTGCTGATTTGTTTGAGCATATTCAACACATGCTTTGGACCACAGTACCAAGTTTTGTGATTGCGCTTATTATATTTATTTTTATGGGCTTTAATGCAACGGCTTCAAGTGAAGCGGGGCGCATTGATGAGATAACAGCTATTTTACAGCAAAACTTTAATATTGGTTTTGAAATGTTAATACCGCTTATTGTATTACTCGTATTAGCGATTAAAAAAATGCCAGCGTTTCCAGCTATTTCAATTGGCGCAGTTGTGGGTGCTATTTGGGCTATGTTGTTTCAGTCTGATTTAATTAGTAGCCAAATAGATATTTCCCAAGGGCAGTTAGTAGGGTACTTTAAGCTTGTTTGGACCACCTTTTTTGATGGCTTTAGCATAAATACAGGCGATGATAAAATGGACTCACTCCTTAGCGGTGGTGGTATGTCAGGTATGCTAACAACCACGTGGCTTATTATGACTGCACTGATGTTTGGTGCCATTATGGAAAAAACAGGCCTTTTGGATATTTTTGTTAAAAGCATACTTAAAATAGCTAAAAGCACGGGCTCATTAATTGCTGCCACTATTGCTACTTGTATTGGTACCAACGTTATTGCGGCCGATCAGTATATTGCGATTGTTGTACCAGGGCGTATGTTTAAAGACGAATATAAAAAACGTGGGTTAAAGCCTGTAAATCTATCTCGTACTTTAGAAGATGGCGGCACGATCACGAGTCCATTAATCCCTTGGAATACATGTGGTGCTTACATGCAAAGCGTTTTATTAATAAATCCTTTTGATTATGCGCTTTACGCTTTCTTTAACTTGATAAACCCTGTTTTAGCGGTTATTTATGCCTATTTAGGTATTAAAATCTTACGCATTAAGCCAAAACAATCTGCCTAATTTAAATAGCTCCTTTTAACTCAAAAGGAGCTATTTTGGAGTATTTATGACTGAATCAAATAAACCTCAAGCACAATATCTTAAAGACTATAAAGCTCCTGATTTTTTAATTAATCACACAGAGCTAACTTTTGACTTACTGCCATTATCAACGAAAGTGAGCGCTTTGTTGACGCTTACACGTGTAGGGGATAAAAAAGCACCTTTAGTGCTTGATGGCATTGATTTACGCTTACTGTCTTTATCTGTTGATGCCGTGGACATAACAGATTATGAAATTATTGGCGAGCAACTAATAATTAATAATCTGCCGGATAGTTGTCGATTAAGTATAGTCACTGAGATATCGCCTGAAACCAATACTTCACTTGAAGGTTTATATTTATCAGGTGGTGCGTATTGCACACAATGTGAAGCACAGGGGTTTAGAAAAATAACCTATTACATGGACCGTCCTGATGTTTTATCTACATTTGATGTAACGATAATTGCTGATAAAAAATACCCACAATTATTGTCAAATGGTAACCAAATAGACAGTGGTGAAACTCAAAATGGTCGTCATTTTACCAAATGGCAAGATCCGTTTAAAAAACCAAGTTACTTATTTGCCTTAGTTGCTGGCGATTTTGATGTATTAAAAGACAGCTACGTTACTCAAAGCGGTAGGGATGTTGAGCTTGCATTATTTGTTGATAAAGGTAATTTATCTAAAACACCCCATGCTATGACTTCACTTAAAAAAGCGATGCAATGGGATGAAGCGCGTTTTAATTTAGAATATGACCTTGATATTTATATGATTGTAGCAGTCGATTTTTTCAACATGGGCGCGATGGAAAATAAAGGGTTAAATATTTTCAACAGTAAATGTGTTTTAGCAAATCAAGAAACGGCTACAGATAAAGACTATCACACCATTGAATCAATTGTAGGGCACGAATATTTCCATAACTGGACGGGCAATCGTGTAACGTGCCGAGATTGGTTTCAGTTATCGTTAAAAGAAGGCTTAACGGTATTTAGGGATCAAGAGTTTAGTAGTGACTTAGGCTCGCGTGCGCTTAATCGAATTGATGCTGTAAAAGTAATGCGTACACACCAGTTTAGCGAAGATGCTGGTCCTATGGCACACCCCATTCGTCCAGAAAAAGTTATTGAAATGAATAACTTTTATACGGTTACAGTGTATGACAAAGGCGCTGAAGTTATTCGTATGATGCATACGCTACTAGGCGAGCAAAACTTTCAAAAAGGCATGACGCTATATTTTGAGCGTCACGACGGTCAAGCAGTAACCTGTGATGATTTTTTAAGTGCAATGAGCGATGCATCAGGGATTAACTTAGCACAATTTAAACGCTGGTATAATCAAGCTGGTACGCCACGTCTAAATGCGCTGCAAAGCTTCGATAAAGATTCAAATACCTACAGCTTAACAGTAGAGCAATTAGCACCGCTTAATCAACCAAATAATGAGCCTTTACACATTCCTTTTGCGATTGAGTTATTGGATGCAAACGGACACAGTATTGCGCTTGAGTATCAAGGCAAAAAAATTGTGCATGTGTTAAATGTGACGCAATCTACGCAAACATTTAACTTCGATAATATTAGCAGTAAACCAGTTGCTGTATTACTGGAAGATTTCTCTGCACCGTGTATTTTAAATCAACAAACAGATGAACATGCGCTTCTTCATATTATGCGTTTTGCACGGAGTGATTTTTCTCGTTGGGATGCCCAGCAGCAGCTATTTATCAATGCAGTAAAAGCAAATATAAAGAGCGCCGAAAGTATTGCACTAAGTGATGAAATAATTAATGCGCTCAGAGTGTTAGTTGTAAACCAACAAGGTGATTTAGCGCTAATTGCTGAGCTATTAAAGTTACCTAGCTTTGATACATTGGCCGGTGAATTTGAAGTTATTCCTGTTGATGAAATAATTAAAATTACGCAGCAATTTGAAAAACAAATAGCAGATTCGTTATGTAGTGAATTTATTCAATGTTTTGAATCATTATTTGATGACGGCAGTGTAAGTGCTAATGCGGTTGCTATTCGTTCATTAAAACAGTTATGCCTTCATTACTTAGCCAAAACTCAAAGTATCCAGGCAGCTGGATTTATTAAAGATGCAGCGAGTTCATCTAATATGACGAATGTGTTAGGTGCGTTGAGCGCAGCGGTTAAAGCATCGCATGAAGTGTGTGATGAATTATTAAATCACTTTGATAGTCAGTGGCGCCACGATGTTTTAGTTATGGATAAATGGTTTGCTTTACAAGCGATGCAAACATCAGAAAACGCAATCGAAAATATTAAAGCCCTTTATGAGCACCCATGTTTTGATTTTTCTAATCCTAACCGAGTTCGTGCGTTAGTCGGCAGCTTTAGTCATTTTAATACGCCGCAGTTTCACCGTGCCGACGGGCAAGGTTATTCACTATTAGGTGACTTATTAATAAAGCTAAATGCTATAAACCCACAAAATGCATCACGTATGTTAACGCCTTTTATGTCCTGGAAACGTTACGATAAAGTGCGTTCTCGTGCAATGAAGCAGCAATTAGAGCGTATAGCTGCGTTGGATGGCCTAAGCGACGATTTATTTGAAAAAGTTGAAAAAGCGCTAGCGTAAATGATTGAGTACTATTTTAACTTAACACTGAGCTACAACGATTGCATGGATTATTATCATGGTCGTTTTAGCTCCTTACAAGTAGTGGAAGATGGGGGGAAAAGAATTCGTTTTTCTGCTAACCACTTGAGACCTTACATTTCTAGCTTAGGAATACGAGGTCGTTTTAGAATATTATTAACACCTGAAAATAAGTTCATTCGTATTGAACGAGTGGCTTAGCGCGCTATTTTTATGTTATAGATACATAAAAATATTGTCTTTTTGTTAATTTCAATTTGTTCTATTGTTAAATAACGTGTATAAATTATCTGGTATGACGTCTTACCAATACGTAAACGTCAGCCAGAATAAATGTATAACAGATTGAATGCGACCATTTGTAATTTATTAATATCGCTTCTATCGTTATGATTACACTAAAAACAATAATTTGATCACACAAAATGACCCGCGACAGGGGGGAACCACAATGATAAGAAGATCGCTTTTTGTTCGAAACAAAATAGCTTTAAGCATAGCAGCCGCTAGCTTAGGGTTGTCTGCAGCCAGCACACAAGCTGTAACATTCGAAGCTGGAGGTTTTGATATAACCTTCGACTCTACTTTTTCTTACGGGCAAAGTGTCCGTGTAGAAAATAGAAACTTTGACCTAATAGGTAAAAGTAATAATCCAGCGTTTAATTGGACGGGTTATAATCCTGCAATAAACACTGTCTATTCATCGCAAGATGTGTGGGCACAACCAGGCTCTTATTCAAATAATGGTGACGCCGGTGGGTTAAACTTCGACAGTGGTGATTCATTTTCAAAACTGTTAAAAGGCACACACGACCTATCAATTAGCAAAGATAACTACGGTTTGTTTACCCGCTTTATGTACTTTTATGACTTTGCGTTAATGGATAGCGATCATGCTTACGTTAATCCAACATCAGGTCAAGGCGTTGATCCGTGTGATGATAAAGATACTAAAGAACAAAGCTGTGCAGATATTCGCTTATTAGATGCGTATGTGTGGGCTAATTTTGATTTTAATGATGGTAATAATCCTTTATCAATCCGCATTGGTCAACAAGTTGTTAACTGGGGGGAAAGCACACTTATTTCTCACGGTATCAATATAAACCCAGTTGATATTGCGCGTTTAAAAGCGCCAGGTGCAGAGCTCAAAGAAGCTTTTATTCCTGTTGGCATGCTATGGGCTTCACTTGGTATTACTGAAAATATAACTCTTGAAGGTTTTTATCAGTACCAGTGGCATGAAACACGTTTACCAGCAGCGGGAACTTATTTTTCAACGAATGACTTTGCGGCTGAAAACGGCTATCAACAAAACGTTCAATTAGGTTTTACATCGAACCCTGACATCGATTTAGCATTTTTAACAAGCAGCTTAAATAATTTAACGACTAATTTTGCTCAAGTCGCTGCAGCTCGCGGTATTGACCCCTCGAGCACTGAAGGCCAAGAATTGCTTTCAAATATGTACCTTGCCCATCCAACTAAAGTTGCGTTAAAGGGTAAAGGTGATGAGGGTAAATCAGAGCCTGACGATGGTGGCCAGTATGGTTTGCGCTTAGGTATGTTTTTACCTGACTTTTATGACACCGAAATTGCGTTATACCATGTCAATTACCATAGCAGCCGCCCACTCATTTCTGGTCGAGTCTCAAACTTTACGCAAGCCTCTATAGCACAAGACTTAGCGATGCTCTCTACTACAGAAATCACACCTGATAATATATCAGATTTAAGAGCGTTTTCTAAAGCGACCAACGAATACCCTGAAGATATTAAACTCTATGGTTTGAGTTTTAATACGTCACTGGGTGAGACTGCCTTTGCAGGTGAGTTTACTTTTCGCGAAGATGAGCCACTGCAAATAGATGATGTTGAACTGCTTTATGCAGCTATGCCAGAGCAACTTGCTGTTGCTGGGCTTCGTCCTGAATTTGCTGGTATTTCACAGTTAAGTATTGGCGATGCGATTAGTGCTGTAGGACCTGGAGAACTAGCTAAAGGTTACATTGAGCGAAATACATCGCAACTACAGTTTACTGCTACTCATTTATTTGGTCCTTCATTAGGTGCTGATAGTTGGGCTGTGGTAGGTGAGATTGGTGGTGTGCGTGTTAATAACATGCCCTCATATGACGAGACGCGTTTAAATATTTCAGGTACTGGACGAAGTGGTCGAATTTCAGGCCCTAATGCAAGTGATTACTCAACGTTGCAAATGGGATTGTCTAATGGTGCTGAACAAAAATCATTTGCGACTGCATCCTCTTGGGGTTACCGGCTGATTGCTAAAGGTGATTATTATAATATTTATAATGGTATTAATTTCTCACCACGCTTTGTTTTCTCTCACGATGTAAATGGTAGTACACCTGATCCTATGTTCTTGTTCCTTGAAGACCGTAAATCATTAGGTGCCACTATGAGCTTTAACTATCAAAATGCGTGGTCACTTGATGTGAGCTATAACTCTTTTTGGGGCGGCGGTGATATAAATACTTTTTCAGACCGCGACTACGTTTCTTTCAATTTAAAATATTCAATCTAGGGGTAACATGATTATGATAAAAAAACCTACCCTCATCGCAACCGCTTTTTGTAGTTTGTTTGCAAGCAATGCAGCACTAGCAAAACTCACTGCTGATGAAGTTGCACAATTAGGCCAAAACTTAACACCACTTGGTGCAGAGAAGGCGGGCAATGCTGATGGATCTATTCCTGCTTGGAATAATGGCATAACGACTGCTCCGGCAGGTTATGAGCCTGGTATGCATCACCTTGACCCCTTTGCAACAGATAAAGTGCTTTTCACTATTGATAAAAGTAATATCGATAAATACAAAGCGAACTTAAGCCCTGGGCAAATTGCATTATTTGAAACGTATCCTGATACATTCAAAATGCCAATTTACGAAACACGCCGTTCAGCGTCTTTCCCTCAGTTTGTTTATGATGCAACAAAACAGTTTGCAACAACGGCTGAGTTAGTTGAAGAAGGTAATGGCATTAAAAGTACTGCAATTGGGACGCCATTTCCTATTCCAAAAACGGGTTTAGAAGCAATTTGGAACCACTTATTGCGTTACCGAGGTCAGTCTATCGAACGTTTTGGTGGTCAAGCGGCTCCTACAGCATCGGGTTCTTACAACTATGTTGGTTTTGATGAACAGCTATTAGTTAAATATTCAGATCCAAGTGCAACGCCTGCTCAGTTAAAAGATTCAAATATTTTGTTTAAATTTAAACAAAAAGTAACCGAGCCTGCGCGTTTAGCCGGTACTGCATTACTTGTTCATGAAACAATGGATCAAATATTAACACCAAGACAAGCGTGGACTTATAACTCAGGACAACGTCGTGTGCGTCGCGCGCCAAATGTTGCATATGATGCACCAGGTACAGCCGCTGATAGCTTACGTACGACTGATGATTTTGATATGTTCAATGGTTCGCCTAATCGTTATAACTGGACGTTGAAGGGTAAAAAAGAACTTTATATTCCATATAATAGTTATAAACTTCATAGCGATCAGCTTAAATACGATGACATTTTAATGCCTGGCCATATTAATCCTGCACATACGCGTTACGAAAAGCACCGTGTTTGGGTTGTTGAAGCTAACCTAAAAGACGACACTCGTCATATTTATAAAAAGCGTGTTTTTTATATTGATGAAGATAGCTGGCAAGTTCAGGTAACTGATATTTATGATAACCGTGATCAACTGTACCGTGTTGCAATGGCATATGGTCTTAATTACTACGAAGTGCCTACACAGTGGAGTACTTTAGAAGTTTATCATGATTTGAATTCACGTCGATACTTAGCAATTGGTTTAGATAATCAAGAGAAAATGTACGACTTTTCGCAATCGTTTAACGATAACGAATTTACTTCAAGTGCACTACGTCGCGCTGGTAAATAGTCCTAAAGTTGGCATCTAACTAATTGGTTAGGTGCCTTTTTCCTTTCTCATCGCGTTTGTCTTGTTAACGCGCTGGACTTTCCTCAGTATTAAAGACAAACAATTCCTCAGTTCAAGGCGATTAAAACTTATGAAGTATTTGGTATATGCCAGCCTAATTATAAGCGGTGCGAGTATTGCGCAAGATGCTCCTAAAAATGCTATTAACGTGATCAATGCAGATAAAACCCTCTTAACCGATATCACGAGTACAGATACACACTTAATTGCTGTAGGGAAGCATGGCACGATCATTAGAAGTACTGATGGAGCTCAATGGCAACAAGCTGACGTGGTACCAACTCAAGTTTTACTTACTGCTGTTGATTTTAGTAGTGACAATAATGGTTGGGCATGTGGTCACGATGCGACAATAATTAATACAACGGATGGTGGTGTAAACTGGCAGCTACAACAATCTAGCCCACAATTAGACAAACCATGTTTAGATATTCTTTTTAAAGACGACTTGCATGGCTTTGCTGTGGGGGCTTATGGCATGTTTTATCAAACCAGTGATGGTGGTGCGCATTGGCAAAAACGTTTTCTAGATTCATTACTTTTTAGTGAAGATAGAGAATACTTAAATGATTTAAAAGAAAATGATCCACAGGCATACGATGCTGAAACAGCGTCAATCTTGCCACACTTTAATCGGATAGAACAAAGTGCAAGTGGGTTGGTTTTGGTTGGTGAAATGGGCTTAATGGCAAAAAGTATGGATGCAGGCCTTACTTGGCAGCGTATAGAAGAAATTTACCCAGGTTCATTTTTTGCGTTTAATTCAGATGACGCACTCGAAGTTGTTGCAGGCTTACGTGGTAATGTATTTACTAAGCAGCGCGAAGAGCAAGATTGGCAACATTTAGAAAATGTTAAAACGGCAACCATTAACAGTATTCTCAATTATAACAATGAACAATGGTTAATGTTGGCCAACAGTGGTGTGATTTTTCATTTAAAAGATGGGCTGCTCACTTATGAGCAACTAGCAGATGGTAAAGCAATTCTTGATGGCGTGATTTCAAATAATAAGTTAATCATGGCAACAGAAAACGGCATTAAAGTGAAGGAGTTGACCCCTTAATGCATAAAATATTAGATTTTATAGAAAAAGCGATTTTTAGGCATCGTTTGATTATGCTTATAAGTTTTGCACTTATAACGTGTTTCCTCGTATTTAAAGCGACACAGATCCAACTTGATGCCTCGTTTAACAAAAATATTCCGTTAAACCATGAATACATGAAGGTATACACGAAACACGAAACACAATTTGGCGGTGCAAATAGCATTTTAATTTCGGTGTGTGATGACAGCGGGAATATATTTAACCCTGAGTTTTTCACGCAATTGAAAGCGGTTCACGATCAACTCTATTTTATCCCAGGTGTAAATCGTCCTTTAGTAAACTCAATATTTTCTCCCAGTGCTCGTTTTGTCGAAGTAGTTGAAGATGGCTTTGCCGGCGGCCCTATTATTCCTGCAAACTTTACAGCGGATGCGCGTGGTTTAGGCGTTGTTAAAGAAAACATCGAAAAAGCAAAAGTCGTTGGGCGAATGGTTGCTAGTGATTATTCGTGTGCGATGGTCACAGCGCAGCTTCTAGAAACTGATCCACAAACGCAGCAAAAACTAGATACGCTTTTATTTGCGCAAAAGTTAGAAAATGAACTTCGTGAACCTCTAAGTACTGACAAAGTCAGTATCCATATAATTGGCTTTGCTAAAATGGCGGGGGATATTGCTGAGGGTGCAAAAGGGGTCGTACTATTTTTTGCTATAGCGATTGCCTTTACGTTTATCATGGTGTGGTTATTTTGTGGTAGCTTAAAACTAACTATTTTACCTATTGCCTGCTCAATTATAGCCGTTATTTGGCAGTTAGGTCTACTCTCTAGTTTAGGCTTTGGCCTTGATCCTATGTCTATTTTGGTGCCATTTTTGGTGTTTGCTATTGGCGTAAGTCATGGTGTGCAAATGATCAATGCCATTGGCAAAAAAGTAGGTGAAGGCAAAAGTACACGTATTTGTTGTCAATCGAGCTTTCGATCTTTACTGGTGCCAGGTGGCATTGCCTTGCTATCTGATACGGTTGGCTTTTTAACGTTACTCACTATTGATATCGGTATAATTCGAGAACTTGCTATAACAGCGAGCTTAGGTGTTGCCGTAATTATATTTACTAATTTAATTTTATTACCTGTGTGGGCTTCGTACATGAAGTTTGAAGGCAGCGTGCATATTCAATCAGGCGATGCTAACAAGCCTAATATGCTCGATAAAATTAGAGATTTACTTGTCAAAGCAACTGACCCTAAAGTCGCAAAAATGATTATCGGATTTACGTTAGTGTTATTTGCGTTAGGTTACTGGCAAGCAGATAAAATGCGCATTGGTGATTTACATGCAGGTGCGCCATCACTGCATCAAGATGCTCGTTATAATCAAGATACTTTTTTGATCTCGGATAGATACACTATTTCATCTGATATTTTAAAAGTAATAGTAGAAGCTTACCCAGCGGCGTGTACTGAGCACGATGTGATGCAACGTATCAGTCGTTTCCAATACAAGGTAGAAAATGTTGTTGGTGTACAATCTGCGGTTAGTTTAAGTTCTGTGGCACAGTCGGTAAATGCAGGCTATAACGAAGGAAATCTAAAATGGCAAAGTTTACCACGTAATTCGGCAAGCTTAGTCCAGTCTACCTCTCGCGTAGAAACAAGTACTGGTTTATTAAACGGTAATTGTTCTGTTATGCCAGTGATTATCTTTTTAAATGATCATAAAGCACAAACTATTGACCGTGTAATAGAGAGCGTTAAGCAATTTGCACAAGAGGAAGGCACAGATAAAGTAGCCTTTAAATTAGCATCGGGTCCAGTTGGTGTAATGGCCGCTACGAATGAATCGGTATCTGAAGCCCAGATACCGATGATGTTATATGTTTATGGCGCTGTAATTATTTTATGCTTACTGAGTTTTAAAAGTGTAAAAGCGACGATTGCTGTGGTCCTTCCACTTTATGTGGTTTCAACACTTGCACAAGCACTAATGGTACAACTGGAAATTGGTTTAACAGTGTCTACATTACCCGTAATTGCATTAGGTGTTGGTATTGGGGTCGATTACGGTATTTATATACTCTCATCGATGATGGGCCAGCTAAAGCAAAATGTACCGCTTTCAGTGGCGTATCGTAATGCGCTAGTTGAACGTGGTAGTGCGGTCTTGTTCACTGGTATTACTCTAGCTATCGGTGTAAGTACGTGGATTTTCTCTGATTTAAAATTCCAAGTGGATATGGGAATACTGCTTACCTTCATGTTTTTAGTAAATATGCTAGGCGCAGTACTGTTATTACCTGCAATTGGTAGCCTGCTCTGGACCGACCAGAAAAAATAATGTGAATAATTTTGCTCCTAAATGGCTAGGAATAGCCATTTATATCTATGTTTTGTGAATAGATGACCAAATAGCTGAAATGCTTAAAATGTTTTCATCGAAAAGGCTGTTTATTAGTTGTAAAAGGGTTAGAATTTAACTGACTCCACGCTAATAAATGGCTGTACAAAATTCCTGCTCCTGAGCAGTAATAGATTAAGGAACATACAATGACACGAAATGAAGGCCAAGCCTCGGTTATCCTAGATAATGTCTGTAAGCTGATCCAGAAAAAAGTTCACGCTGATAATGTGTTACTCGTTGAAAAATTCGCCAAAGCCTTGTACAGCAATATGTCTAAAGAGGATTTGGCAAACCGCAACGATAGTGACTTATATGGCGCTGCACTAAGCCTTTGGAATTCGCTAGAAAAAAATACTAACGACGACGCTGTTATTCGCGTTTTTAATCCAGAAGTGGCAAAAGATGGCTGGCAGTCATCACATACAATTGTTGAGATTATTGCTAAAGACATGCCGTTTTTAGTTGATTCAGTTCGTATGGCCATGAC
The DNA here is from genome assembly GCF_014905615.1 of Pseudoalteromonas aliena SW19. Taxonomy (NCBI): domain Bacteria; kingdom Pseudomonadati; phylum Pseudomonadota; class Gammaproteobacteria; order Alteromonadales; family Pseudoalteromonadaceae; genus Pseudoalteromonas; species Pseudoalteromonas aliena. The sequence continues at coordinate 147,278 of NZ_AQGU01000025.1, forward strand.
TCGCGAAAATATCGCCTCTCATTTACTACTTCATAGCCCACTTAAAATTCAGCGTGATAAAAACGCTAAAATATCGGGCTTATCAAATTTAAAAGCAGAGCAAGAATCAACATCAACAAAAACAGTGTTTTTTATTGAAATTGACCGTCAAACAGATTCTTCTGTGATTGAGTCTTTTAAGAAAGAATTAGAGTCAGTCCTTGTTGATGTGTCTGTTGCGGTAGAAGACTGGCAACCAATTCGCAAAAAATTAATTGCGGTAAATAAAGCGCTGCCAAAGCGTAGCCACAATAAAAATGAAAGTGAAGTATCAGAAACAGTCGAATTTTTAGATTGGTTAGTTAAAGATAACTTTACCTTAATGGGTTACCGCGAATATGAGTTAAGCCCAGTGCAGGGTGATTATCAACTTAAAGGTAAAATGGAAACAAGCCTTGGTTTGATGAAAAACTCGACTGAAGAGCACACGCGCTTACTTTCTGAATTACCAGAAGTGGCACGTCAAGAAGCGCGCAGTAGCAATTTGCTTATTTTAACAAAAACAAATTCACTTTCTCGCGTTCACCGTCCTGCTTATATCGACTACGTTGGCATTAAGCGCTTTGATGAGGAAGGTAATGTTATTGGTGAAGATCGCTTTATTGGTTTGTTCTCATCAAATTTTTATAACAACAGCGCCTCAGATGTACCTGTTCTTAAAAGTAAAATTAATCGCATCATGGATATGTGTGATTTTGCTAAAGGCACGCATGCGTACAAAGCGGTACTGAATATCTTAGAAACGTATCCACGTGATGAGCTTGTTCAAGCACGTGAAAGTGAGCTGTTAGAAGTTGCCACCGGTGTTTTACAGGTACAAGAACGTGATATGTGCCGCTTATTTGTGCGAAAAGATGCCTATGGTCGCTTTTTCTCTTGCATGGTGTATGTACCACGAGAGCGTTACAACACAGCATTACGCCGAGAAACGCAAGCTATTTTAGGCAATGCATTTAATTCTGACGACAAAGTCGAATTTACTACTTATTTTTCTGAGTCAACACTGGCGCGTACTCATTATACCGTTCGTGTGACCGACAACAATATCGAATATAATGTGAAAGACATCGAAAACAACTTAGTAGAAGCTGCCCGAACATGGGAAGATAAATTACAATCTGCATTGCTAGAATCTGCTGGCGAAGCACGCGGAAACGATTTAAATCGTAAATATTGCAATGCATTTGCGCGCTCATATAAAGATGAAGTTTTACCTAGCGCAGCCGTTGTCGATATTGAAAAGTTAGAATTACTAACCGATGAAAATAAGCTGGAAATGCTTTTTTATCGCCCGCAAGAAGAAGCCAACAGTAATATTGTACGCTTAAGCTTATTCCATAAAGATGAGCCGATTCATTTATCGGATGTAATGCCGATGCTTGAAAACTTCGGTTTACGTGTTGTAGGTGAAACACCTTACTCAGTTAAAACCAGTGATGGTCGCATTAATTGGATCATGGATTTCTCTATGCTGATAGACAGTAAAGGGATGGCTGATTTTGATAAAGTGTCTGCTCGTTTTCGCGCAGCGTTAACTAATGTTTGGGCTAATCGCTTAGAAAATGATGGTTTTAACCGTTTAGTACTCATGGGTGGCTTGGCTGGACGTGAAGCTTCAATTCTTCGCGCTTATGCTAAATACATGCGCCAAATTGGTGTTACCTTCTCGCAAACGTATATTGAAAGTACATTTGCTAACTACCCAAACATTGCCGCGCAGATTGTTAACTTATTTGCTAAAAAATTCTCAGTTAAAGCACCCGCCAGTGCAAAAACAATAGAGAAACTTATTGCTCAGGTTTACTTAGAACTTGAGAATGTAGCGAACCTTGATGATGACCGCATTATCCGTTTATATGTTGATATGATTGTAGCTACACTTCGTACCAACTATTATCAAAAAGATGCACAAGGGCAGTTTAAATCGTATGTTTCATTTAAGATTCAACCTAGCTTAATTCCGGATGTGCCATTACCTCTACCAGCATTTGAGATTTTTGTTTATTCGCCTCGCGTAGAAGGTGTGCATTTACGTTACGGAAAAGTAGCGCGTGGTGGACTTCGTTGGTCAGACCGTCGTGAAGATTTCCGCACTGAAGTACTTGGCTTAGTTAAAGCACAACAAGTTAAGAATACAGTAATTGTACCTGTTGGTTCTAAAGGTGGTTTTGTATGTAAACAGCTACCGACTGAACGCGAAGCGTTTATTAAAGAAGGGCAAGAGTGCTATAAAATCTTTATTCGTGGTCTATTAGATATTACAGACAATATTGAGCGCGGTGAAATAGTGCCGGCTAAAGATGTTGTACGTCACGATGAAGACGATGCGTATTTAGTGGTTGCGGCCGATAAAGGAACTGCTACGTTCTCAGATATCGCAAACGGTATTGCTAACGAATATAATTTCTGGCTGGGCGATGCATTTGCTTCAGGTGGCTCTGTCGGTTATGACCACAAGAAGATGGGTATTACCGCTAAAGGTGCATGGGAGTCGGTAAAACGTCATTTCCGTGAAATGGATATTGATTGTCAGACGACAGACTTTACCGTTGTTGCAATTGGTGACATGGCGGGGGACGTATTTGGTAATGGTATGCTGTTATCTAAACACATCCGTTTACAAGTTGCATTTAACCATATGCATATTTTTGTAGATCCTAACCCAGATGCTGCTAAATCATACCCTGAACGTGAGCGTTTATTTAATATGCCGCGCTCTTCTTGGGAAGATTATAATAAAGACCTTATTTCTGCCGGTGGTGGTATTTTCTCTCGTGCGGCTAAATCAATCACATTAAGTCCTGAAATGAAGAAAATGCTTGGCACGAAAAAAGCAAGCATGACACCAAATGAATTAATGAAAGCGTCATTAATGATGAATTTCGATTTACTGTGGAATGGCGGTATCGGAACATACATTAAAAATTCAAAAGAGACCGATGCTGATGTAGGGGATCGTGCAAATGATGCACTACGTATTAACGGTAAAGAATTAGGTGCGAAAATTATAGGCGAGGGTGGTAACTTAGGTGCGACCCAACTAGGGCGAATAGAATTTGCTGAAAAAGGCGGTCGTGTTAACACAGACTTTATTGATAACGTAGGCGGTGTGGCGTGTTCAGATAACGAAGTTAACATTAAGATTTTACTTAATGGCTTAGTTGCAGAAGGTGATTTAACACGTAAACAACGAGATGAATTACTTTATTCGATGACAGATGAAGTATCTGAGTTAGTGCTAAAAGACTGCTATCGTCAAACGCATACCATCTCAATTACGCAGTCTAAAGGTACTTCTACGCTTAAAGAGAAAATACGCTTTATCCATGCACTTGAAAAAGAGGGCAAATTAAACCGTGCAATTGAGTTTATCCCTAGTGATGAAGAACTCGCTGAGCGTGCAGCAGCAGGTAAAGATCTAACTCGTCCTGAGCTTTCAGTGCTTGTTTCATACGCTAAAATGGTATTGAAAGAGACGTTAGTAAGTGATGAAATTACTGAAAACCCTTATTACCGTCAGCTGCTTGTTAAGTCATTCCCACGCCCGCTACGCGAGAAATTTGACGATGCGATGAATAATCATCCGCTTCGTAAAGAAATTATCGCGACTAAGTTGGCTAATAATATCGTCAACGATATGGGTTTGAACTTTATGGTTCGTATGCATGAAGAAACCGGTGCAAACGAAGCTGAAATTGCAATGTGTTATTCAATTGCCAGTGAAATCTTCGAGATGCGTGATACTTGGTCATCAATTAGTGCGCTAGATAATAAGATACCGTCAGCAGTACAAACTGAAATGCTGTATCAATTACGCCGTACTGTACGTCGTACTACGCGTTGGTTCCTACGCCATAGAAATAAAGCGCAAACGATTGAACAAGCAATTGCGCATTTTGCACCAACCTTTAAAGACCTAAGTGATAACCTAGGAAACTATATGGTCGAAAAAGAAAATGACCGTATTGTTATTGAAGCGAATAAACTGATAGAAGACGGTGTACCTCGTCAGATTGCTGAACGCATTGTGTCGTTATCAAGCTTGTTCTCTGTAATGGACCTAGCTGAAGTAGCAAGTAAAACAGGTCGTAATATAGCAATGGTTTCTAACACTTACTTCAAGTTAGGTGCGCGAATGGGGCTACATTGGTTCTTAGATCAAATCACAAATCAACCTGTTGCTAACCATTGGCAAGCACTTGCTCGTTCTTCTTACCGTGAAGAATTAGATTGGCAACAACGTACGTTATCTGAAGTTGTATTAAATAGCTTTGAAGGTGACGATAGCGATGTAGATAGCCAAATTGATCAATGGATGGATAGCCAAGAATTACTGCTTCTACGTTGGAAGCAAATGCTGGCTGAATTTAAAACATCACAAAGCCACGATTTCGCTAAGTTTTCTGTAGCGCTCCGTGAACTGATGTTATTAAGCCATAATTGCGATACATCTGTTAAATAATTTAGTATTTGGGTTATTATTTCTTTCGTAAATAATAAGTTAATCATTAAAATTGTTATACAATACCTCAGCCTTGTCTGAGGTATTTTTTTGTCTGTTATTTATTAGAGGATTATCTTGATGTTTTATGATTTAGCTCGCCGGTTTATGTTCACTCGTGATGCAGAGTGGGCCCATGAGTTTGCCCTCAATAATCTTCGTCGCTTTGCACACACCCCTTTAAAAGCCGCATGGTCACAAAATGTTGCAGACAAGCCTGTTAATTTTTTAGGCCTTGAATTTAAAAACCCAGTGGGACTTGCAGCAGGGCTTGATAAAAACGCTGAGTGTATTGGTGCCTTTAGCCAAATGGGCTTTGGCTTTATTGAAGTAGGTACCGTTACACCTCGTCCTCAAATAGGAAATGATAAGCCGCGTATCTTTAGGTTGCCAGAGTCAAATGCGATTATCAATAGAATGGGTTTTAATAATAAAGGTGTTGATAACTTAGTCGCCAATGTAAAAGCGGCAAAATACAATGGCATACTAGGCATTAATATTGGCAAAAATAAAGACACACCGAATGAACAAGGTAAGGATGACTATATTCATTGCATGCGCAAAGTATTTGAACATGCTTCGTACATCACAGTGAATATTTCATCGCCCAATACCCCAGGCCTTCGTGATCTGCAGTACGGTGCGGCGCTGGATGATTTATTACAAAGTTTGAAAAATGAACAGTTAGATTTAATCGCAAAATATAATAAGCAAGTCCCCATGCTTGTCAAAATTGCGCCCGATCTGGATCAGATCCAAATTGAGCAAGTAAGTGAGTCTTTGATTAACAACAAAATTGATGGTGTTATTGCCACTAATACCACGTTAGAGCGAAGCGCAGTGATTGGTCAGCAATATGCTGATGAAGCGGGTGGGTTATCAGGACACCCAGTAAAAGAGCGCTCTACGCACGTGGTAAGTGAGTTAAAACGTTTAACTCACGGGCAACTACCAATAATAGGGGTAGGTGGTATTGATGATGCGCTATCGGCAAAGGAAAAAATAAATGCCGGAGCAGATTTAGTGCAAATTTACACCGGATTTATTTATAAAGGACCGCAATTGGTAAAATCAATTGTAAATGGCTTATAAGGATCTGCTATCTAAGCTTTTGATCGTTCGATAAATGTTCTAAGTAAATATTTATATAATGGTTAAAAGCAGTTATACTCTAAGCTTATTGTATTATTTTAATTACATCACTTAAGTAAGGGGGGTTATATGTTACAAGCATCAAAGCAATGGCAATGGATTGCTTGTGCCGATAAAAATCGCTTACTGCTTGATTTAAATGACGATATGCAGTTGTGCACCCCCTATAAACTAAGGTTATTAACCGACTCTGTATTTAAAAACCCTTACTTTAGCGTGGAGGATGCCGCGTTTTACGAGCAAGTTTATAACTATTTAGTAGGCTTTAACGTGTGGAGTCCTGCAAAAATATGCCAAATATCACTTAATGCAACTGCAGTAAAATACCATTTAAAGCCAGTTTTAGCTAAAAGTTGGTTTTTTAAAGAGTATACTGGCTCAGATCCTAGTGTTGAAGCGATTGTAAAATTAACATCTAAAGCACAATCGGGTGATTTTCTTATTGTGGAGCATTGCCCTGATGCTTCTATTTGTTTAAACCTGAGTGAGGACTTTAAACTGGATGAAAATTTATCATTAACGCAGTTTGAAGTTATCCGTATTTTGAATAACCGCGTACACCCTATCTTAAATCAGCAATATCAAAGCCAAACCGCCTAACCAAATTTACCTTATATGCACGTGTTTATGGCGTGTTTGTATGCCAACCTATGATATAATCCTGCGCAATTAGCTATTAAGGGTTACTACTTTGCAATTTATCGCACTTACTTCTATCGGAATCGAAAATTTATTGGTTGATGAACTAACAGAGCTTGGCGCAACGGTGTCTAAGCAAACTGTGGGTTCAGTTCGTTTTGAGGCTGACTCATTACTAGCGCAAAAGGTTTGTTTATCAAGTCGTTTTGCTACGCGTGTGCTTATGCTTATTGAAGAAAAAGAAGGCGTAGATGACAAAAGTAGCCTGTACAACTTTGCGCGTTCGCAGCCATGGCAAGAATGGTTTGGACCAACGCAAACATTCGCAGTTGACTTCAATGGCACAAATGATTCATTAAAAAATACACAGTTTTCTGGTCTTGTAATTAAAGATGCGATAGTTGATTACTTTAATGATTTATTCGAACAGCGCCCAAATGTAGATAAGCAAGATGCTAACGTACGTGTTGTTGCACGTTTAAATCGTTATGGTGTATCAATGTATATTGATTACTCTGGCCCCCGCTTATCTGAACGTGGCTACCGTCAAGGTCAAGGTAAAGCACCGATTAAAGAACATTTAGCAGCCGCTCTAATTAAGCGCAGTGGTTGGCTTGAAAATGTAAAACAGCCTTTATTTGATCCATGTTGTGGTGCGGGGACTATTTTAATTGAAGCTGCTGGTATGGCACGAAATGAAGCACCGGGCTTGTTCCGTGAAGGTTTTGCTTTTGAGCGTTTGCCGAGCTTTAGAGCCGCCAAATTTAAAGAACTAAAAGAAGAGTTACTTGCTAATATTACCGATCCTAAATTGTGGTTAATTGGTCACGATTACGATGAGCAAGTGTTAAGTAAAGCTATTGATAATGCAAAACGTGCTGAGCTTGATGACGTTATTAAATTTAAACAAAGCGATGCAACCAAACTGACTGCAGTTGCTAAGTTACCAGGTGTGGTCATTTCAAACTTACCGTATGGTGAGCGTATTGGCTCTATGGCTGAACTTGTAGACTTACACCGTAATTTAGGTGTTGGCTTTAAAAAGCATTTTAATCACTGGAAACTTGCCCTACTAGGCATGGATGAGAGCTTATTTAAACTTTTAAAACTAGTTCGCCTTAAGCGTTATAAGTTTAAAAATGGCCCGCTTGACGTTGAACTTAACTTATATCAATTAGATGATAAGCAAGTAAGCCTAACGACAGATGACAAAAAAGCACTTAATTTTGAAGGCTCAACGTCATTTGCAAATCGTTTAAAAAAGAATAAACACGGTTTAAAAAATTGGCTTAAACAAAATAAAGTGGATGCTTACCGAGTATATGAAGCGGATATCCCTGAATACAATGTTGCTGTGGATATTTACGGTGATTCAGCGGTTATTTTTGAATACGCGGCGCCTAAAGAAATCGATGAAAAAACCTCAGAAAAACGCCTGCAAGATGTAATCAGTTTAACGTCTCAACAGCTTGAAATTGCCCCAGAAAATATTGCTGTAAAAGTGCGTAAAAAACAAAAGGGTGAAGATCAATATACGGCAATGTCTAAACAAAACCGTACTATGGTTGTTGAAGAATTTGGCGCTAAGTTTAAAGTCAATTTATTTGATTATTTAGACACTGGATTGTTTTTAGATCACCGTTTAATGCGTCGTTACATTCAAGAAAATGCCAAAGATAAACGCTTTTTAAACTTGTTTGCTTACACGGGTACAGCGTCTGTGCATGCAGCCTTAGGTGGCGCTAAAGCCATTACTACCGTTGATTTATCAAAGACCTACTTAAAATGGGGCCAAGATAACTTTGATTTAAATGGTATTAATAATACACGTTACCGTTTTGAACAAGCAGACTGCTTAAAATGGTTAGAACATGCAACCGCGCAATACGATTTAATATTTTTAGATCCGCCGACTTTCTCTAATTCAAAGCGTATGAAAGATGCATTTGATGTGCAAAGTGATCATATTAAATTATTAACCTGGGTTAAAAAGATTTTAAGCCCATCGGGTACGTTAATTTTCTCTAATAACAAACGTGGCTTTGTGATGGATGAAGTCGGGCTGATCGGTTTAGGTTTAAAAGCCGTTAATATTTCAGATAAAACATTATCACCCGATTTTAAGCGCAATAAAAAAATCCATAATAGCTGGTTAATTACGCATGGCTAAATGGGTTTTATATCACACGGATGGTTGCCACTTGTGCGAACAAGCTGAGCAACTTATCACTGAGGTACTTAGTGATACTAGTGGGTTATTACTAATCGATATTATGAGCGATGAGCAGCTTATAGCTGAGTATCAAATCAGTATTCCTGTATTAAAAAGTGAACATGGCGAACAGTTGTTTTGGCCTTTTACCTCACACAGTGTGCGTGAATTTTTAGCGCAAACAGAATAAGAGCAAATAAGAACTATGGATTTAATTAGAATTTTAAAAGCACAACTTGCCTTTGGTACACACGCCTTGTTGAACAAAGCTGATGCTGTAATTGAAAGTGGCGAGCGAGTGTGTGTGGTTGGCAGAAATGGCGCGGGTAAATCAACGTTATTAAAAGTACTTGATGGCCAAGTTGTTTTAGATGATGGTGAAATAAATCAGCTTGGCGGAATACGAATTTCACGCTTAGAGCAAGATCCACCAAAAGGTGCAAGTGGAACAGTATTTGATTACGTTGCGCAAGGTATGCCAGAAATTGCTAATTTACTCATTGATTTTCACCATGTAAGTAATGAGTTACAAACAGAGTGTAATGATAAGTTATTAAACAAACTTGAGCGTTTATCAAACCAATTAGAAGCTGCGGATGGCTGGCGCTTTGATAGCCGAATTCAATTAGTATTAACTCAATTAGAGTTAACACCAGACGCTAAACTCGAGTCTCTTTCAGGTGGTTGGTTACGTAAGGTGGCACTTGCTCGTGCACTTGTTAGTGAGCCTGATTTATTACTTCTTGATGAGCCAACAAACCACTTAGACATGGCAAGTGTTATGTGGCTTGAGCAGTTTTTAAAAGAATTTAAAGGCGGTATTGTATTTATATCGCATGACCGTGCGTTTATTCGTGCTGTTGCTACGCGTATTTTAGATTTGGATCGCGGTAAACTTATATCCTATCCTGGTGATTACGCGACTTATTTAGAACAAAAAGCGCATGATTTAAAAGTTGAAGAAGCTCAAAATGCATTGTTCGATAAACGTTTAGCAGAAGAAGAAACATGGATCCGACAGGGTGTTAAAGCACGTAGAACGCGTAACGAAGGACGTGTTAGGGAGTTAAAGCAGCTTCGTACCGAGCGCAAACAACGTGTTGATCAAGTAGGTAAAACTGACTTTAATATCGAAACGGCAGATCGCTCTGGTAAGTTAGTGTTTGAAGCTAAAAATTTATGTCATGCATTCAAAGACAAAGTCATTGTAAATGACTTCTCTACACTTGTTATGCGCGGTGACCGTATAGGTTTAGTTGGCCCAAATGGGATTGGTAAAACAACCCTATTAAAATTAATGTTCGGCGATTTAGTGCCAGATAATGGCATAACTAAACAAGGTGTTAATTTAGAGTTCGCTTACTTTGACCAATATCGTGAAAAGTTAGATGAAGAAGCAACAGTACAAGATAACGTTGCTGAAGGTAAACAAGAAGTGATGATGGGTGGTCGCTCACGTCATGTTTTAGGTTATTTACAAGACTTTTTATTCCCGCCAGCACGTGCTCGAACCCCTGTTAAAGCACTCTCTGGTGGTGAAAAAAACAGATTACTATTAGCTAAATTGTTTTTAAAACCGTCTAATATACTTGTTCTCGATGAGCCAACGAATGACTTGGATATTGAAACACTTGAGTTATTAGAGGACATAATTAATCAATACCAAGGTACAGTGCTGATTGTAAGCCATGACCGTGAGTTTATTGATAATACGTGTTCAAGTGTTTGGGCATTTGAAGGAAATGGTAAAGTAACTGATATAGTAGGTGGTTACAGTGACTATGAAGCTTATGTTAGCTACTTAGCAGAGCAAGAGAAACAAACACCGCAGCTAACAAAAAAGACTGAAAAATCGGCACCGGTGACGTCTGTAAAAGTAGAGAGTAAAGGAAATAAACTAACGTACAAATTAAAACTTGAATTAGAACAACTGCCTAATAAAATGGAACAACTTGAAGTTGATATTGAAACTCAACAAGCTGTTGTTAGTGACGTTGACTTTTTCAAGCAAAACAGTGATGTAACAACGAAAGCGTTGAACCATTTAGCACAACTTGAGTCTGACCTTGAAGCCGCCCTAGAGCGCTGGGAAGAACTTGAAGAATTACAGAATCAGTAGTAAGGATAAAAATGAAATATAAATTACTCGCTGCCAGTGTTTTAGCGACCCTGAGCACATCAGCAATGAGCGCAACGTATCAACTAAGCGAATTAGGCACACTCGAAGGCGCTAAACATTCTTATATAAGCGATGTGAGTAAAAATGGCCATATTATCGGTTTTGCAAACGGTGTTTACAAGCTGCCGATAGATATTAGCTATATTGATTTTACAGAAAGTGTAATAAAAACGGCTTATAGTAATGAGAAAAAAGCTTTCGAAGAAAGCGATAAAGTAATCACATTTACGCTGGATGATATTGAAAATAAAGATGCCATTAATACTAACCCAGATGCCCACAGTTTCATGGTTAGATTTTTATCATCACTTTCAAATAACTTTGAATACCAAAAGCTTAGCTCTTTGGTTGCAGTCAATTTTAAAGATACCAATGTAATAGAGCAGCCACTATTTGATATCGCTGCTGTTGATTATGATGGCCTAACCCAGTCCACTACCAATGTTTATAACGCAGTAAGTGAAGATGGTGTTACGGTTGGCTGGGGAAGCGCGCCTTATGATAAAGTGTCATTTACACCTGATGGTGAAGACGAGGCTGAAAGCTGGTTTACCCATGAATTTATTGAACGAGGGATCGTTGTTAGTGCTGATGGAGTGCGCGTACCTCTGACACCTGAATTTAATGAATATGGCGGGACAAGCCGCGCAAACGATATTGTAAAAACAGCAAACGGCTATACTGTTGTTGGTAGCGTATCTACAAGTATTCCAGACGACAGACAAGATAATATCAATGATAGTTGTGATAATGAAGATGAGCCAACATCAGTCTGCATTAACTTATTAAATACCAAGATTGCAAGAGGGTTGTTTAATAAACGCGCAGTTAAGTGGGAGCTAGATAATTCATTGAATATAACTTCTGTTGAACAGCTTGGCTTAGCACTTACTCCAGATGAAGGCGAAACTGAAGATGATGCTTTTACAAGTACAGCTTTTGCTATTAATGCAAATGGCACTATCGTTGGTTCTTCAAATATTCGTTATGACAATAATAATGACATAATTATAACAATGCCGGTATATTTTAAAGGTGGTAAGGCTGTTTCTTTTTTAGAGCAAGAGAATGATTCCATCCAATCCGGCAAAGCAGTAGCCGTTAATGACAATGACGTCATTACAGGTTACGCAACGAAAGTTATTGAAAATACTCGCCGTAATAAGTTTTTCTATCATGATATAAAAACAGGCAACACTGTTTTTCCAACAGGTTATTTTAATAGCTCTAGCTCTTTCGGTAACGATATAAACAACAAAGGTTATATTGTTGGTGAAGGCGAAGTAGGTACTACTGATAGTGCTCGACGTAAACAAGCATTTGTCTATAAAATTGGTGATGATAAAGTTACGAATCTTAATGACTTATTGCCGTGTTTTGAAGCGGATGGTGAAACGGCGTACGCTTATACTATGGCAGAAGCTAAAGTTATTAACGAAAATAATGAAATATTTGGCGTAGCGACTAAAACGGTTGAAAAACGTAATTCTTTAGGTGGTATTGTTACTGATATTGACGGTAAAACTGAATTTGAAAGCGTAGCGGTTGCTGTAAAGCTTACACCATTAGTGGATGGAACAGTAGAGAGTTGTGCTCCTCCTGAGGTAGAAGTTTATGAGCGTAATTCAGCGAGCTTTCCTTGGTATGCATTACTGTTATTACCACTAGTTGGCGTAAGACGACTTTTCCGCTTTTAGTCGATTAGTTTATTACCTCCTCAAGCAAACTGTTTCGTAATGCTTGTACACTGCCTATCATTTATACCTGTAAAGAGTATGGGTGATAGGTAGCTTTAACAACGTAAGCTTGCCCCTACCAAATAGTGCCGCTAAGATTATTATAAATATGCCCAGTTGCGTGCATTTATTATTGATTAGTACCTAAATTCAACATAATAAATCGATTACAAACCGCTATTTTCGATGCTAACTGAATTAAATTTACTGCAACAAGTCAGTAAATTTACTAGAGCCTGTTTATCTTTCGAGGTTAAATTTGCAGCAGACTGCTTGGTATTTAGGCAAGGCAGAGCCTATGATGTGTGGTTATTCCCCATAAATAGGCGATAACGCAGCATAAATACCAAACATGTGCTGCCCTTTGGGTTCTGCCTAGGGGCAATTAACTCTTTGTTGCTCGGTTTTTACTTATTCTTACAGGGATGTAAGCCATTAGGGTAACGCAGGAGCAGTTACCGAGCCCACTAGGTTACAAACCTCGCGCCGCGATTAAATCGCCCCTAGCTTGAACAAATTTCAATCCACAAAGGTCAACACGGCCTAGCCAGAGTTATCGAGTTTTTTATTACTGATAAACACAATGAAAATTTAGTCATTCTAAATAAAAACTGAATAGAACAACTAAATACTATAATCTCATTATTAATTTATTAGTAGGCTTTATCAACACGCACGGTATTGTCATTTAAATACACTAGCCTAACGTTGTCGCCTTTGCTAAAACGCATTGACTGGTCTTGATCTTGAACGACCATAAACTGCTCGCCACTTTCAACCTGTATCAATAACTCCACAAAGTGATTTTGTTGGTAGTGATTTCTCTGTTGTTTATTATGTGCGACACTGCCACCAATAACTGAGCCAAGTATTGTCGCGACAGTTCGACCGCTTCCGCCACCGAACTGATTCCCAATAACCCCACCTAACAATGCACCACCAAATGTTTCCCATCCGTTATTTTTATCTTGGATGATTTCTTGATCGGTAATATTACGCACCGACTTGACATCCCCAAATAGAACTTGTTGTACGGGCACCGCTTTATTGCGTTCATATTTAGCAAAAGTAGGTGCGCTTACCGATAATAAAGTACACATTAATACAGTAATTACTTTCATCACTCACTCCCACTAGCTACCAGCCAAAGGTTGATTTTTCTTTTGTTTTACGAATTTCAGTTTCGTCTGCCCACTCTATAAGGCCGCTTTCCATGTCCATTAAACGCATTGTAAATTTGTAGTAAACGTCGGACTTGTCGGCATTTGATTTAACAATGCTTGATAAGTTTCCGTATAACATAAATTGCGCACCAATCTGCTTACCAAACGCTACAGCTGTTGCTGGATTAACAAGGGCGTCTTCGTTTTGGAATGTTAACTGCTCACGTACAGACTCGACACGACTCATATCAACAAAGCGGAATTTACCGCTGCGAAGCATCTGAGTAGAGATTGAATCGGTGATTGATTCTGTATCAATGTGCTCACTGGTTTTGTTTTTAATACGCTCAACAAACACAACAGGGCGTTTATTCGCTGTCATAGTGCCAACTACTGGCGAGCTTAGCAATGAGTCTGTCATTTGACTCGCCACTTTCTGTAAGTCTGTCGAGCCAAAGTTAATATCGGTTGTTTCTACCGCTTGTGCATCTCCATAACTGACTACGGCTTTGTTTGCACAGCCGCTTAATACCAAGGCACTTAAGCCAACTAAAGCGTAAGTAGATGCTGTTTTATACTTTTTACTGATGATCATTGTCGTTTCCTTTAATCTTTGAATTCTTGTGACTTGGTTGAGACTTCTCTTACTGCTAATGAAAAGGTGACCGCATCTGGACTTGGTGCTAAGCCCGGTAATTGTGTTTTTGCAAAACCAAATAAAGTAAGTGCCTGCCAAGGCGAATGATTGCCTTTGATAATAAAGCCATCTTTATCAAACCAATTGAATTGATATTGCAAGTATTGAGACTTTTTATAATTGCTAGAAAGCGTAACGACCACGTCGGTTAACTGGTTCGTTTGGCGAGTTTTTACATCAGTGATAGCGAGCTTTTTAGCTAAATTTGGATTATCAACACGGAGTTGATCACTAAATGAGTTTTGATGTTGTTCAACAGAGATACCTGATGTAACGGGTCTACTTGAACATGCACTGAGCACTAAGGCTGCTAATAATGGCGCGATGTATTTCATGATGCCTCCTAAAGTTGAACTACATGGTAGTTAAAGTAATTATTAACAGAGGTTAAGTAAATTAATGTTAACCTTTGCTTACTAACGGTAAAATTTATAGGTGCGTGTGTACCTACATATAATGAATGTACGCCCACGTTAAGTGTGTCACGGGCGACACTAATTTGATTCGGAAGCGTAAGCCAGCTACGAGTATCGGCTTGCTCAGATGCTAAATTATAAATATTGGCTAGTATATTACCTACATCACCAGCACTGCGTGCAAGCTCCGCACGCACCTTTTCTTTCGCAATTAATCGCAATACTTGACGAGCTACTTTTGCAGGTATTGCATCCTCTAATGTTTTTGCAGCCAGCGCCTCAATATGTACCAAAGGGCTAAGTGCTAAATTTTGTGTATCTATATTTATATTATTGACGAGACGAACATAGGCATTATCTTTGTACACAGGTATTGCTAGGCTGTAAAAGCGCATATCGTCACGTGATGTATAAATTGGTAGACGTAATTTAAATTCATCTTGCTTTGGAACTAAACCTTGTTCAAATAAAACAATAACTTCGCCTTGATTTGCAGCCATGCTAGGTGCATCACTAAAACGTTGTTTAAACTCGTTTAAATCTTGCTCAAACCCTTGTTTTTTTGCAAGGCGCATTACGTCGCGTTGTAAATAAATATTATTTGGCTCAATTGCGAGTGCTTTTTTATAATCAATATAAGCATCGTCGTATTGTTTAGCGCTTTGATATAGCAAAGCAGATAAGTAAAAGGTATAAGCGTTTTGAAAGCCATTTTTTATCTTTCTCGTTATATTATTCATACTTGGATAGTGCCGTTGCGCTTCTTTTGCTATTGAATCAACGTCTTTATCATTTTCAACAAGCGCATCCACTTGTACCTTATTTGCTCGGCGAATTTCGACTAAAGCGCTTTCAACGTCGTTTTTATACACATAGTTAAGTGCTTTATAACTGTGTAGCATGCTCATTTCGTAAGCGGGAGGGACGTAGGTAATAACTGAGTCGTTAGTAAATAATGCGTTACTTTGCTCAAGCCCTGCACTGACTTGTATTTTTGCTGCTGCACGCTTGCTCTGCATTTGTTTGTATACGTTTTCGAACTTGTTTTGTGCATCATCAGCGCGCTTAGCAAAATCATCTAAGCGTGCTTGCTCTAATTGATTAAGTAAATAACTACTGTGCGTGGTGTTATTTTTAGCAATAAGAGAGCGTGCTTCTTCGATATTATTATTCTCGATCGCGTTTCTTACTGGTGTCATTTGAGTTGCGTAGTCATTAAATAGATCACTAAAACCTATGGTGCTACAACCACTTAAAATAAAACTAAAGCTTAAAATAATACTGCGGCGCACTGAGCACTCCTTTTAATTTACGCTCATACATTAACATACTCTTATCGGTTAAATATGTGAAAGATTGTAAAAAATCGTAGAGTAAAGTTGGTGAACAAAACGTGAATTTTTAAATTTTTTATCAACTACACTGAAATAGTTATTTAGCTTTTGCGGTCTAGCTATTTGTTATATCACTCAGAGGAAATAAAAATGAAAAAGTTCACAGGTGCTGCAATGGCAGTAATGGTTGCGGGTTTAGTTGGTTGTAATGCGACTGAAACACAAACGTCTTCATCAAATACAGTTGCGAATAATACAGCAACAACCGATTTAGTTCATTGTTACGATGCTAATGTATGTGGCGGCCATAACGATTGTAAAACAGCCGAAAACGCATGTGCTGGTCAAGCATCGTGTAAAGGCACTGGTTTTGTAGCAATGCCTGCAAAAGCATGTGCTGACGTTGGCGGTAAGGTAAAAGATAAATGGGTTGGCACAGTTACTAAAACTGATTTAGTACACTGTAATGATGTAAATGTGTGTGGTGGTCATAACGATTGTAAAACAGCTAATAATGCGTGTGCAGGTCATGCATCATGTAAAGGCACCGGTTTCGTTTCTATGCCAGCGAAAGCATGTGGCGATATTGGTGGCTCTGTAGGCAGTTAATAGCTAATTATTAATAATTAAAGTTATAAAATAAGCCTGAGCAACATATCAATTACAAATGTATTACTCAGGCTTTTAAGGAAGTATATGACGAACCGCTTTTTAGGTTTTGGCTTAGGCTTAAGAGCCCCACATTTTGAACAGATTATCACACAACAACCATCTGTAGATTGGTTTGAAATCATTTCAGAAAACTATTTTGTTGCAGGGGGTAAACCTTGGCATTATTTAAATAAAATTAGAGCGGATTATCCAATTGTGATGCACGGGGTATCAATGTCTATTGGTAGTGTTGATCCGATTAATAAAGCTTATTTAAATCAGTTAAAAAACACAATTGAAAGAGTTGAGCCGCAGTGGGTGTCTGATCATTTATGTTTTACCCAAGTAGGGGGGATCAATAGTCACGATTTACTGCCAATGCCTTACACTAATGAAGCGCTGAATCATTTAGCAACTAAAATAGCGCAGGTGCAAGACTACCTTGGCCGTGAAATGATTTTTGAGAACGTGTCGAGCTACTTAACGTATAACGATTCACAAATGACAGAATGGGAGTTTTTAGCGCAATTACATAAGCAAACGGGCTGTAAATTTTTAATGGATGTAAATAATGTTTATGTAAGTGCACGTAATCACGATTTTAACGCAATGGATTATCTAGCAGCGATACCGAGTACTGCTATAGCGCAAATTCATTTAGCAGGGCATCAAGACTTTGGTACGCATATAATAGATACCCATGATGAAGATGTACCTGACGCAGTGTGGGATTTATATCAGCAGTATGCGCAAACGCTAAGCCCAACAAGCACCATGATTGAGCGCGATGATAATATAGGCTCGTTAGATGAACTAATTAGCGAGCTTGAGCATGCTAAAACATTGGTAAAACCGTTTTGGAAAATGACGTCATGAGTGATTTAGCAAAGCTGCAACAACAGTTTATGGATTTACTGCAAGGTGAAAATTCGGATATTACCGAGCAAATTGCACAGCAAGGGCAGTTAAGTACACAGCAGCGGCTCTCTATTTATCAAAACGCTTATAAAATTCGCTTAAGAGCAGTGATAGAGCAAGATCACCAGCAGTTAGGTATTTACTTAGGTGATGATTTATTTGAACAAATGGTTGATGGTTATTTAGCCCTGTATCCTTCATCTCATACATCGCTACGAATTTTTGCAGATAAACTACCTGATTACCTAGCGACCCAAACTCCTTTTAAAAATTACCCCATACTCGCAGATATAGCCAAATTTGAACGCTTGTTGCTAAGTGCGTTTGATGCAAGTGACGCTGCATTGTTAGCGGTAGAATCCTTAGAAATGGTTGAACCGCTAGCATGGCCGACTTTAATATTAAACCTGCACCCCAGTGCTCAATTAGTAAAGTTTAGTACATCCGCTGTTGAAAGTTGGCAAGCAATAAAAGAAAAGCAAACCCCGCCAGATCCCCAATTATCAGCGCTGCGTTTTTGGGTTATAGCGCGTGATGCTGACAGGCGTACGCAATACGTAAGCGTTGATGAGCAAGAATACCGTCTATTAAATCTATTAAAACAAAAGACCCCCTTTGCACAGTTATGTCAATCCTGTTTAAATGAACTTCCTGGCGATAAAATCGCTGAGTTTTTAATTATTAAAGTTAATCAATGGCTTGAACGTGGTTGGTTAATAAGCGGTTAAATTTAAACAACGTTGTTCTTTTTAAGGATTTTTTTTGAAAGCCACCCTATACACAATTATTGCTTTAATAGCATTTGCTGCAAATTCTCTATTTTGCAGAATGGCATTAGCAGAAGGTTATATAGATGCTTGGAATTTTACCATTATTCGTTTACTCAGCGGCGCTGTGTGCTTGGGTATTATAATGGCTATTTATACGAGTAATTTAAAACGTAAAGGTAGATTTGATCGCACTATTCTAGATGATAAAGGCAGCTGGCGAAGTAGTATTAGCTTGCTTGTTTATGCAATTTGTTTCTCTATAGCTTACGTAAAACTTGATACCGGTACGGGGGCACTTATTTTATTTTCGGCTGTGCAACTGACCATGATTGGCTGGGGGATTTATAAAAAAGAGCAATTAAGTGCCCTTCAGTGGTGCGCGTTTTTAGTTGCGTTAGGTGGCTTTTTGTACCTAATGTTGCCCTCTGCTGCAGTGCCATCTATTCTTGGTGCATCACTTATGGCGTTAAGCGGAATAGCATGGGGCATTTATAGCATTCGCGGAAAAGTGTGCGTATCGCCATTACGTACAACAGGTTTTAACTTTATAAGAAGCTTAGTTGCTATCCCTATTTTACTGCTGGTAGGCATGAGCCATTTACAAGATGTGAGCATTGAAGGGGTGTTACTTGCCTGCGCCTCGGGCGCGATAGCATCGGGTATGGGTTACAGTATTTGGTATGTGGCTATGCCATTACTCAAAAGTACGCAAGCTGCTGTTGTTCAGCTGTGTGTCCCCGTACTTGCAGCAATGGCGGGTGTGTTATTTTTATCAGAGCAGGTAACAATGGAGTTTACAGTAGCAAGCTCATTAATATTAGGCGCTGTACTTGTATTTATTTTAAATAAAAAGAAGGTTTAACGTCACTTAGGCAAAGCAGACCTTCTTTTTAGGGTGGACTCACGTTTGTTACAAAGCGTGTATATATAGCAGGCAAGTTATCAAGTATTGCCTGCTTACCCTGTAGTTCACTGTTTTTTATGCAGTCAAAAAATGCGTGTTCGTCAAGCCTATTCACTAATAGCTGTGATTGCTTAATATGGCTTATATGCCAAAGCTCTGGCGCTACGCCGCCTAAATCATGCTGGTAAGGGCGATAAAAACCATATTTAACTAAGTTAGCATCAAGCCAATTACTTAAAGGTGAAAATGGCCCGCCTAGTTGGTATTCATCGGGCGTTAGCTGTAGTTTGTAATCGTCATTCACTGCTGCTTTATCAAACACATCCAAGTCAGTGCCTAAATGATGCCTGCTTGTCCCTGGTAGTGCAGAGTAGCGCATTATCGCAATACACTTATCTATATCACTTAGTTTAGTTAAATCCACAACGTTTTGCTGTTTATCATAAACAGGTCGTAAACTTGCAAATTTATTATTCCAAATAATGGATTGGCGATTAAAATCACGAAAGCTTGAGGCTATCGCGAGTTCGAACCCTGCCTTTTGGGCAGCATTTTGTAGTGCTAAAAAATCGCTAATGATGGCGCTGTGCAAGCGATGGTTTTGTATATCAGTTAAATGTGTGTCACTTTTTCCTGTGATACACAATATTGATGTGGGTTGAGTGACATCCATTATGTTAATATTTGCTCTAGTATTTGCTCATAAATGTCGCTAAGGGCTATTAAATCATCGGTACTTACACATTCATCTACTTTATGAATAGTGGCGTTACGTGGCCCTAGTTCAATTACTTTAGCGCCTGTTTGTGCAATAAAACGTCCGTCTGATGTACCGCCTGTGGTTTCTAGGTTAGTTGTTAAACCGGTTACAGACTTAATAGCATTTACTGTGGCATCAACAAGTGGACCGTGCTCGGTAATAAAAGGTAAGCCATTGACTATCCAATTTAATTCATAATTTAAGCTATGCTTTTGTAAAATGTCGTTCACTCGTTGCTGTAATTGCTCATGCGTTACTTGCGTGCTAAATCTAAAGTTAAACTGTACTTCTAGCTCTCCTGGAATCACATTACCAGCGCCAGTGCCGCTATTGATATTTGATATTTGAAAGCTGGTGGCGGGGAAGTATTCGTTACCGTTATCCCATACTGTTTGACTAAGCTCTGTCAGTGCAGGCGTTGTTAAGTGAATTGGGTTGTGTGCTAAATGGGGGTAGGCAACATGACCTTGTACGCCTTTAACTGTTAAAAATGCGGTAAGTGAACCTCTTCGACCATTTTTAACCACATCCCCCAATTTATCGCGCGATGAAGGTTCGCCCACTAGGCACATATCAATTTTTTCACCGCGAGCTTCAAGGGTATCAATTACACGAGTCGTCCCGTTGACAAACGGACCTTCCTCGTCAGACGTAATTAAAAAAGAAATAGAGCCTTTATGATCTGGGTTTTTAGTAACAAAACGCTCGGTTGCTACAAGCATTGCGGCTAATGAGCCTTTCATATCGGCAGCGCCCCGGCCATGTAATAAACCGTCTTTTATTAATCCTGAAAACGGCGGATGTTGCCAATTTTTTTCAGGCCCAGTTGGCACTACATCGGTATGGCCTGCAAAACAAAAGTGCGGCGATTGTGTACCTTTCCGAGCCCAAGTGTTTAATGTATCGGTGAAAAATAATGATTCAATATTAAAGCCAACCGCAGCAAGGCGCTCGTTCATCATTTGTTGGCAGCCAGCATCTTCGGGCGTTACTGATTCACGTTGGATTAGTGCTTGGGCGAGTTTAATTACATCATTAGTCATTATTAAAAATCTCGTCGTATTGAGTGGCTTTAAATCCTAAATGGTAATTGCCATTGTTTACCAGTACTGGGCGTTTGATCATAGCAGGTTGTTCAACTAACAGAGAAATAGCACTCTCTTTAGTCAGGCTTTGCTTTTGCTCATCAGTTAAAGCCCGATACGTAGTACCACGCTTATTAACAAGCTGTTCCCAATCGAGTTGATCAGCAAAAGTACTAACCATTTTCTCGTTTACGCCATTTTTTCGGTAGTCGTGAAAAGTAAACTCGATGTTGTTATCAGCTAAATATTTTTTTGCTTTTTTTATCGTATCGCAATTGCTAATACCGAATAGAGTGATCATAAATCTAGTTCTTCTTAATAATAGTTAATAGGGTGTCTTCACCTGCTTTTACCTGCGGGTGAGAGTAATGAAACGTACCGAGATGATGGCCGTTTAGTAAAATTAAACTTGCAAGTAAAGGGCTGTCGAGCTCGCGTAAATCAAAATAAGCAAGGCGTTGGCCTTTGATTATTTTACTACCGTTAAGCTGTGCTATATGGGTATGCATTATCGATTGCGAATCGGGGATAGTTAAGTTAATTAAAATCTTTAAACCATTTTTAGCTTGTAATACAAACTCAGTACCTGCGTTTTTTACTTGTAATAAAGTGCCGTCGAACGGCGCTAAAATTTTATGATGTGTTAATTGCACCATTATACCAGGGCCCAATGTACCAAAACGAAACAAAGGCTCAGAGTGTTCATTAAGCTCAAGTACTTTACCTGAAAAAGGGCTGGTAATATTTATGGCATTTTTGGGGATTTTATTTTGCGCTATGTACTGTATTTTTTGAGCTTTCATGATTTATTCGACCACCACGTTGTAACCATCTTTTTTTAGCGCAGTAATAGCCAGAGGTACCGTTTGTTTTTTTACTAGTATGTAATCGGTATCGTAGGTCGAAATAGAAAAGATAGAAATTTTAGCACGCGCTAAGACACCTGAAATATTCGCCATAATTCCTGTTAACGAAAAGCCAAGTGGGCCAATAACTTCAAGAGCTTGCCAGTTTGGCTCTGTGTCTAAGCTGTCTATTTCAAAGTTACTAGGGCAGACAACCGATACTTCGTCATGGGTTTTAGAAATAAAAAATAACGGCAGTGTTAACAGTGCCGCAGGTATGTCGGCATCAACATCTAGACTGTGTATAGATAAAATGGTGCTGTGTAATTGTAATGTTTGTTTTGACATTAAAAACCTGCGAAACAGCAATATAGATAGCTTTATAGTATAGATCATTAGCTTTGAATTAAAGGTGTAACAGTAACTAACCTCATAGTAAGTGAGTAAATTCCCGAAGATAGAAAAACTTACCCACAATTTCTGTGGATAACTGTGGGGGTTGCGGGGTATAAATAGCCTAACTAGTTAATTATTAAATAAATAATAGCTAGGCTATAAAAAACACATGTTAATTCAACAGTTAATTATGTGTCTGCGCCTGTGCTGCTTGAATTGCAGTTAGGGCAATTGTATATACGATATCATCAACTAAAGCACCACGGCTTAAGTCGTTAACTGGTTTGCGCATACCTTGTAGCATAGGACCAATACTTATTAAATCCGCGCTACGTTGTACCGCTTTATACGTTGTATTACCGGTATTTAAGTCAGGGAATATAAATACGGTCGCTTTTCCTGCAACAGGGCTATTGGGCGCTTTTTTAAGAGCCACGTTTTCCATGATTGCGGCATCGTATTGCAGTGGGCCATCAATAATAAGATCAGGGCGTTTTTGCTGTGCTATTTTTGTCGCTTCGCGTACTTTTTCAACATCAGCACCGGTGCCAGAAGTACCGGTGCTGTAGCTGATCATCGCCACGCGTGGCTCTATACCAAATGCAGCGGCTGAGTCGGCTGATTGAATTGCTATATCAGCTAATTGGTCGGCGTTTGGATCTGGGTTAATAGCACAGTCACCGTAAACTAATACTTGATCTGGCAGCAGCATAAAAAATACCGAGGAAACAAGCGACGAGCCTGGCGCCGTTTTAATTAACTGCAGAGGTGGGCGAATTGTATTGGCTGTGGTATTGACCGCACCCGATACTAAGCCATCTACTTTGCCTTGTTCTAGCATCATAGTGCCAAGTACTACGTTATCTTGTAGTTGTTCTTGTGCTACAACAGCTGTTAGGCCTTTGCTTTTGCGAATTTCGACCATAGGCGCTATATAATCATTAATGATGCTTTGAGGCTCAATAATACTTACGTGTTCGTTAAGCTCAATGCCTTGCTGCTCGGCAATACGCATTATCTCTTCACGATCGCCAAGTAATATGGTTTTAGCAATACCGCGTTGACCACAAATAGCAGCGGCTTTAATGGTGCGTGGCTCGTTACCCTCAGGTAGTACAACGGTTTTGCCTGCCTTACGTGCTTTATCGGTTAATAAATAACGAAATGCGGGAGGGGATAATTTGCGTGTTTTACCTACGTTTTTGGCTAATGTGTCTAGCCAATCAGAATCAATATGTTCAGCGTTATGATCTTTTACTTTTTCAATACGTTGGTCATCATCGCTGGGAACCTCCATATTAAAGTTATGTAGTAATAATGAGGTACGCCATGTATCAGCGTCAGTAGCGAGTATAGGCAAACCCGTTTGCATTGCTTGTTCACACAAAGCCATAATACGTGGCTCTGGTTCAAAGCCACCGGTAAGTAATATAGCCCCCAGTTTTGTACCATTCATTGCTGATAAACATGCAGCTACGAGTATGTCTGAGCGATCGCCTGGTGTTACCAATAAGGCACCTGGGGTAAAGTAATTTAAAATATTTGACACTGTACGCGCACAAAAAGTAATACGACGCAGACGACGATGCAGCATATCGCCTTCGTTTATTATCGTTGCTTTTAAATACGCGCTTAAATCTTTTACGCGCGGTGCGACGAGGTCAAAATCCCACGGAATTGCACCAAGTAACATAAACGGGTTTTTTCTAAAAATAGGTAACGACGCTAAACGGTTTAATTCGTTTTCAAGTTCTTCTGGTTTGTAGGTATCAACTAAATCAGCGCGCGCGCGGCCCTCTTCATCAAGTGGTGCATTTACTTTATTAAAAATACAGCCCAGTACGCGAGGGTGGTCAATACCGCCATAGTTCCCGGCTGCAATCTCAAGGCGGTCCTCTATTTGTGTAATGCTGTAATTACCAGGTGTAAGGACAAATACAATGTCTGCTCCCAGTGTTTGTGCTATTTCGCGGTTTACACGCCCAGCGTAAGGCTGACGTCGAGTAGGGACCATACCTTCAATGATGGCCACTTCATCATCGTTTATTTTGCTTTCAAAGCGCTCAACAATTTCTTCAAGTAGGTCGTCACCTTTACCATCGCCAATCATTTGCTCTGCATAATCGAGTGCAAAAGGAGTGGGTGGGTTAATAGGAGAGCCTTGGGTAACTATTTGCGTTGATTTTTCAGGTCCTGTTTCACCCGAGCGAGGCTGGGCAATTGGTTTGAAAAAATTCACTTTCACTGTTTTTTGTTCAAGAGCACGCACTAAGCCAACAGAGACAGAAGTTAAACCAACACCTGTAGATACAGGGATTAACATAATACGACGTGCCATATTAAAGCTCCTTGGCTATGTTTGCAGCATCAAGCGCAATAACCCATTCTTCATTTGTAGGCATAACTACAGCTTTACTGCGTGCCTGTGAAGAACTAATTACGCCTTCTTGGCCAAAGCGGGCATTAAGATTAGCTTGTTGATCGCAATCAACACCTAAAAAGGCAAGTTGGGAAATTACTTTTTCGCGGATAATATCGGCGTTTTCGCCAATACCACCGGTAAAAATAATTGCATCAAGGCGTTGTAGAGGCACCATATAAGCAGCAATCTGTTTTGAAAGACGATAGCAAAACATATCAAGCGCGAGCATTGCTTTTTTATTACCGGCAACAGCCGCGTCCTCAATTGTGCGGCAATCATTAGAAAGCTCGCTGATACCTAATAAACCACTTTTTTGATTGAGTAGGTTATCTACTTGCTGTGCAGTGTAATCGAGCTGCGTGGTTAAAAAGTTAAACAGACCGGGGTCTATATCACCACTACGCGTGCCCATCATAAGCCCCTCTAGTGGTGTTAATCCCATACTTGTATCAACACTTTTACCATTTTTTATTGCACATACTGAGCAGCCATTCCCGAGATGAGCACTAATAAAGTTACTTTTTTCAATTGGTTGATTAAGTAGCTTTGCAGTTTGTCCTGCAACATAGAAGTGGCTTGTGCCATGAAACCCATAACGCCTAACGCCAAATTCTGTATATAACTTATATGGCAGTGCATAAAGGTAAGCTACTTCATTCATTGTTTGATGAAACGCAGTATCAAATACAGCTATTTGTGGTAAACCTTCGAACGATGCCTGTGCAGATGCGATGCCTAATAAATTAGCATGCCCATGCAGCGGCGCAAGCGTTGCAGCTTGTGTAATACCCGCAATGACCTTCTCGTCAATCAATACCGATTGTGTAAAATGCTCGCCGCCATGCACAACACGATGGCCCACAGCAATAAGTTGCTCATCTAAGTTATGATCTTTTATTAGGCTTACTAACGTATCAATAGCTTCGGCATGGGCTTGCTCCGCTGCCAAGTTAATGACTGTTTTAGCGCCGTTAAATTTATATTTTATAGAAGGAGTTGCTGCACCTAAGCGCTCTGCCAAACCCGATATGATTTCGTGGCCTGTGTTTGCATCAATAATGGCAAATTTTAAGCTGGAGCTACCACAATTTAGTACTAAAACGTGTTGTGACTTAGGAGAGGTTGTTGGCAT
The DNA here is from genome assembly GCF_014905615.1 of Pseudoalteromonas aliena SW19. Taxonomy (NCBI): domain Bacteria; kingdom Pseudomonadati; phylum Pseudomonadota; class Gammaproteobacteria; order Alteromonadales; family Pseudoalteromonadaceae; genus Pseudoalteromonas; species Pseudoalteromonas aliena. The sequence goes on from NZ_AQGU01000025.1 coordinate 173,229, forward strand.
AAATTCATTTCCATAAACAAAATTTAGTAAGTGAACGTAAACATTAATCGTTACACTCAAGGTGATAAATAAGGCTAAAACATTTAATTAAGCTAAACTAAAACGTAGCTGAATCAATGCGTAATATTTTACCCCAGTTACGAAATTTAGTTTAGTGTTTTGCACACTTTAACAGCAAAATTAAGCACTTTTACTGATAAAGTAAAAGCCTTTAAAATTGTGTTACACTTTAGAGATAACCCATTTAGTATTGTGTTTTAATAGAGTCACTGTGAGGAGTCATGATGCAAAAAAGTGTGATGTCACAAGTACAAACAGGGCGATTGTACGCAAAACAATGGCCAATGAGAAAAGAGTTAGCACCTCTATTTATCGAGTTTAAGGTTATTAAAGCCACAGATCTTGCGATCACAGTTATGCCCATTTTAGCCATGCTTACGTTGTTTTTTCAGATAAATTATTTAGGGCCAGATTTTTTACCGCAAGCTATTGCAAGTGCTTTATTTTTTATATCGTTACCGTTGCAAGGCTTATTGTGGCTAGGTAAACGCGCGCAAACGCCTTTAGAACCAGCTATGCAAAGATGGTATAACGATCTTTACACAAAAATGCTTGCCAATGGTTATCAAACACAGCTAAATGAAAAAAAGCCTCGTTATCTGGAGCTTGCAAATCTTTTAAAAGACATGTTTGATAAAATGGATAAAGCATTTACAAAAGAGCAATTTTAGAGGTTGTTAACTCACAACCTCATTTATCTTAAGCTTTTTTTGTAAACTGGGTGATGTAAAATGATAAGGTGACATTGTGCTCACCTTTTTCTTCGAGTAACGTCCAGTGTTCAGGTCTGAATTTCCACGCAAATGGTGTCATCATAATCAGGTTCTTTACGTCGTTAAAATTAAGCGTTACCTGCTCAGTTAGCAGTATTTGCTGTGCTTGAAAAAATCCACTTGGGGTATCTATTTGAGTATGCTCATTAACGTTTTCGTAAATATAATTTTTTAATTCTTTTAAGTGCCAGGGTCCTGGGCTTGCAACAATCAGTGTTGCTTCAGATTTAGCAAGCCTAGCCAGTTCTTGTTCAAATAAAGGAGCAAACACACTCACTAACACATCGGCGAACTGGTTTTCAAACGGCGCCTGACTAATTGAGGCAACACTAAATTGACAATTACCATAACGCTTTGCAGCATATTTTATTGCTGACTTTGATATATCTACACCATACACATTAGCGTTTGTTTTATTCGCCAGTGCATGCGTGTAAAAACCTTCCCCACACCCTAAATCAATAATATTGCCTGCATCTAATGTGCTAACTATGTTACCCAGTGCGTGTTGTAAAAAGCGGTAATAACCGCGCTCTAAAAATGTGCGTCTGGCTTGTACCATTTCTAATGAATCGCCTGGCTGCTTAGAGTTTTTCTGCTGTACAGGTAATAAATTGATATACCCTTCTTTTGCCAAGTCAAAACTGTGTTTATTTTCGCAGCTAAGCGTGTTGTTCGTTTTTGTAAGCATGTTGCTGCACAAGGGGCAGCGATATTCAAGACTCATGAGTCTAGGTAGTCCTTATCATAAAAAGTTTTTACCCAATGTGGGCGATAAGTGATCATTATAGTAATGGCCATTCCATTTAGCATGGCTTCAGGAAACCAAATTATGGCACTTAAATATACATAGTTATCAGTGAGCTCTTGCCAATTATATTGCCCAATAGCTAAGTAAAATAAGGCACCCAAGCTTATTTTTAGACACGCTATGAATCCTGCAGTAATAAAAGCACAGACAAATATATAAACAAAAAAGTGACGAGGTAAATAATGATAACTAACAATAAAAGCTAAGTAGCTAACTATTATAGGTATGAATGCATTAATAAGTATTTGCACCGCGAGTAATTCAAGCTCAATAAGCCCAAAAGCGAATAGTAACGCAGTTGCAAGCAAACTACTTAAAATAGCCAAGCGCCAACCCAGAATTAAAGTGGCTGCGGTTACGCCTAAAATATGTAAATCTAGGCCTGTTAGTATTCCAGCTTTGATCCGCCATAAAAGTGCAAAGACCAGCGCACAAGCCAGTACACCCGTTTGTCGAACGGGTGTAGCAAAAAGCGCTTTATAAGTCGCTTTATCAAAACTGAGTAAACTAAATATTATTACTAGGGCCCAAAGTAACCCTTGTAATTGTACGCTCAACATCATAATTATTTAAACGTTGACCAAATTGGTGCGTGATCTGACGGTTTTTCAATGCCGCGTAGTTCGTAATCAATTCCAGTTTCAATACAACGAGCTGACAGGTCGTTAGTTGCAAGCACCACATCAATGCGCAAACCTCGGTTATCTACAAATCCTTTTGAACGATAATCAAACCACGAATATTGATCGCTTGTATCAGGGTTTTGCTCTCTAAAGGTGTCTTTAAAGCCCCAGTTAAGTAATGTAGCAAGCCACTCACGCTCCACGGGTTGAAAAGAACATTTACCCGTTTTTAACCAACGTTTTGCGTTTACATCGCCAATCCCAATATCTAAATCGGTTGGAGATATATTGATATCGCCCATAACGATAACATCTTGAGCGGGTGTATGGTTTGCTTCAAGGTGAGTCATTAAATCTTTATAAAACTGACGTTTATAAGGGAATTTAGTTTCATGATTAATATTGTCGCCTTGTGGGAAATAGCCATTCATTACGGTTAAATCACGACCGTTTTCTTGCTCCACGGTAACGCTGATCATACGTTTTTGTGATTCTTCAGTATCTGTAGCAAAACCTTTTAAGACTGATTTTGGTTCTTTTTTGCATAACATAGCTACGCCGTAATGTGCTTTTTGACCATGGTAATACACGTGATACCCCATGTTTTGCACATCTTCTAACGGGAACGCTTCATCATGAACTTTAATTTCTTGTAAGCCAATCACGTCTGGTTGATGTTTATCAATAATAGCTTGTAACTGGTGAAGACGAGCACGCAGACCATTGATGTTAAAAGAAATCACTTTCATTGGATTTGCCTTAAAATTAGTTCGATTTAATACACCAAATTGTATCAGTAAATACGCTTACATAACATGACTGAAATGAGAAAATAGCTGCGCAAATGTTGTACAAATGGTGTTTAAAGTTTAAACATTGTTAATGTTCTATTAATTTGTAAAATAAATAAAAAATTCAATTGATATGTGGATTGTTGGTTATATAATGCGCGAAATTATTTAGCAACCACGTTCAAATAGGAACTCTCATGAAAACACAATTAATTCTAGCTGCAGCACTTTTAGTATCAACAACTGTTTCTGCACAAAGTAATTCGTATTTTAGTAAAGACAATAAAATTGAATCTAAATTATGTGTACTAAGTGCAAATGAGGGTTTTACAGCTGCTCGTAAAGTAGCGGCTCAGCATGGTGTATTTTTATCGCGCTTTTCATCAAGCATCTTGTGTAATGGTGAAGATATTCGCGATATCGCCAAAAAAGAAACAGCCAGTAAAGTAACTAAAGCTAAGGTTGAAGTATTTGCTAAAGATGCTCAACAAGAAACACAATTATGCCTTACAGCTTTAAAACAAGGGCTAGCACCAGTTCGTCAAAAGTTAGGTAATGTAGACTCGTTAAAATGTAATGGGCAAACAGTCACTGAATTTGTTAAGCGTTATCAAAACGCCGCTATTTAATCGCTAAAGACTTAAAAAGAGCTCGGTATTTTTACCGAGCTTTTTTTTGTAAAAATTACAAGGTTTACTGAAAAGTCTGCAGAAATGATGTGATAAAATAGCTCCTCTCGAAGATGCATTGAATGCATGTCATTGATTTAATTGCGCTTTCAATTTTGGCATTAGACTTGTATTAATTAGACTGACATTTATTAATTACAAGGATACGTCTTATGAAAAAGTTAACATTAGCAGCAACAATTTTAGCATCATTGAGCCTAGCAGCTTGTTCTTCACATCAAGGTCTTGATAAAATAGACAGCGATTTTGCAAGTCTGGACAATGACAGCGATGGTTATATTTCAAAAGTCGAAGCAGATGACGATAACATCTGGGAACATTTTTCAAATATTGATACCAATATGGACAATGAAATCAGCCGTAAAGAGTTTAGCGCTTACATGCAACTAAATGCCGGTAAAGTTGCGACTGATAGTGATGTGAGCGAGTCGGCATTTAAAGCCGATATTGCTAAATTTGATAAAATTGAAAGTAGTTTTGCAAGTTTAGATAATGACGAAAATGGTTATATTTCAATCGTCGAAGGTAATGACGATGATATTTCAAATCATTTTGGTTATATGGACAAAGATAAAGATAAACGCGTTAGTAAAAGCGAGTTTGTCGGTTATATTGAAAAGTACGGCAGCGCCGTGGCTGAAGATGACGCACTTGAGTCACTTAAACGCAGCTAATTTTTGCTGTTAGATTAATCAAGTTAGAAGCCAGTGATTTTCACTGGCTTTTTTGTGTCTTTAATTTAACTATTTGATAGATATATTTTCCTAGTTTGGTGTTGTTCTGTCATAATAGATGGCTGTGTATTTTTATTTGTTAAGAGTGTTTATGGCGGGTCGGCGAATTAGTGATGAGCAATTAGTTGAGATCATTGAAGCGGCGATTTTTGTTGCAGATAAACCGGTGAGTAAGCGTCATCTTAAAGACGTTGTATTAATGGATTTAGCTGTATCTATGGCGCAAATAAATAATGCAATTGATACAATACAAATACATTTTCAAACTCGTGGTATTCGCTTAGTTGAAGTGGGCAGTGGGTATCGTTTTCAGGCATGCAATAGTCTAAGTCCTTGGCTAAACAACCTTTGGCAGGAACGTGCGCCTAAATACTCACGTGCTTTGCTAGAAACATTATCGCTTATTGCATACAGGCAGCCTATTACACGCGGCGAAATTGAGCAGGTAAGAGGTGTTACTACGGGTTCGAATATTATTAAAACCTTACTCGAAAGAGAATGGGTTAAAGTGGTAGGGCATAAAGAAGTTCCGGGTAAGCCGGCTTTATATGCAACTACTAAACAATTTTTAGATTATTTTTCGTTAACTGGGCTTGAGAATTTACCAGCGTTGCCAACAGAGCAGCAAAGTAAGATTAACCAGTTATTAAGTGATCCTTCTGTGAGAGAACCATCCGAATGAGTATACAAGGTGAAAAGTTACAAAAAGTCCTAGCCCGTGCAGGGGTAGGCTCACGCCGTGAAATGGAAAAATACATTGATGCAAACCGCGTTAGTGTAAATGGTAAAGTGGCAAAGTTAGGCGACCGTGTTGAGGAAACAGACTTAATTCGTGTTGACGGACACACTGTGAAAATTGAAGAAAAAGCAGATAGGATTTGCCGTGTTATTATGTATAACAAACCAGAAGGTGAGTTAAGCACACGCAAAGATCCTGAAGGTCGCCGTACTGTATTTGACCGACTTCCTCGCATTGATGGCGATCGTTGGATTGCAGTTGGCCGACTCGATGTTAATACGTCCGGTTTAATGCTGTTTACGAATGATGGCGAGCTTGCAAACCGTTTAATGCACCCAAGCTACGAAGTTGAGCGTGAATACTCAGCGCGTGTGTTTGGCGAGGTAACAAACGAAACCCTGAAAAATTTAATGCGTGGTGTTGAGTTAGAAGATGGACCTGCCAAGTTTACTAGCGTAAAGCCTATGGGTGGCGAAGGTGTAAACCGCTGGTTTAACGTAACGTTAAACGAAGGTCGTAACCGTGAAGTTCGTCGTTTATGGCAATCACAGGATGCTGAAGTATCTCGTCTTATTCGTATTCGTTACGGAAAGTTAGAGCTAGACAAGCGTGTACCACAAGGTGGTTGGATAGAGTATGACTTAGAAACAGTTAACTATTTACGTAAAACTGTTAAATTAGGCCGTGAAACACAAACCAAACTTTCAGTTATGCCAGAAAAGCGTAAAGATAAACGCGCTAAAATCAATCAGATCCGTAAAGCAGTTAAAAAGCATAATCAACGTGTTAAGCCGACTAAACGTAAATAATCAATTAGTTATTTAATACAAAAAAGCCGCTCATTGCGGCTTTTTTAATGTGCTTTTAAATAACACAGGTCTTAGGCTGAGTTATTTTTTTACCTGAGCATCTAACGATTCGCCATTCACTTCACTAGAATCGTCACTCATTAGATATAAATAGGTAGGCATTAAATCCTCTGGTGTAGCAAGCGCGTCTCTATCTTCACCAGGATATGCAGCAGCTCGCATTGAAGTGCGCGTAGCACCTGGGTTAATACAATTTACACGAATGTTTGTTTTACCTACTTCACATGCCCACGTTTGCATCATACCTTCCACTGCAAATTTCGAAATGGCATAAGGTCCCCAAAATTCACGGCCTTTACGGCCAACACCAGATGATGTAAATACGATTGATGCACTTTCAGATTTACGAAGCACAGGAAATAACGCTTTGGTTAACATGGCTTGTGCAGTCACGTTTACTTTCATAATGTTTTCAAACGTTGATGAACAAAAATGTTCAAGTGGGCCGAGCGATCCTAAAATGCCCGCATTGTTGAGCAGCCCATCAAGGCGACCAAATTGAGATTCAATTGTTGCTGCAAGGTCACGGTAGTTTTGTTTTGTAGCGCCTTTTAAATCCATAGGCACAATTGCTGGCTTAGGATAACCCGCATTAACAATTTCATCGTAAACACATTCAAGTTTATTAGTTGTTTTCCCTAATAAAATAACAGTCGCGCCGTATTTCGCATAGGTAATTGCCGCGACGCGTCCAATGCCATCACCGGCGCCTGTGATCAAAATAACTTTGTCTTTAAGTGCATTTTCAGTTGCTTGATATGTGTGCATAAAAGTACCAATCTATATAATTTTTTTAATTTTAACATAGCAAAACGTGAAGTAATCGAATTTATTGTAAAATTAGGTGGCGAAAATAGAAACTTTACGTTAAGTTTAACTGGTCTAATGTCCCATTAATAATCTGATTACATTGTTTTAACCTAATACACTGATAAAACACACTATAAAAATAAAATATGTGCGGAGCCAATAATATGAAAAAAATGCTACTTTCACTCTCGGTTACAGCTGCTTTAGCAGGTTGTGGCGGTGGAGAAACGCTAAAAGATGTTAAAAATGATACAGCGCCTGTTATTCCTACAGCTACGGTAAAGTTTGATCCTGCTAAGGGAGTTATTTCTGTACCAAATGATTTATTAATGAGTGGTACCCGAGATGGAACCCTTAATATCCCAGATGAGCTTAACTCAGCGGGTGTGTCTATTACTCGTGCAGAATATGCAAATCCACAATTTGCAATAGGTGCACTCGATGGTTGGTCTACGCAAGTTCCTTTTAAGATAGATTTAACGTTTCCACCTTCAATAAGCTTAGACGAAGTATCAGCGGGTACACCAGGCTCAGTTCGTATTTTTGAAGTGATTATGGGTGCAAGTTTAACCGATGAGGAATGTGGTCAAGCCCCAGCGGGGGCGGCATGTAAACTTATTGGTGAACTTACTTTTGGTGTTGACTTCATCACGAAAGCATCGGGTGATGCGGTAGCGATTATCCCTTTAAAACCATTTAAAGCGGGAAGCTCATACATCAATGTATTAACGACTGAACTAAAAGATTCATTAGGGCGCTCAATAGAGCCATCTTCTACTTATGGGTTAGTCAAACAAGAAGTGCCACTCGTTACCGCCGCACAACTTGCGTTGCAAGGTGCAGTAAATAGTTACGAAAATGTAGTGGTGAGCTCAGGTAATATTACTAAAGATGAGATTATTTTTTCTGCTGCAATGACAATGCAATCAGCGGGACCAGTACTTGGTACAATCAAGCAACTGCTAGCGGTAAGTCTACAACAACCAAGCATGCCGACACCTGCTATACAAGTACCAGCTCAACCAATGGTAAATGTTCAAGATGTATTCAAAAGCCAAGGGGTAGAGGTTTCTGCTGCTTTTTCGGGTGTGCAATACCAAAAAGGTAGCATCATGTTACCTATGTACTTAGGGACTCCAACAGGCTCAGCGATCAGCGATTTAAACGATACATATTGGCAAGGTATGTGTGACAACGCAGTCGTAGTATCAGGGTATAAAGCACAGGCAGGTGATGCTTTCCCAGCCGAACCAATTAGCGTGAATGATGGCACATGTGCCGCATTAAGTGGTGGCAAACTGCGTGATTTAGGTCTAGATAGCACGCGTCATTTAACCAAATATAATACCATTCCAAAAATGCAAAGCATGGCCAATGTGCCAGTGCAAGTAACTAAGCCTATTTTACCTATAATTAATGGTGTACGTGCACAACTACAGCTACCTGCTATCGAAATGCCTGAAAATGGTTGGCCTGTTGTTATTATGCAACATGGTATCACTACGCAAAAAGAAAGCATGCTGGCGTTAACTGCTCAGCTTTCAATTCAGGGGTTTGCAACGGTCGCTATTGACCACCCTCGACATGGTGAGCGTGGTATTGATGTTGATGGCGATGGAAAAGATGATTTTAATGCGACAACAGACTCAGTACTGAGTTACATGAACTTAAGCTCATTGCTTGTTGCACGTGATAGCTTACGTCAATCAGCTGCCGATTTATTAGGTTTGCGTCTGGGCTTGAACTTTATCAACGATGCGACTATCAATAGTAAAGATGTTACCTACATCGGGCATTCACTAGGGTCTATTGTTGCGCCGGCATTTATTGCTCAAGCTAACAGCCCAATGGCTGAATCGATTGACCCACTGTTCAAGGTTAATACTGTTGCATTAGCAAGCGGCGGCGGTGGCGTTGCTAGTTTCTTACTAGAATCGGGCGCATTTGGCCCATTTGTACAAGGTTCTGTTCTTTTATCTTCAGGCACTACGGAGTCTGCTGAATTTGGCGCATTTACACAAGGTCCAGCTATCTCTAACTGTGGAGTAGCAGATTATAGTAGAGCCTTTACTTCATGTGCTTTTAAAGAATATGTTACTGCGCTTACCGTCGCAGGAGAAACAAGTAAGCTTGCAAATATTCAAGGTGTGATGACTAAATTTGCTTTTGCAGCACAAACAACGCTCGATAGTGGTGATCCGACTAATTATGCTGCAGCTGTAAAAACACTCGAAACACCGATTTATATGAATGTTGTTGTGGGTGATGGTGTTAATAATAAAGCTGATCAAGTTATTCCGCCTACCACAACGATTAACCCAATTGCAGGCAGCCTTCCGCTAGCAAACTTTATGGGCTTAGAAACGGTAAGTACATCGCAAGCGCTAAGTGCAACGCCTTCTAGCTATTTAGTTAAGTTTACCAAAGGGCACCACGGTTCAATTCTTACACCAGCACCAAATGAAGAAGCCGGTGCTGATGCTCAAGGAAGTGCAGCGGCTAATGCCGAGATGCAGCTACAAGTTGCAACCTACCTCGCCGCTCGCGGTCGTATGTTGGTAGTAACAAACAGCGATGTTGTGACTGATTAATAACCAGCAAAAAAATTAACCTTTCAAAGCCACTGCAAAGTGGCTTTTTTTTGTCTTAAAGCATGCTAAATTAGCTGAAATTTATTAATGGAGAAACCAGTTGGAATTTTTATACGAATACGGTTTGTTTTTTGCTAAAACAGTTACTTTTGTTATTGCTATCGCGATTATTTTAATGTTGATAGTAGGTGCTGCTGTTAAGCCGAAAGCTAAAAAAGGTGAGATACAAATAGATGATATATCAGAGCAATTAGTCGAACTCAAAGAAAGTTTTTTACAAAATACGCTTGGTAAAAAAGAACTTAAGGCACACCACAAGCAGCTAAAATCACAAAGTAAATTAGCCGATAAAGAAGAGCCTAAACCTCGTTTATATGTTATTGATTTTGTAGGAAGTATGGATGCTCACGAAGTGGAAAGCTTAAGAGAAGAAATAACTGCAATTATTTCTATTGCTGAGCCTAGTAAAGACAAAGTTCTTATTCGTTTAGAAAGTGGTGGTGGCGTAGTGCATGGCTATGGCCTTGCTGCTTCTCAATTACAACGTATTAAGAATGCGGGCATTCCTTTGAGTGTTTCAATTGATAAAGTGGCTGCTAGTGGTGGTTACATGATGGCATGTGTTGCAGATGAAATACTCGCAGCTCCGTTTGCCATTGTTGGCTCAATCGGTGTTATAGCACAAATTCCTAACTTTAATAAAATATTAAAGAAAAATGACGTGGAATTTGAACAAATAACCGCAGGTGAATTTAAACGCACATTGACATTGTTTGGTGAGAATACGGATAAAGCCCGTGAAAAATTTCGTGAAGAAATTGAGCAAACACATGACTTATTTAAAACATTTGTGAGTACGCAACGTCCTAGCTTAGACATGAGCTTAGTCGCCACTGGTGAGCATTGGTTTGCAACTCAGGCCATTGAAAAAGGCTTGGTCGACGTAATAAAAACAAGCGACGATGCCTTATTAGATCAGCAACATGAACGTCAAATATATAAAATTAAATACAAAGTTAAAAAAGGGCTGAGCGATAAGCTAGCGCTTGGCTTGAGTAGTGGCGTAAATAAAGTCGGGATAAACTTACTTTCTAAATTTAAGTCCCTAAATCCTTAGATTAGAATTTTTAACCTGAGAACAAGCTAATTATTTTTACTCGAAAAAAAACCTTGATGGATTGCATCAAGGTTTTTTTATAGCTGTATAAATGTAGCTTATGAGTCAATAGATTTATGATAATCTTCTAAGTCTTTAGCTGCGTTAGGGTCATTGAATACGCTTTCATCAAGTTCTCCTTCAGATTTAGCCACAACACAAGTCACCATACAATCGCCCGTTACATTTACCGCAGTACGGGTCATGTCAAGCAATCTATCTACACCAATTATAATAGCGATACCTTCAACCGGTAAACCAACTTGGTTAAGCACCATTGCTAGCATAATTAAACCAACACCAGGCACACCTGCAGTGCCTACAGAAGCAAGCGTAGCGGTTAGAATAACCATTAAATAATCAGAAATAGTTAAATCAACACTAAATACCTGAGCAATAAATACGGTTGCAACACCTTGCATAATAGCGGTGCCGTCCATGTTAATGGTAGCACCTAAAGGAATAGTGAAAGAGGCGACAGAATTGCTAGCGCCTAGCTTTTTAGTGGCGGTTTCAAGTGTAATAGGCATGGTTGCACTAGAGCTTGATGTACTAAACGCAAATAAGCACGTATGTTTCATTTTTGCCAAGAAAATAGCAGGGCTTAGTCCTGTGAGAAGTTTTAGTAAAAGCGTGTAATTTACAAATGCATGTAACAGTAGGGCTAAAACAACAACAAAAAAGTATTTTGCTAAGCTTACAATTAGATCCAATTCTATAGTAGTAAAAAGCTTAGCCATTAAGAAAAATACACCGTAAGGTGCAATGTTCATTAATAATGTGACTAATTTTAAGATTACAGTGTTTAAATCTTCAAATACGGCCGTTACTCGTTTACCAGCTTGGCCGCTTAACGCCATAGCAATACCAAATAATAAAGCAAACACAATTACCTGTAACATATTACCTTTAGCCATTGCTTCAAATGGATTCGTTGGGAACATGTCAATGATAACTCTTGCAAGTGTAGGAGCTTCTTTTGCATCATAGCTTGCTTGAGAGGGAAGGCTGATCCCTTCACCTGGATTAAATAACAATGCCAGTGATATAGCAACGGTTATAGCAATTGCAGTGGTTAATAAATAAAGGCTAATTGATTTACCGCCTAAACGACCTAACTTTTTTGGATCGCTAAGGCTACAGGTTCCACACACTAGTGAAACAAAGACCAAGGGAACAACCAACATTTTTAAGCTGGCAATGAATATTTGTCCACCTACGTGAAAAATACCATCTACAAAAAAGGCTTTAATTGGCAAAGAGAATAATCCAAGTGGGATTAGATAATCGTCTTCACCAGCTAAAATAGCCTGAAATATAAAGCCTACTATAACGCCGAGGCCCATGCCTATCATGATGCGGGTGGTTAAACTCATTGAACGGATTTTTGACATATACCCTAATCTACTTTAAATAAATTTTGCCATAGACTACCAGTCTATAAATATTTATACAGAAAAAATTAGTATTTATTGAAAATTATTTTATATAAAAAAGTAATAAAAAACGGAGATTTTAAACTAACTTATAGGTTAATATTAGGTAAATGACGTTTAGCAAATATTAACTACACTAGGGAGAGGTAAATGCCTTTAACGCGACTGCTCAGTATTACATTACTTAGCTTTTTTCTTATGGCTTGTGGCGGCGGCGGATCACTTGAAAAAAGTGGCACGGTTGGTGGTGGCACCGACGGCACAGATACGAGCAGCTCACTTGCTTTACAGCTGACTATTTTAGATCAAACAGGGGCTGCATTTTCTGATTCGAACCCTGTGAGTAAAGATAACAAAGGCGTTGTGACAGCAACACTTACAAATAACGCTGTAGCACTTACTGACAAACTCATTACGTTCACCACAAAATTCACAGGGAAAATAACCCCAGAACTTGGCACGGCGCTTACCAATAATCAAGGTCAAGCAACTGTTAGCTTAAGCAGCGGTAATTTTAAAGGTGCGGGCGAAGTGGTCGCAACGTATGTAGCTGATGATCAAACCATTACAAAAACGCTGGGCTTTATATCCAGTGGTGATGATGCGTCAAGTGAAGCGGCCGTAGTTGCAGTAGATATTAAGCTATTACAAGGATGTAGTGACGGTTGGGACAGCGATAGAAACACAGTATCGCTCGAGCAAAGCTATGTTGCTTCTGGCTGTAAATCGGTTAATCAATTTTCGTCAGATGAACTGATTGATGTGTTAGTTAAAGTAACCGATACGAGCTCGGGTGATGGTTTTGTTGGTGTGATCAGTGATATTACGACTGATTTGGGAAGTTTGTTACCTGTCTCTGGTAAAGCACTAACAGACAATTTTGGCTTTGCAATTTTGAAATTACAACCTGGTGCGAACAGTGGCGCCGGTGAAATTACAGCAACATCAAAATCAACATCGAGTCAAAAAGCATTTGAAATTTCGACTGCTGAGCTGCAAGTTAATATTAGTAATGGTTTATTTAACAAATTAGATGCCAATGGTAACCCTATAGCAAATGAATACCAGCCATTAGCCGCTGGTGCGACAACCGTTATTAGCGTTGAAATATTAGATAGCAATGGACAGCGAGTAGTATCAACACTTGATGTGCAATTTAGTTCTAGTTGTACCCAAGCGGGTTTGTCAATTTTGGATGCAAACGCAAAAAGCATCAGTGGAATTGCAACGGCCACTTATCGTACCAATGGTTGTAGCGCCTCACTCGGCGACACCGTGACTGCAACCGTGCTTACCGGTGGCACACCCGTCGTTAAATCGGTTAACATTCCGGTATCAATTGCTGAGGTTGAGTCCATTGAATTTATGAGTGCAACACAAAATGTAATTGCACTTAAGGGCACTGGCGGCCAATCGCGCTCTGAAACATCTGAAATCACGTTTAAATTAAAAGACAGAATCGGAAAACCGGTTGTCAGTAATAGAATGGATTTTCGTTTAAGTTCAACAAATGGTGGTATAAGCCTATCGCATAATAGTGTATTTACTGATGCACAAGGTTTGGCCCGCGTGCAAGTAAACTCAGGATTTGTCCCTATGGCAGTGCGAGTACAGGCTTGTTATATCCCTCAGAGTCAAATTCCAGCAAATCAAAATAATGATGTGACTTGTTGGCAAGACGTTTACTTAGAGTGTAAAAAAGATGCGTCACAAAGAAATAATAGTGTTTCGTGTCCTATTGGGGAGCTTTCTTTAGTTTCACTTGATGAACAAGTTGTAACTGTCTCTGATTTAGTCTCAATTAGTTCAGGTCTTCCTGATGGGAATAGTTTTACCGCAGGTGCAACGAGTATTAATATTGAAGCACTTGATTATATCGGTGACACTAATGAAATTTCAATTTTTCTAGCCGATCACTTTAACAACCCCGTGCCTGACGGTACCACTGTTTATCTAACCACTGAAGGCGGTGCAGTTGGCACACTGGATGGGACTGCTTTTAATCCACAGCTTGAATGTAATACAGTCGATGGTGCATGTAAGGCACAATGGCGCAACCAAAATCCAAAACCATTTACAGAGGCTAAATGGGGAAATCAAATCAGTTCTATAAATCCTAAAACAAATACTATTAATTGTGATCTGTATTTCAATGCAGCTGCGCCTTGTATGAATGGGATCACTAACGCAGCAGACGATGTTAACAATGGTGTTCCTTTAGGTGGGCGTGTAACCGTTGTTGCGACAGCGAAAGGGCAAGAATCATTTATTGATATTAATGGTAATGGCCGTTTCGATACCAATGAGTATTATAGTGGTTACGATTTACCTGAAGCGTTTGTCGATCATAATGAAAATGGGATATACGACGGATTAGCGGGTATTTATGACCCGGTCACAGCAACTGTAAAAAAAGCAGCCGAGTTTTGTAAAGAGGGTGATACAAATGATCCATGTAGCCCTAAAAAGACGAATGGCGGTCATTTTGAAGAGAGCTTTGATATTGATTCAAATGGTATGCATACTTTAGCTGATGGTAAGTACAATGGCCTATTATGTACAGAAGCGGCAACTAATCCACCTGCTAATGCAACCTTTGCAAGCCTATGTACAAAAAATTTACTCGATGTGCGTGAATCATTTCAAATTATATTATCGGGCAGTACTGTTTATAGTCGTTTTGTAGTTGCTAAAGAAGAGCTTACCAAAAAATTTCCACTTGAATCAGCAAACATAGCAAGCTGTAGCAACATCACAGGGGATAGAAATGGTAATAGTGTCGATATTTTGAGATTAGAACCTTCAGATTTAAGTACTCATTGTGACGTAGATTTGATTGATTTAAGCCCAAATATTGCACCTGACACGTTTGATAGCCTTACGTTCAGAATTTACTACTCTGATAGATACAATAATCCTATTCCCTCAGGAACTACGGTATCAATATCGACAAAAAATGGTAAATACGATGGTCGTGGCAGTTTCACGATGCTTGAAAGCGGTTGGACTAAAGCACACTCAGAGCCGCTTACTATTAGTCGAGAAACAGATCCAAATGATGCAACTACGGGCTTATTTACAGTTTCATTTGAAACGCCTAAAGGGGTGCAAACATCATCGACACTGACTATTAGAGACGATGGTTAAAGGTTTATAATTGCTTTATTTGTAAAAATGCCAACCGAAAGGTTGGCATTTTTGTTTGTGTTCTATATATTCCACAGCAATTATCATAAAAACACCTGTTTGTTTAAATTAACAACAGAAATTGTTTGTTTATTCAGTAAATACTGAAAAGTTTGTATTAAAAGCTTGTAACAACTAGTGTTTGTAGATATACCTATAAATATTCGCGCCGCTTATAGCGGTAAACACATTTTTAATATTTGGTTAGAAATAGGCAACTATGGGCAAATCGCTAGTAATTGTAGAGTCACCTGCTAAGGCTAAAACAATTAATAAATATTTAGGTAACGATTTCATCGTAAAGTCTAGTATTGGACACGTACGAGATTTACCTACTTCAGGTTCGAGCAAAAATAAAGTGCCGGCAACTAAAACGCCTGCAGAAGTTCGTAAAATGGAACCAGAAGAAAAAGCAGCGTATAAAAAGCAACGAGATTATACTAATTTAGTCGCGAGAATGGGGATTGACCCTGATCAAGGCTGGGAGCCGCATTACGAAATACTGCCTGGTAAAGAAAAAGTTGTTCAAGAATTACAAAAGCTGGCAGAAAATGCAGACCAAATATACCTCGCAACGGATTTGGATAGAGAAGGGGAAGCAATTGCTTGGCACCTTCAAGAAATCATTGGCGGAGAGCCTGCAAAGTATAAGCGTGTAGTTTTTAACGAAATTACAAAAAATGCGATTCAACAAGCATTTGAAACACCTGGCGAGCTAAATACCGATATGGTCTATGCGCAACAAACGCGCCGTTTTTTAGATCGTGTGGTTGGCTTTATGGTGTCACCGTTACTGTGGGCAAAGGTTGCTCGTGGACTTTCAGCAGGTCGAGTTCAATCAGTTGCAGTGCGTTTATTGGTTGAGCGCGAACGTGAAATTAAAGCGTTTATCCCAGAAGAATTTTGGGATATTCATGCTGATGTTAAAAATAGTGAGTCGGAGTTACGTTTAGAAGTAACCAAACAAGCTGACAAGCCATTTAAGCCAGTAAATGAAGCTCAGGCTAGCGCAGCGGTTAAAAGCCTTGAGAATGCCGAATATAAAGTTGTTAATATTGAAGAAAAACCAAGTAAGAGCCGCCCAAGTGCGCCTCTGATCACTTCAACAATGCAACAAGCGGCGAGCACACGCTTAGGTTATGGTGTTAAGAAAACCATGATGCTAGCACAGCGCTTGTACGAAGGCGGTTATATTACGTATATGCGTACCGATTCAACTAATCTATCAAAAGATGCAGTTGCAATGTGCCGTGAATATGTAACAGAACAATTTGGTGAAAAATACTTACCAAAAGATCCAATTAATTACAGCTCAAAAGGCAACGCACAAGAGGCGCATGAAGCTATTCGCCCATCGAGTGTAGCCGTACTTTCTGGCCATATTGAAGGCGTAGATGCCGATGCTAAAAAGCTTTATGAGCTTATTTGGCGTCAATTTGTTGCATGTCAAATGGTACCAGCAGAGTACGATTTAACTACTTTGACCGTTGCAGCAAACGATTTTCAGCTTAAAGCAAAGGGTCGTGTATTACGCTTTGATGGTTGGACTAAAGTTCAACCTGCAATTCGTAAAAAGAACGAAGAAGATCAGTCATTACCACCCGTTACATTAGGCGAAACCCTGACCCTTGTTGAACTTGATCCTAAACAGCATTTTACAAAACCACCTGCGCGTTTTAGTGAAGCGAGTTTAGTAAAAGAGCTTGAAAAACGTGGTATTGGTCGTCCTTCTACGTATGCATCTATTATTTCAACGATTCAAGACCGTGGTTATGTGCGCGTCGAAAATCGTCGTTTCTTCGCTGAGAAAATGGGTGAAATTGTTACCGATCGTCTAGTTGAAAACTTCACAGATTTAATGAATTTTGACTTTACCGCTAAAATGGAAGGTCGACTAGATGATATCGCAGAAGGCGAGCGCGTTTGGACCGAAGTACTTGATAAATTTTATGCTGATTTCTCAACGCAATTAACAGTCGCAAAAGATGAACCAGAGCAAGGCGGTATGCGCCTCAATGAAATGGTTGAAACGGATATTGAATGCCCAACATGTAGCCGCAAAATGGGTATACGTACGGCATCAACAGGCGTATTTTTAGGTTGTACGGGTTATAGTCTACCGCCTAAAGAGCGTTGTACTACAACAATGAACTTAGTGTCAGGTGATGAAGCCGTAGCAGCTGATGTTGAAGATGTTGAAACCGAAACATTAATGCAGATGAAGCGTTGTCCAATTTGCGAGACAGCAATGGACTCGTACTTAATCGATGAAACACGTAAATTACATGTTTGTGGTAATAACCCAGCTTGTAAAGGTCACGTTGTTGAAGAAGGCACCTTTAAAATTAAAGGCTATGACGGTCCAATTATCGAATGCGATAAATGTGGTGCTGACATGGAGCTAAAATCTGGTCGTTTTGGTAAGTACTTTGGTTGTAATAATGAAGAGTGTAAAAATACGCGTAAACTACTGAAAAGTGGTGAAGCAGCGCCGCCAAAAGAAGACCCTGTACATATAAAAGAGCTTGAGTGTGAAAAGTCTGAAGCGTATTTTGTATTACGTGATGGCGCAGCAGGTATATTTTTAGCGGCCAACACTTTTCCTAAGTCACGTGAAACGCGTGCACCAAAGGTTGAGGAATTAAAGCGCTTTAGAGACCGTATTTCACCTAAGTTTTATTACTTAGCTGATGCACCAGCACAGGATCCTGATGGCAACTTAGCGGTTGTTCGTTATAGCCGTAAAAATAAGTCTCAATACGTAATGACTGAAGTTGACGGTAAAGCAACTGGCTGGACTGCACATTATGAAGCGGGTAAATGGGTAGAAGAAGCAAAGAAAAAAGCAGCACCAAAAAAGAAGCCGGCTGCTAAAAAAGCCCCTGCTAAAGCAAAGGCTAAAGCTAAAAAAGAAGATGAATAAGCACGTTATCGCTTATTCATAACTTTTTATAGGTTTTAAAAGGCTATAAAAAAACCGGAACGCACAGCTTGTGTCGATTCCGGTTTTTTTATCTATTTATATGTACTTCGCAATGGCTTTGTTAGCCGTACATATAATACCAACCTGCATAAATATTTGAACAATTTATCGAATTAAATCACTCTATAACGTTGTTAAAAATTTTTTATTTAGAACAACTAGATACAAAAATTTTTGCCTAGTTCTAGCGCGATTTTCTTATCGTTAGATAGACCACGTATATAAGCAGATTGGTATGAATATTATTAAATTTTTACAGACGATACTTTTTTGTAGCCTTCAGATTCAAGTTCATCATTTACACATTTTAATACGTAGGCGTTAAGTTCTGTATTGCTTACGTCGTCATCTTTAGCCCAGTTAACGCACATTTCTGTGTATTCTTTTATCATTTCGGCTGAAGCTGTTGGGGTGTCGTCTGCCACTGCGTAAGTTGCAGATACTGCAAATAAAGGCGCTACGATTAATGCTAGTAATGCTTTGTTCATTCGTTTATTCCTAAAAAATGGTATGACGATCGCAATACGCTTTCTCTCGTTAAGCGTAAGACAATAGTGCCCAATCCAGAACAGTTCTGTTGGTAAGTTGATTTTTAATCGAATTTGAAATAAAAGAAAACGAAATATTTTTATCGTGAGGATGAGTGATTTATACATAACCTGAACTCTGGTTAAGATATTTACTAATATATTGAATCATAATAATATTTAAATTTATTTTTCTCTAGCCAGAGATTTTCAGTGAAAACAAGGCGAACTTACGCGTCATTAGCTGGCCTATTGCAAGTAAATTCAACGTAGTTAGCGCTGAAAATAGCTGCTCGAGATAGATTTATTATCCAGAGTTCAGGTTACATAGCTATATGTACATCTATTTGTGTTGAATTGCTATATAGGCTAAGGTCGCTTTTTTTTATAAAAAGATGAACCAATGTCACTACACACACCAGATACAAAGCCGCGTCATACAAATAAAGTAGAGCACGCATTAGAATCCTTTATTTTTAAAGGGCGTTGGTTACTCGCGCCGTTTTTTGTCGGTTTATTATTTGCTGTTGTACTACTTTTGATAAAGTTTTTTAAACAGCTTTATCTAATGGGTCTAGCAACGTTTACATCTACTAACCAAGAGCTTCTCGTTGGTATTTTAACGCTAGTGGATACCGCGTTATTAGCTGGGTTACTTTTAATCATTATTTTTAGTGGTTACGAAAACTTTGTCTCTAAGCTCAATATAGACAATCATGAAGACAGACCTTCGTGGATGGGAAAGGTGGGCTTTTCAGGTTTAAAAATGAAATTGATCAGTGCCATTGTTGCTATTTCAGCTGTTGAACTGCTAAAAGTATTTATTAACTCAGGCGCGCATCCAAACGATGAATTACTATGGAAGGTGATTATTCATGTAACGTTTGTGATGTCGGGTGTTTTATTTGCATTAACAGATTACCTGAACAGTAAAACGCAAAGCCATTAGTACTAATACAAAAAAGCCCAAGTTTATGCTTTGGGCTTTTTTGCGGCTAACTAATTAGCACTTAGCGTAATAACAAGCGTAAGGCTCAAGAGTTAGTAGATTATTGCTAAGCTTAGCATTATGGTGGCTAAGCTCTGTGTATTGTGTAACAACTGATACAGGCATATTGATGCTTGCTTGCTGCGAACTTAAGTTAAATACACACAACATTTTTTGTGAGCCCAGTGTTCTATAAAAGGCAAGTGCAGGCTCAGGTGTTTCAATAAACTCAATATCACCTTCAAGTAAAACGGCTTGGCTTTTGCGCCAAGTCATAAACTCACGATATGCATTTAAAATTGAGTTACTGTCATTTATTTGTATTGCGACTGACTGTTGCTTATGTGCATCATCGACCGGAAGCCAAGGCTTTGCCTCACTAAAACCAGCGTGGTGCGATCCAGTGTGTTCCCAAGGCATTGGCGTTCTGCATCCGTCGCGCCCCTTAAAGTTAGGCCAAAACGTTATGCCGTAAGGGTCTTGTAAGTCTTCAAAGGCAACACTTGCTTCACCTAACCCTAATTCTTCCCCTTGGTACATACAGACACTTCCGCGAAGAGAAGCAAGTAGGGCTGTTAACATTTTACATTGCTGAGGGTTAATTTCGCCATTTTCACTCCAGCGGCTTGCTACGCGCTCTACGTCATGATTACTAAATGCCCAGCATGGCCACCCCTCAAGCATACGCTGTTCAAGTGTTTGAACCGTAGTTCTAATATATTCACTTGAATAATCGTTTGTTAAGAGCTCAAAGCTATAACCCATGTGCAGCTTGTCGCCGCCTTGGGTATATTCTGCCATCGTTGCTAATGAATCTTCTGACGATATTTCCCCAAGCGATACAGTACCTGGGTATTTATTAAGTAATGCACGAATATCTTGCATAAACGCAATGTTTTCTGGCTGCGTATTATTATAGTAATGGTACTGAAACGCATACGGGTTATCTTCACTAAAACCACGGCCTTGGCGTTTTTCTTTTGGTTTTGCTGGATTATCGCGAAGTAATGCGTCGTGGTAGCAAAAATTAATGGCATCGAGTCTAAATCCATCAACGCCTTTTTTAAGCCAAAACTCCACGTTATCTAGTACAGCTTGCCTTACATCAGGGTTGTGAAAGTTTAGATCGGGTTGTTCAGTTAAAAAGTTATGCAAATAGTATTGCCCACGACGAGGCTCCCACTGCCAAGCCCCCCCACCAAAAATAGAAAGCCAGTTATTAGGTGCTGTTCCATCTTCTTTGGCATCTGCCCATACATACCAATTGGCTTTGTCATTGGTTAAATTATCGCGGCTGTCTAAAAACCATTGGTGTTGATCCGACGTGTGGCTTAATACCTGATCTATAATTATTTTAATATCACGCTCATGAGCTTGGCTTATTAGTTGATCAAAATCGTTTAAATCACCAAAAAGCGGGTCAATGTCGCGATAATCACTAATATCGTAGCCAAAGTCTTTCATTGGCGACTTAAAAAATGGTGAAATCCAAATAGCATCAACACCAAGGCTTTTAATATAATCAATACGATTAATTATTCCTTTTAAATCACCAATACCATCGTTGTTGCTATCTTGGAAGCTACGCGGATAAACCTGGTAAATAACCGCACCTTTATACCACTGCTTTTGGGTCATGCTTTACTCCGTTATTCTATACAGTATTTAAACTATTCTTCTGTGATTAGGCTTAATCACGTTATTTGCAAAAAGCATACGTGAAGCCTGTGACCCTGTAAAAAGCTTGCATACGTATGCACATAAATAAGCGGCTCTAAAGCACCTTATTTAAGTGCTAAACAGCATATGGAATTACCTTAATTAGCGGTAATATTACTTACCAATTATGGATTAGCTTATATTTATGTGGTTTTAGATGCTTTAAGTTAAAGAAATATAAGAAGTTATTGTAATTTAATGCTTTATCATTAATGGTCTTACCAATTTATCTTTTGATGATGGTACGATATTTTAATGAATAAAAAATAAATCGGCTTTATTTCAAACTATTTACATGCCATTAAATTAATCATTTTGATACAAATAAGTTGGGCAGGCTAGCGTTGCTTAAAGAACAGGCCTAAATAGATTTATTATATTAAAAACAGTTTGTTATGACTTTTCATTGTGAATTTTATGTTAATATACAAGCGGGCGCCAATGCTGAATACGTATGCATAAAGTTGTTAATAAAATAAACCAAGCGTTAATATCCGTCCTGACAACAAAATTAGCTCGCCTTGTTTGACTATCACTCAAGCACTATATGCGGGTATCACACTATGGGTAACGGGAAAACATCATGTCTATGTTCAAACCAAGTATATTAACTTTAGCGTTAACAGCGGCAGGCATATCTAGCTTTGCAACCGTAGCGGCGCAAGAAAATACAATAAAAAAAGATGACGTAGAGGTTATCGAAGTTAAAGGCTTTCGTGGCAGCTTAATTGAATCTATAAACACAAAGCGCTTTTCAACACAGGTTGTAGAGTCTATTTCGGCAGAAGATATTGGTAAATTACCAGATTCATCTATTGCTGAGTCTATTGCGCGTTTACCTGGTTTAACAGCCCAACGTTTAGATGGCCGAGCGAGTCGTGTGAGTGTTCGTGGTTTCAGTGAAGATGAAAGTGCGACCACTTTTAATGGCCGTGAGCAAGTGTCTATTGGTGACAATCGAGGCGTAGAGTTTGACCTTTACCCATCTGAAATTATGAGCGGTGTCACTGTTTATAAAACACCTAATGCCAGTATTGAAGCCGAAGGCATCGCTGGTGTTATCGATATGCAAACGGTTAAGCCTTTAAGCAAAGGCGAACGTGTTGTTATGTTTAATGGTCAGCTTGAAAAAACAAGCTTTGATAAGTTAAACCCAGATGGCGATAACCAAGGTTTCCGTGGCACTTTTTCGTATATTGACCAATTTGCAGACGACACGATCGGTGTGGCATTCGCGTATAACAAAATGAGTTCACCAAACCAAGAAAAGCGTTGGAACTCGTGGGGTTACCCAGAATTTACAAGTAATGGTAAAGATTATTCAATTTTAGGTGGGGCTAAACCTTATGTGCGTTCATCTACATTAGATCGTGACTCAGCAATGCTTGTTATAGAAGCATCTCCGAATGATCGTTTGAATATGACATTTGATGCATTATATGTTGATTTTTCTGATGAAAGAATTTTACGCGGTATTGAAATTCCATTCGCATGGGGTCAAGGCAGTATAGATCCAAACAGTGTTACTGTAGACGAAGAGTCCGGTTTTATTACGAGTGCTAAGACGCAAGGGCAACGTGTTGTTGTTAGAAATGATTATGAAGAACGAAATGCTGAACTAAAGCAATTCGGTTTTAATACAAAATACGATATTAATGATGCATGGTCTGTAGAGTTTGATGCAAGTGTATCTGAAGTAGAACGTCAGCTTTGGAGTATAGAGAGCTACTCAGGAACTGGTCGCGGAGACAGTAATGGTGTTGCTGATAACTTAGGTTATACCTTTAATGGTGGTAATACTGGTGCGCAATTTACCCATGAACTTGATTACAGTGACTATAACTTAATTCAATTAGGTGGGCCGTTATCTTGGGGCGCAAGCTCTGCGTTAAATGATAGATACGGTCTAAATGATACGCCTTACCAAAATACAGCACAAGATGGCTTCATCAACGCACCAGAAATTAATGATGAGCTTCAAACATTAAAGTTAGCTGCCAGCAAAGTGCTTGAAAACGATTATATAAGTGCTATTAAATTTGGTCTTTCGTACCGTGACCGTGAAAAAACTAAAAAGTCAGAAGGTTATTTTATGACTTTGAAAGATTTTTCACTTGATAACCCAGGTATGGTCTCAGTACCTGAAAAATACCGTTTGGGCACTGCAAGTTTAGACTTCATTGGTATGGGTAATATGATTGCTTATGATACTAATGGTCTGGTTAAAGACGGTTACTACAACCTACTACAAGAAAGCTTAACAGATCAAAAACATAAAACGCAGTCTTGGACAGTACAAGAACAAGTAACGGCTTTATTTTTGCAAGCGGATATTAATACTGAACTAGGGTCGGTCCCAGTTTCGGGTAACATTGGTGTGCGTTATGTGAAAACTGAGCAATCATCACAAGGCTTTGCTGCGACGACCGAAAACGGTTTAGTTGTGGTATCTCCAACAGACATTAGTCATGATTACTCGCATGTTTTACCAAGCTTAAACTTATCATTTGCGGTAGATGAAGAACAAACCATTCGTTTTGGTGCTGCTAAAACTATTTCTCGTGCTCGTTTAGATGAAATGAATGCCTCTGTTAATGCAACATATAGCCCAACTCAAGATTCTAATGGTAATAACTGGAGTGTCTCTGGTGGTAATCCGCAGCTTGAACCTAAAGAAGCCACTGGTTTTGATTTAAGCTATGAAAACTACTTCCATGAGGAAGGTTACTTTGCTGCAGCGTATTTCTATAAAGATATTTCTACTTGGATTTTTGACGGTAACTACGCAATAGATATGACCGGTGTCGCTAATCCATCAACAGGTGAAATACCAGCAAATAGTCAAGGTTCGGGTTCAGGTAAAGTCAATGGTGGTGGCGGTAATCTTTGGGGTTACGAGCTATCTCTTTCTTTACCATTGAGCATATTTAGTTCATCACTTGAAGGCTTTGGTTTAATTGCTAGCCATACTGGTGTAGAGCAAGATATTGAAGATCAAAATGGGACTGAATATAAACTGCCTGGTTTATCAGAGAAGATCGATAGCTTAACTTTTTATTACGAAAGAAATGGCTTCCAAGCGCGTACAAGTATGCGTAAACGCTCTGACTTTAAAGGTAATGTTAACGGCTTAGGGCTTGCGGCTACGCAAGTTGATATTAAAGGCGAAACAATTTGGGATATTCAAACCGGATATGATTTCGCAGAGTCTGGTATACAGGGCCTTGAAGGGTTATCTGTTACATTCCAAATTCAAAACTTAACGGAAGAACCATTTACTTCTCTTTCGGGAGATAACAATTTACAAGTACGTGATTACCAAGATTACGGTCGCACTTACTTGTTAGGTTTTAGCTACAAGCTATAATAAAAATTGTGTGTAGAAGCCCTTGTAATTTGTTTTACAAGGGCTTTTTTATAGCTAGTTTACCTAACTTTTTAATCATACTTTGATTTAATAAAACGTGGATAATAAGATGAAACCAATAAAACACGTCGTGATTGCAGGCGGTGGCACCGCAGGTTGGATCACTGCAGCACTGCTAAATAAAGTGTTAGGTAAAGTAATTAATATCACATTAATAGAGTCATCATCTATTGGTACAGTGGGAGTGGGCGAAGCAACCATACCGCCTATTATCCAGCTTAATAATGCATTAGGCATTAACGAACAAGAGTTCATAAACGAAACTAACGCAACAATTAAACTCGGTATTGAATTCGAAAACTGGAAAGCACCAACGCACAGATATATGCATGCGTTTGGCTCGATTGGAAAAGACTTCCCGTTCTGTGACTTTTATAATTTTTGGTTGAAAGGGCACATTACAGGTTGTGAAGACGAGTTATGGGATTTTTCACTTAATTACCAAGCTGCTAAACAACATAAATTTGCGCCTTTAAATACAATTCCTAATACCCAACTACCAGGGCTAAGTTATGCGTATCATTTTGACGCCACACTTTACGCTGAATATTTAAAAAAGCTGGCAATATCGCGCGGTGTAAAACACATTGATGCCAAAATTAGTGAAGTAACGCAATGCTTAACAACGGGTAATGTAGAAACACTCATACTCGATGATAATAAGCAAATCAATGGTGATTTATTTATAGATTGCACGGGGTTGTGTGCGTTGCTTATCGAGAAAACACTCAATACTGGGTTTGTAGATTGGTCTCATTATTTACCATGCGATAGTGCCATTGCAGTACAAACAAAATCAAACGATGAATTAAAACCTTATACGCAATCAATTGCGCACAGTGCCGGTTGGCAATGGCAAATTCCGCTACAAAGTCGAATAGGCAACGGCTTGGTTTATTGTAGTCGTTATTTATCTGATGAAGACGCAAAGACGTTGTTACTTAATAACTTACCCGCAGATCCAATAACAGAGCCACGATTCATTAAATTCAAAACAGGGCGACGCATAAAACAATGGCATAAAAATGTAGTCGCGGTTGGTCTATCAAGTGGCTTTTTAGAGCCATTGGAATCGACAAGCATTCATTTAATTCAAAGCGCAGTTACGCGGCTGATTAAATTATTTCCGCACCACGGCATTAGCGATGCGTTAGCAAGCGAGTTTAATAAACAAAGCGTGATTGAAATAGAGCATATTCGTGATTTTATTATTTTGCATTACAAACTTACTGAGCGAGAAGACTCCGCGTTTTGGCGTCAATGCATGCAAATGGACATACCGGATTCACTGAATCATAAACTTAATTTATTTAAGCAAACAGGCAAGGTTATGCGCGAAGACGATGAGCTATTTGCCGAAATAGCATGGCAACAAGTGATGATTGGGCAAGGTTTGATGCCTGATGATTACAGCACAATTGTTGACTCGTTAACGAATGAGCAGTTAAGTGATTTGTTTATTAGTTTAAAAACATTAATAAATTCGACAGTTGAAAAACTGCCTACTCATAAAGAATTTTTAGCCAGTATTAAAAGGGCGTCGTAATGCGATTTATACAGCAAGTACTCTTACTCTGTTTATGTACTATAACAAGCATGTCATATGCACTGAGCGTTGAGCCTGCTAACTGGTGGGTGGGCATGAAAAAAAACACAATTACGCTGATGTTGCATGAACAAAACATTGCAAACACCCAGTTTAAGCTTTTACCTTATCAAGGGGTTGAGCTAACCAATGCGACGCGCACCGAAAACCCTAATTACGTATTTTTACATGTAACCATTAGCGATACAGCCCAAGCTGGAACATTAAAATTTAATAGCAGTGATAATAATAATTTTAGTTTTTCTTTACTTGAGAGAACAAAAAATAGTGCTGAGCGAGAAGGTTTTAGCAGCAAAGATACAGTGTACTTAATTAACCCTGACCGTTTTGTAAATGGCGATAAACAAAATGACACCGTGAGCGGTATGTTGGAGAAAGTAAATCCAACATTTAAAGGAGGGCGTCATGGCGGTGACATTCAAGGTGTTATTAATGCATTGCCTTATTTAAAAGATTTAGGTATTACACAGTTGTGGTTAACGCCGGTGCTTGAAAATAACATGCCTGATTACTCTTATCACGGTTATGCTATTACCGATTTTTATAACGTAGACCCACGCATGGGTTCTAACTCACTTTATAAATCGCTTTCAATAAAGGCCAAAGACCAGGGGATTGGTCTTGTTATGGATATGGTGCTTAATCACTTTGGTGCTGAGCATAAATGGATGAAGGATAAACCGAGCAAAGATTGGATCAATTTTAATGGTGAATTTAAAAATGGTAAAAATGCGACAAGTCATGCCCGCCAAACAATTCAAGATCCACACGCAAGCGAGTACGATAAACGTCAATTTAACGATGGCTGGTTTGTAGCCAGCATGCCAGATTTAAATCAGCGTCAGCCACTTTTGAGCGAGTATTTAATTCAAAATGCGCTGTGGTGGATCGAATATGCTGATTTAAGCGGGATTCGTGTAGACACTTATTCTTATTCAGATAAAGCATTTTTAACAGCGTGGACAAAGGCCATTATGGATGAATACCCACACTTTAATATTGTTGGTGAAGAATGGACCTCAAACCCCGCTATCGCGTCATATTGGCAGCGCAAAAAGGTGAATCAAGACGGCTATACGTCAAGCTTACCGAGCATTATGGATTTTTCATTACAAGAGGCGTTAATTCAGGCGCTAAATGAAGAAGAAAGCTGGAGTACAGGCTGGGTTAAAGTATACCAATCGTTGGCCAATGACTTTCTATACCCTGATACAGATAACATTATGGTATTTGCTGATAACCATGATATGAGCCGTGTTTACACTGAACTTAAACAAGATTTAGCCAAAACAAAAATGGCAATGACCATGTTATTGACGACACGGGGTATCCCACAAATCTACTACGGTACTGAAGTACTACTCGATAACACCCCAAGTAAAGATCACGGAGATATACGCATTGATTTCCCCGGTGGATTTGAACACCAACAGGCAAATGCATTTACAGGTGAGGACTTAACAGCTGATCAACACAGCATGCACACAATGATGTCTGCTTTACTTCATTTTAGAAAAACCAGCCCAGCGCTCACTAACGGTAAATTAACTCACTTTAGCCCAAAAAATGGCGTGTATAGTTATGCACGACTTAGCGATGAGCAAACAGTTTTAGTGTTTTTAAATAAAAATGCTCAAACCATTAACCAAGAACTTGATTATATGAAAGAAGTTTTACCACATAATACAAAAGCTAAAGACATACTAAGTAATGAAACGCATATGCTTAAAAGTAAACTCACACTAAAACCCATGAGCGCAACCGTATTAGTCATTAACAAATAATGAATTAGCTCCTGAATACGTATGCAGCTACTGTATGGCGGCTGTTGTTATCTTTAGTATAAAGCTATCACTGACATAGAAATGACACACATAATGAAAAAAACAATGTATGCACCTGTACTGCTTTGCAGTGCGCTTTTTATAAATGCATGTGCAGATGATGAAGTTACGCAAACGCAAGTTATTGCACAAAAGCAAAATGAATTAACTAAGCCTGTTGTTTATCAAGTTTTTACGCGCTTATTTGGTAATACGCATACTACAAACACGCCTTGGGGAACGATAGAGCAAAATGGCGTAGGTAAGTTTGCCGACTTTAATGATGCCGCTCTCAAAGGTATAAAGGAGCTGGGAACAACGCACGTTTGGTATACCGGCGTATTACATCATGCTCTCGTTGGAGATTACACCGAGTACGGTATAAAGCAAGACGACCCTGATGTTGTAAAGGGACGAGCAGGTTCGCCGTACGCAATAAAAGATTATTATGATGTAAACCCTGATTTAGCCATTAATGTAGCCAGAAGACTCGATGAGTTTAGTGCGTTAATTGAGCGCACTCACAGCCATGGTATGAAAGTGGTTATTGATATCGTGCCTAATCATGTGGCACGTAATTATCACTCTGTTGCCAAACCTAAAGGTGTCAAAGACTTTGGTGAGCAAGACGACACCAGCAAAGCGTACGATAAAAACAATAACTTTTACTATGTACCAGGGCAGTCTTTTCAAGTGCCTGCATCGGCGACTTATCAGGTATTAGGTGGTAACAATCATCCATTAGCAGATGGTTTTTTTGACGAAACACCCGCCAAATGGACAGGTAATGGTGCTCGTTCTCCAAAACCAGATATGAACGATTGGTACGAAACAGTTAAAGTTAACTACGGAGTAAAGCCCGATGGGAGTTATGATTTTCCTACATTGCCCAAAGAGTTAGAAAACCAAGATTACCGCGCCCATTTTGCTTTTTGGCAAAATAAAGAGTTACCTAATAGTTGGTATAAATTCAGAGATATCACCCTTTACTGGCTTGATAAAGGCGTTGATGGTTTTAGGTATGACATGGCCGAAATGGTGTCAGTTGAATTTTGGAGTTTTTTAAACTCATCAATAAAAATGCAAAAACCTGATGCATTTTTACTTGCCGAAGTTTACAACCCACAAATGTACCGTGCTTATATCCATCAAGGTAAAATGGACTATTTATACGATAAAGTCGGTTTTTACGATACCTTAAAAGCAATTATGCAAAGCAAGCAACCTGCAAACACTATTTTTGATGCGCAGCAACAGGTTACTGATATTGAACAGCACATGCTGCACTTTTTAGAAAATCACGACGAACAACGTATCGCAAGCCCAGACTTTGCAGGCAAAGCTGTGTGGGGTAAACCAGCCATGGTGGTTTCAAACCTGATTAGCCGTGCACCCACCTTATTATATTTTGGCCAAGATGTAGGGGAAGATGGCTCTGAAAATGCAGGTTTTGGCTCACCAACCCGCACCAGTATTTTTGATTACATTGGCGTACCAGCGCATCAAGCATGGATGAACAATGGCAAATTTGATGGCGCTAACCTTACTATTGAACAGGTCAATCTTCGTCAATATTACAAATCAATTATGGCCCTTAATGATATGCCTGCGGTTGTTGGCGGCGATATGCATCCGCTAAACGTGGTTGGCAGTGAAGCTGTGGTGGGTTTTTCACGTTCGTTAGGTAATCAATCAATTTTTGTTGTTAGTAATTTTAGTGAACAAGCGCAAACCATAACGGTTACTTTAAATAAAAATCAAACAAGTAAAGTAGATACAGCGGATGCTTTACACGATTTACTTGAAAATAATAACGGTATTTTAGTATCAAAAAATGCGAATGGCGCTTCATTCACCCTCACTTTAGGTCCACTTAGTAGCGCGGTATTAACGAATAAGGCAAAAAATGAATAATAATTATGACAGCAATAAACCAAACCTAAGTTTTTGGCAAATATGGAATATGTGCTTTGGTTTTTTAGGTATTCAATTTGGTTTTGCTCTGCAAAACGGTAATGTGAGCCGTATTTTTCAAACCCTTGGCGCACAAGTGGATGATATTCCTATTTTGTGGGTAGCAGCGCCACTAACCGGTTTAATCGTTCAACCTATTATTGGTTATTGGAGCGATAAAACGTGGTGTCGTCTTGGTCGTCGTCGTCCATTTTTCTTTATGGGCGCAATATTAACAACCATTGCATTGTTTCTTATGCCACATTCGCCAACATTGTGGATTGCCGCTGGTATGTTGTGGATTATGGATGCATCTATCAATGTCACAATGGAGCCATTTAGAGCGCTTGTAGGCGATAACTTGCCAGAAAAGCAACGTGCGACAGGGTATGGTTTGCAAAGTTTTTTCATTGGTATTGGTGCAGTTTTGGCATCAGCACTGCCATGGATGATGACCAATTGGTTTGATGTGAGCAACACCGCAGCCATTGGTGAAATACCCGATTCAGTTAAGTACTCGTTTTACTGGGGCGGCGTTGTTTTACTAGCCACCGTGTTGTGGACTGTTGCAAAAACTAAAGAATACACCCCTGAGCAATTAGCTGAATTTGAAAAGCAAACTGCCAAACCGACTAACACCGCATTAGTAGATATTAACTTTAATAAAGGTGCCATTATTTTTGTGGTGCTTGGTTTAGCGACCCTTGCATTAGTAATGGGCTTATCGCTTGAAAAAGAGTTATACCTACTTGCTGGTGGCTTATTAGCTTTTGGTATTGTGCAATGGATAGCAGCGGCACTTAAAAGGGCTAATAAAACCCAAGGGGGCTTTTATCAAGTAGTGCAAGATGTATTTACAATGCCAACTGCGATGAAGCAATTAGCTTGGGTGCAATTTTTTAGTTGGTTTACCTTATTTGCAATGTGGATTTATACCACGTCGGCAGTAACAAGCTTTCATTATGGTAGTAGCGATACAACATCAAAAGCGTTTAACGATGGCGCTGATTGGGTCGGTATTTTATTTGCTGCCTACAATGGCTTCGCTGCTATTGCCGCAATGTGCATTCCATTCTTAGTTAAAAAAATGGGCTTAAAAGGCGCGCATTGTTTTAACTTATTACTAGGCGCATTAGGCCTTGCCAGCTTTATGTTTATAACAGACCCTAAAATGTTACTTATTCCTATGATCGGCGTTGGTTTTGCGTGGGCTTCTATACTCTCATTGCCTTATGCGATGCTAAGTAACTCATTACCGAGTAATAAAATGGGCGTTTATATGGGGATATTTAACTTTTTTATAGTTATTCCACAGCTACTTGCAGCCAGTATTTTAGGGCTTATTTTGCGCCATGTATTTTCTAATCAGCCTATTTATGCCTTGTTAATTGGTGCTGCGTCTTTTGTATTAGCAGCCATTGCTGTTATGCGCGTTAAAAATTCTAATTAAGAGTAAAAAAATGAAAAACTATAACCTAATTACTATCTCATTATTAGCACTTGGATTAACTGCATGCGGTGCTCAAAATACAAATCAGGCACAAACATCTAAAACAACTGCGCCTGGTGCACCAGGTAACGATCCATTTTGGTCATACGCAGGTAAAACAGGGATTGGTACATCGTACGAGCAATACCAAAATGGTCATTACACAAATGATGCACCAACAGGTGTAGTATCAAAAGTCTGGTTTTCAATTGCTAAAGGCATGATCACCGAAACTATGTTTGGCCTTATTCATCAAGCGCAAATAAAAGATATGCAATTTGTGGTAACAGGAAAAAACTTTACTGTTAGCGAAGCAGACGATCTTGATGTCACGATTGATTATTTATACAAAGACGATCAAGGTCGCCCGTTATCACTTGCTTATAAAATAGTAAGTAAAGATAAACAAGGTCGATTCACTCTTGAAAAACACGTATTTACCGATCCTGATGGGCAAAGTTTATTTGTTCGTAGCATGTTTAATACCGACCTTAAAGACGTTAAAGCCTATGTTGTGGTAAATCCATATATTAATAATAACGGCCTTGATGATTTTGCAAAAACTACCGAGCAAGGTTTAGTGGCTTGGCAAGATGATAACTACTTAACATTGCAAGCAAGTACTGAGTTTGGCGCAAAAACGGTTGGCTTTACGGGTGTAAGCGATGGTTTGGATGAGCTCAAAAAGTCACAATCATTAAATACCAGCTATAGCAATACTGGTGAGCAGTCAGGTAATGTCAGTCTACTTGCTGAGCTTGGTAGTATTGAAAGTAATACCACGTTTGATTTAGTACTAAGCTTTGCACGTAGCGAGCAACAAAGTGCAGAGCAGGGTGCCCAAACATTAGCAAAAGGCTATCAAAGTGTACTTGATAGCTACAATGGTAAAGGTGCGGCATTTGGTTGGCAAGATTACCTACAAAACCTAACTCCGATCAATAAAATGACGGAGCAAACGGCTGATAACGGCAAGCTACTTTATACCAGTGCAATGGTATTAAAAGCACAAGAAGACAAAACGCACGCAGGCGCACTTATTGCTTCGTTGTCTAACCCGTGGGGCGAAACCGTATCGGCTAAAACAGGCTCAACAGGTTATAAAGCGGTGTGGGTACGAGATTTCTACCAAGTGGCCATGGCATTTATGGCACTGGGTGATACAGCCACGGCAAAAACAGCATTTGAATACCTTGAAAAAGTACAAGTTAGTAGTAAAACGCCAGGTAACAATGGCGATACAGGCTGGTTTTTACAAAAAACACATGTCGATGGCGAACTTGAATGGGTGGGTGTACAGCTTGATCAAACTGCGATGCCAATTATGCTCGCGTGGAAATTACACCAAGCAAATGTACTTAGTGATGCAGAGCTTAAAGACTGGTACGCACGTATGTTAAAACCTGCTGCGGACTTTTTAGTCGAGGGTGGACGCGCGAAAATTTTATGGAATGATACACAAATCACACCACCGGCAACCCAACAAGAGCGCTGGGAAGAGCAAAGTGGCTATTCGCCATCAACTACCGCTGCGGTTGTTGCTGGTTTAATTAGCGCCGCAGATATCGCGAATATGGCAGGTGATACAAAAAATGCAGAACGTTATTTAGCAACGGCAAAAAGCTATAACGCTGACATCGAAAAAGTGATGTTTACCACCCAAGGTAATTTAAAATCAAAAGCCACCGATGGCGAATATTTCATCCGTATTGGTCAAGATGAAAATGCTAACTCGAATACCACAATTAACGCAAATAACGGCCGAGAAGGTTTTAATAAAAAACAGATTTTGGACGGTGGCTTTTTAGAGTTAGTACGCTATGGAGTACGTGATGCACTTGCACCAAGCATTGTAAAAACGCTACCAGAATATGATGACGAAACACTCGCTAACAATCTGCAAGTAAAATACAGCTTTAACTTTAGCGATGGTAGCGGCTCATTTGCAGGTTATCGTCGTTATGGCAACGATGGCTATGGGGAAGATGAAATAACCGGTACAAATTACGCTGAAAATGGAAGTAATACACCTGGGCAACGCGGACGTGTATGGCCATTTTTTACAGGCGAACGTGGTCATTATGAAATTGCAGCAGCCAATGCCAGTAATACATTCAATGACGTAAAACAAGCTGAAATTAAAAACAGTTACGTTAAAGGGCTAGAGCAATTTGCCAATGAAGGCATGATGTTACCAGAGCAAGTATGGGACGGCGTTGGTGTAAACAAAGCAGATTATACACTGGGCGAAGGGACTAATTCAGCAACTCCGCTGGCATGGACTCACGCTGAATATATTAAGCTGGTACGTTCATTAAGTGACAAGCAAGTATGGGATCATTACCCCGTTGTTAAACAAGCGCTAAAATAGCATTTATTTATATTCTTAAGCAAAAAGCCACAGTGTAGCAGCTGTGGCTTTTCTGTTCTTAAAGCCTAGCCACGTCTTAAAATAGATTGTATGTTAATAAACCTCCTTTTAAAAACAATAAAAACAACAACTAAACGCCTTTAAAATGGCGATAAACAAAGGTATCGATTGAATCACAACAACAACTCAGTTAAAGTTTCTAGATAAGTACATCTGAACGAATAACTCTATATGCTCGTTAAAGTTAAGGAAGATCATGGATATATCTCTAAAAGAAGTAGATAGTTCAAATTATG
Source organism: Pseudoalteromonas aliena SW19 (assembly GCF_014905615.1). Classification (NCBI taxonomy): domain Bacteria; kingdom Pseudomonadati; phylum Pseudomonadota; class Gammaproteobacteria; order Alteromonadales; family Pseudoalteromonadaceae; genus Pseudoalteromonas; species Pseudoalteromonas aliena. The sequence continues at coordinate 207,679 of NZ_AQGU01000025.1, forward strand.
AATCTGTCTGCGAGTTGGATGTTTCAAAAGAGCAAGAAGAATACGTAGCGTGTAATATGTGGTCGCTAAAAGCACCGTAAACCTAAAAGAAATTGAAATTTGCTACAACCCTAATAATCCAGTTGCAAAAGAATTCTATTGTAGCTTTGGTTTTCAAGAAGTGGGCTTAGATGATGATGGTGAAGATATGCTCGCGCTCATTAAGCTATAATGCTGAACAGCTTAAATATGGGCGATTTAGTTCGTTAAATTGTTCAAATACTTATCCAGATAGTATAAATTTTTTAAATGCCTCTTATGAATGCCCTGTGGCCATAGAATGATGTTTTAGAGTGTTTGGTTTTTATCCATTTAGCTCATTTTTATCAAATTTAGCCTGTTGGCATTATTTTTAGAATGTATCGGCTTTTCAATAAATTATATAGGTGCGTGGCATGCAATGGTTATCTAGTATTGAGTTAAAGGGTGAGTTTGTTACGCTTGAACCATTAAATAAAACTCACACTGAGGGCTTAAAACAAGCTGTTTTAGATGGTGAATCTTGGAAGCTGTGGTTTGCCAATGTTCCATCGCCTGACGCTATGGCAAGGTATGTCGAAGAAGCTGTTAAAGCAGGAACAAAGGGTGATATAGCGTTTGCGGTAAAATGCAATGATTCCGATGAAATAGTAGGTACGACTCGTTTTTATAATACAGACCAAATAAATAAACGGGCTATGTTAGGATACACGTGGTATTCATCATCGGTTAGACGAACCCCTGTTAACACCGAATGTAAATTACTTTTACTTAGTCACCTTTTCGACACCCATACAGGTTTAGCTGTTGAGTTTAGAACACATTCTTTTAATCAAGCTTCTAGAAATGCTATAAAAAGGCTTGGCGCAAAGCAAGATGGCATTCTTCGAAATCATCAAATTTTAAAAGATGGAAGCATAAGGGACACGGTTATTTACTCAATAATTAACACTGAGTGGCCAGCGGTTAAAAGTGATTTGCAAAACAAGGTCTATTCATAAATTAGTGAAGCTGGAAGTAACGCCAATTGCTCAGTGCATTGCTCACCCTCCTGCATCCATGCAGTCGACTATGAATAATTTTTAATGCAGTAGAATGATCATGTTTTTAATAACATTGGCATAACAGGACATTTTAAAATCTCAAATACAGTCCTATCTGCTAAGAGCGAACTAAGCTTGCAGCTTATTTATCTTAACTTTAATTAAATCAGAATATGAAGCATAGAATTAAAACGACTAAAGCATTGTTTGGTGTAAAACTATTACATAATCATAATGGCTAAAGTTTAAAATAGCCGATAAAAGTAACAAAGAATAATACTGAAATGAATGACTAAGATTGTTTAGCTGTAAAATCCACTTAAACGCGTTAATATTTCTCCAACTTAAATAAAAACCCACTAAACATACCGTTATACCCCTATACAAACAGAGGAAAAAATTGAACCAAAATAGGAACCAAGTTATGGTCTGTAAAATCAAAAGTAAATCGCTGATTTTAGTCGTTATCTAAACTTATTTTAAGCTATTAATATAATTCACTTAAAACATAGTAGCAGATGCTTCTGCTTTACTAACGCTACACCCACTATTTTATTTATTACGTAAGGTCTTATTAATGTCTCAGTACAAAACAAACTGTCTTTGTGGGGCGGTACAAATAACTGCAGAGGAAATTAATCCTAAGTTTACGGTGTGTCATTGCCAATCCTGTAGGACTTGGGGTGGGGCCCCATTTTTTGCTGTAAAATGCGGGACTAAAGTCAAAATCGAAGGAATGGATAAAGTTAAAATGTACGAATCTTCATCGTGGGCGTCTCGTGGTTTCTGTATTGAATGCGGCACTCATTTGTTTTATAAGTTCAAAGCAACAGGCGAATATAACATGCCAGTAGGTATGTTCTCTAATTTGAAAGGCTTAGAAATGGATATGCAGTATTTTAGTGACATGCGACCAAATTATTATTGTTTTTCAAATGAAACTAAAGAAATGACCACTGCTGAGATAATGGCTTACTTTGCTGCTAAAATATAATAAAGCATTTAACGTATATAATTACAGCTTACAAATTTCTAATTGATTCGTTTACTACAAAATTCCTAATGAGGTTTACTTTTTTATTATAAGTGGGATAACGCTCTAACAGTAAAGTGAGGTGCGTCATCATTATTTTTTATATAATTATTAGAGAGTGAATACACCAAAATGCAGATATGCAAAATATCATCTGAACAAACAATGTTACTACGCCAACGTGTATTGTGGCCCAACGAAACAACTGAGTTTTGTCGTGTAGACGGTGATGAAGATGCGAGCCATTTTGGTGCTTTTATAAACGACAATTTAGTGTGTGTTGCCTCTGTTTACTTGACGCAGGGTAAAGCACGCTTACGTAAATTTGCAACCGACACGGATTATCAAAACCAAGGTGTTGGTTCTAAAATGTTGAGCCATATTATCCAGTCATTAAAAAGTACAGAAGCTAACCTTTTTTGGTGTGACGCGAGAGAATCAGCCTTAGATTTTTATAGACGTTTTGGTATGACTCCGTACGGAGTACGTTTTTATAAGCAGGACATTCCATATTTTAAAATGAAGCTTACTTTATAGCGAACTGTAATAAGCAATTAGTTACGGTGCTAACGGGCTAAATGAAAGTCTAGCAAAGGCTTCGTATCGGCTAACTGTAGTGTGGTAGTAATTTGGGCACCCAGCCTATTCACAGTTTTCTTTCTTTGTTTTGCAATTACATTGAAATGTTCTTTGGCAAAGGAACGTCATGACATAGTTTAATACTCGTCGAATCCATATATTTAATACCTATAGGCTTTTATTATTTTTAGGAGAGATTACATTAGTATTTTTGAAATAATAGTGATTTTGCATATGAAAATTAATATGAGCTCAATATAACTGTAAGGTTGTTGAAGGGCTTTAAAGATTCACTTTTTCAAAATTAGCGATAAATAATTAATTTTTCAGGTTACGATTATTTGCTCTATACTCAATGTATTATACTTTTAGGTTGCAGATAAATGTACAAAAGGAATGTTTTTTTAAGTATTGCAAAAAGCAATAAACTGGTACTTTTTACTGTGATGCTTTTTTTACTCATTGCACTTCCTTCTCTTTTTGTCTTTGATCAAAAAATTAGAGGCGATATATATCGCGCGTCTCATATTGAACTAAAACGAGAGCTTGAAAATAAAACCGTCGCAATAAAAAAACACTTTCAAGATAGCGTAACGGCCATTCGTTTCTTAGACGCAACACCACCAATTAAAGGAATTACGCGCGCGACTGAAAATAATCGTGTAGATCCACTACTTGGTACACCAATGGCTATATGGCAAGAGCGTTTAGCTAGTATTTTTTCAGGTTTTATGCGAACAGATGAGAGTATTCTTCAAGCTCGTTATATAGCGCTTGCTGAAGGAGGGCAAGAGATAGTTAGAGTTGATCGAAATTATCAAAGCGAAATTAAGCGGGTACAAGGCTCTCAGTTACAAAAAAAAGGACAACGTGATTACATTATAAAAGCCAGTATGCTGGATGAGAATACCGTTTATATTTCACCCATTAATTACAATCGTGAAAATGGAGATATTCAAAAACCTTATGTATCAACTTTCCGTGTTGCTAAACCAGTGTTTGATAAGGATAAGCAAGTCTTTGCAGTGCTTGTGACAAACTACTTTGCGGATCAACTATTTAAAAGCTTAGAGTTTGAATTACCTAAAAATACAGCCATTTATTTAATGAATAGTGAAGACGAGTTTTTATTTCATCCAAACCCTGATTTAAGCTTTGGTTTTGAGTTTAACAGAGGTAAAACTTGGAGTGATGAGTTTAAAAATGCACAAAGTATGACATTAGAAGGCGCAATACCATTAAATAATTTACCCAAAAAGTATTTTATTAAAAAACGTATTTACTTTGATGGCAATATTGCAATGCTGCCATTGGAGTTAGCTGTAAGTGTAGATAGCGATATGCTTATGACACAGGTTAATAAAAGGCGTGAAAACTTCATCGCTCTACTTGCTATTTTTCTGATTGTTTTGTTAGTTGTTACCATTGTTTATCAGCGTTTTATTAATCGAAAACTGTTGATTCATTCGCTAAAAGAGCAAAATAACAAAGTTATTGAAAATTCCTTAGATGCTATTTTTACAATAAAAAGTACGGGTATCATTGTTCATTGTAATAACACAGCAAAGTATGCGTTTGATCATGCAATAGAGAACGAAGTTGACTTTGTTTCTATGTTTACGTTGGCAGATATAGATAAAGATTGTCTATCGCAAACTATAAATGCAGGTTCGAAGATGCCTTTTGAAGCCATTTATACTGAGCCTAATGGAAATAAGCAATATTATTCAATTACTTTAACGAGTGTGTTTGATGTATATGAAAATGCATATCAAGTCGCAGCAATTTTAAGAAATATAAGCTCCTTAAAAAATACTCAATCAGCACTGGAAAGTTTAAACAATACTTTAGAGTTGAAGGTTTCACAAAGAACACTTGAGTTAGAGTGTGCCATTGATCAAGCTTTAATTGCTAGCCAAGCAAAAAGCGATTTTGTGGCAAATATCTCTCATGAAATACGTACACCAATGAATGGTGTATTAGGTATGCTTGAAATGCTAAAAGAGGACGGTTTATCCGAACAACAGCATCATTATTTAAAATTGGCAAACAGCAGCGCTCACTCTTTGATGAATTTGATAAACGATATTCTCGATTTTTCTAAAATAGAAGCAGGCAAACTTGATATCGATAATCATACATTTGATATAGTGACAGTATGTAGCGATATGATTAGCTCTTTAGCATTACAAGGGCAGCGTAAAGGCCTTGAAGTATTTTTAGATACTAAAGATGTAGTGGATAGAATGGTGATTGGCGATAGCCATCGACTTAAACAAATTTTAATTAATTTAGTGAATAATGCATTTAAATTTACTCATCGGGGTGAAGTGAGTTTAACAGTCGGGTCTAAATATATCACTGAGAGTAAATTATTAATGAGTTTTACCGTAAAAGATACCGGTATTGGAATAGCGGCTGAGAACATTGCTAAATTATTTGACATGTTTACACAAGAGGATTCTAGTACTACGCGTCATTTTGGTGGTACAGGTTTAGGGTTATCTATCAGCAAAAAGCTTACTCAGTTAATGGGAGGTAACATATCCGTTGTTAGTGAAAAAGGAGTCGGTAGTACATTTTGTGCAACCATTGAATTACATATAGCTAAAAATAAAAAGTTAAATACAGGTATTGAACTTGCTACGAATGTTCGTATTGCAACATTAATCGCCCATGATAGTGTTTATAAAAACGTCTGTGATTTATTACAGAACACCTGCAAAATACACAGTACAAATATCGAAAGGCTCGACTACTTTAGCGATCATAAGGAGTTTGAAGCTGACTTATTAATAATAGATGATGAACATTTACAAATTAATGCTTTAGTTCGTTTTTGTGAGCAGTATAACAAAAAGTATGTGTTGATTTTACGTGATATGGTGGCAGATAGCCCAGCTAAAGCTGTACTTTCTAAAGGCAGCCATATTTTAAATAAACCACTTACCCAAGATCAATTTAGTTATAAACTCGCTAGTTTATTTGGCTCGGACAGTGAGCTCATTATTACGCCGTCAAAAGAGTTAATCGATGAGTGCATTGAGCCTGATTTGTCGCCATACCATATATTACTGGTAGACGATAATATGATAAATATAGAAGTGGCTAAAGCGATTTTAAAGCCGACTCAAGTTAGAGTTACTTCAGCATCAGATGGTTTAGAAGCTTTGGAGGTATTAAAACAAAACAAGGAGCACGTCTTCGATGTTATTTTAATGGATTGCCAAATGCCAAACTTTAATGGTTACGATACGACCAATGCAATCAGAAATTCGAAAGCAGGAAGTAATTACGCAAGTGTACCTATAATTGCAATGACGGCAAGCGCAATGGAAGGCGACAGACAACGATGTCTCGCAGCAGGTATGAACGACTATATAACCAAACCTATAAAGCCACATACTCTAAAGAGTAAGTTATTGACCTGGTTAAACTAAATTACAAGTGCGCGCTCAACTGCTATGCAGCTGATTTTTTAGGTTTAATCTTTACTGAACTGACTATCGGTGTCGCTAGTTTTGTTACATCAGCGCTATCAAGTATGGTTTGTGTATCTGACCAATGTAATAACTCAATTCTCCCATCTTGCTGCTCTACAAGAGCAGTACAGCTTTCAATCCAATCTCCATCGTTGCAATACACAATTCCATCATCAACTTTTATTTTTGGATGATGAATGTGACCACAAATAATACCATCTACATTTTGTTTTTTAGCTTCATGAATTGCAGCGTCTTCAAAGGCTGTAATTGCTTCACGTGCTTTGTGTACGCGGGTTTTGATCCATGCAGCAAGCGAGTAGTAATTACCACCAAATACCTTTCGAATACGATTTGTCCAGCGGTTTAAAAATAATAAAAAGTCATATCCTACATCACCTACTATACTAATAAATTTGTTATAGCGAGTCGCAGAGTCAAAGTCATCGCCGTGCACCAGCAAAAATCGTTTATTAGCCTTAGTAGTGTGAATAAACTGCTGGTGGACTTCAATACCAAACAGAGTCTGATCTATGTAATTGCGAAAAGTCTCATCATGATTACCAGGAATATAAATGACACGTGTCCCGCTAGCTGCTTTTTGCTGTATACAGCTTAATACTTGATAATGGGAAGGGTGCCAATAAAATTGACGTTTCATCGACCATAAATCAATAATATCACCCACCAAGTACAGCGTGTCAGATTCTACAGAGTTTAAAAAATCAAGTAAGTAATCGGCTTTACAGTCTTTGTATCCCAGATGAACATCAGATATCCAAATAGCAGGGTAGTGTGGCTTTTTACTGTTTGTAGCGTTACTCATTTTCATTCCCTAAAGTATCGAGTGTAATACCAAACTGCATAAATCTTTGAACAATTTAACGAATTAAATTGCACTATAACGTCGTTAAAAATTTTTTATTTAGAACAACTAGATACAAAAATTCTTGCCTAGTTCTAGCGTAATTTTTTTAACGTTAAATAGACCTCATATATAAGCAGATTGGTATAATAGTTAAATAACCTGAACTCTGGTTAAGAGATTTACTAACGTATTGAATCATGGTGATATTTAAATTTATTTTCTCTAGCCAGAGATTTTCAGTGAAAACAAGGCGAATTTACGCGTTAATAGCGAGTCTATTGCAAGTAAATTCAACGCAGTTAGCGCTGAAAATAGCTGCTCGAGATAGGTTTATTACCCTGAGTTCAGGTTAAATATTTTAGGGAATGAAAATGACAACTATACGACAGTAATACTAAAGCTAAATGACACAGATAAAATGTAGGTATAAAAAAACCGCTTTTAAAAAGCGGTTTTTAAATTATTTCAAAGCTAATTATTACTTAACCTTTAACGGCTGCTTTAATTGCATTGATTGCAGTATCAATATCAATCATTAGCTTTTCACCTGTGCGGCGGTTTTTAAGCTCAACTTTGTTTTCATCAAGGTTGCGCTCGCCAATTACAAGTGTGAATGGCACACCAATTAGCTCCATATCGTTAAACATTACGCCTGGGCGCTCTTTACGGTCATCAAACAATACATCAAGGCCTGCATCTTTTAAACCTTGATAAAGGGTATTTGCAATATCTGGAATACGATGCGATTTGTGCATGTTCATAGGCACAATTGCTAAGTCGAATGGCGCGATTGGTTGTGGCCAAATGATCCCGTATTGATCGTTGTTTTGTTCAATAGCAGCAGCAACAATACGCGAAACACCAATACCGTAACAGCCCATAGTCATTGTTTGATTTTTGCCGTCTTCGTTTAATACGCCAGCTTTCATTGCTTCTGAGTATTTAGTACCCAGTTGGAAAATATGCCCTACTTCAATACCACGTTTAATTTGTAAAACGCCTTGGCCACATGGGCTCATATCGCCTTCAACAATATTACGAATATCAGCAACTTCGTAATCTGTGATATCACGATCCCAGTTAATGCCGCTGTAATGTTCACCGTCTTTGTTAGCACCAGCCACAAAATCAGCAAGTACGTTAGCTGACCTATCAACAATAATTGGCATAGATAAGCCAACAGGGCCAAGTGAGCCTGGTTTTGCACCAATGGCAGCAACAATATCAGCCTCTGTTGCCATTTCAAGCGGAGAGTCGATTAACGGGTGCTTTTCAGCTTTTAGCTCGTTTAATTCGTGATCGCCACGCAGTATCAAGGCAACTAAACTACGTACTTCGTTTTCATCAGGCGCACCATATACGATTAACGTTTTAACACCGCGATGTGGTTTAACACCGTAGTGTTTTTTAAGTTCGTTAATTGTTTTAGCGTCAGGCGTTGGAAATGCTTTTAGCTCTTTTAATGCTTCAGGGCGCGGCTCGCTTGGTGCCAGGGCTTCTGCTTTTTCAATATTAGCGGCGTAATCGCTGCCATCACTAAATGCAATAGCATCTTCGCCCGATTCAGCAAGTACATGAAACTCATGCGATACGCTACCACCAATAGAGCCTGTATCTGCTATAACAGGGCGGTAATCTAAATTTAGACGCTCAAAAATATTACAGTATGCTTTGTGCATTGCTTGATAAGTTGCATCTAAACACTCTTCACTTAAGTGAAAAGAGTAGGCATCTTTCATTGTAAATTCACGTGCACGCATAACACCAAAGCGAGGTCGACGTTCGTCGCGTACTTTAGTTTGTACTTGGTATAAAGTGACTGGCAGCTGTTTGTAGCTGTTTATTTCTTTGCGTACGAAATCAGTTATTACTTCTTCGTGTGTTGGGCCAAGTGCAAACGTACGGTTATGACGGTCGGTAAAGCGCATAAGCTCAGGACCAAATTCATTCCAACGACCAGACTCTTCCCATAAATCAGCAGGTTGAATAACAGGCATTAGCATTTCAATCGCACCAGCTTTATCCATTTCTTCACGTACAATATTTTCTACTTTACGTAGCACACGTAAACCAGAGGGTAACCAAGTGTATAAACCCGAAGCGACGCGACGGATCATACCGGCTCTAAGCATTAACTGATGCGATACGATTTCAGCATCTGATGGCGTTTCTTTGAGTGTTGCGAGTATATATTGGCTTGTACGCATGTTTTTTCCGAAATAGAGTAATTATGTTCTTTTAATAGAGCTTAAGTTTAACAGCGGATGCTTTTACACTAAAGCGCTAAGTGAGTTATTTAGTTTTTTTCTATGTTTGTTACTACGTTATGCTCACCATTGACTTGCCAGCGAATATTATAGTTGTACAAAGTCATACCATAGCTCTGCTCGCCGTCTTTTTGTTTTTTATAGGCAGGGCGGGGATCTTGTTTTAAAACATTGGCTATAAAGTCATGTAAGTCTGGATATTGCGTTTGCGCATTAACAAACTCAATTGCTTGTGCGCTAAATTCAACCGTCATATGTGTTTCTGGACGTGTGTCAGCAAAACCAGCACTTGCATCAGGCATTGAGTCTGAATAAGGCAAATATGGTTTTATGTCAACAATCGGTGTGCCATCAAGCAAATCAATGCCAGCGAGCAATAAACTAAGTTGTCCGTTTTTATACTCAATACCTTCAAGTTTTACGGCGCTCATACCAATCGCGTTTGGTCTGAATGTAGCGCGGGTAGCAAATACACCTTTTCGCTCATTGCCACCTAAACGGGGTGGGCGCACCATCGCAGAATAACCTTTATCGGCCGTTTCATGAAAACGAAATAACAACCAAATATGAGTAAATTCATCTAAACCACGTACAAACTCTTCGCGATTAAAATCAGGTGCAAAAATAAGTTTTGCCTTGGCTTGTGGCACTAAACGAGGCTGCCTAGGTATAGCAAACTTCTGTTTATAAGGAGATTGAATGTGGCCAATAGCCGAAATGGTATAATCGCTCATAGTACTCGGTTACAAATAAAATAGAGCCTTATTCTACCTGTATTTAGCATTTATGGCATTAATGTAATTGAGTTTGTTACTTATAAACCGGATGGTTTAAATGATTGGATCAAGCCAAGTACTTTATGGTTGCAGCTTAACAGGTTATTAAAAATAAAAAAGGTAAGCCTGAGCTTACCTAGTTGTATGCATGCTAAAAACTAATTAAAACATGTATTGAACTGATACTGATGCGACATCCATATCTGGATCAATATCATCATCAAGTTTGTAACGTTCATACTCTAAACGAAATTGAACATTTGTTGTTAGTGCATATTCAATACCTGCACCGTAAAACGCATCACCACCATCTGTAGAAGTTGATATACTGCCTACTGGTAACTCTTGTGTGTAGTCTGCGTCCCATTCAAGCCAACCACCTTTTGCGTATACAGTGAAGCTTTCAGATAGTGGCAGACCCAAACGTGCGGCAAGAGATACGCCATCAATTTCAGCTTTGCTGTCTATGTCACTCACTTCATCAAAGTTTTGGTAAGCAAGCTCTAAGCTTAAGTACTCGTTAAATTGAGTACCAACATAGCCCTTTAGCATTTGTGCATCGTCGTCAAAGTCAGTGTCGTTATCACTGTCTTCAAACTCAAAAGAATATTGACCATAACCGATACCAGTATAAATACGTGGAGAATCAAAATCAGAAATATCAGCGTGTGCTGTAGAGTTAAAACCCAGTGTTGCTAATGCAAGTGCAGAAAGAGAAAGTGTTTTAATCATTGTGAATAGCTCCTTTACAAATTAAAAAATAATGTTTAATTAAGTCAATCAAACTTCAATGTAGTAAATGCAGCGAACATGCCAATTTTAAAAACAAGTAAAAACGCTTAAAAAAACCTACTTTAGTATTGGTTTTTCCGATGTGAAGTTTAAATAATGAACAAAGTGAACTTTTGTAATGAATTGTTATCTAAAGACTTTTGTAGCTTTTACAAGTTAACATGAGTTTTTTACATAGCTAGGGCGTGTTGACCTTTGTGGATTGAAATTTGTTCAATCTAGGGACGATTTAATCGCGGCGCGAGGTTTGTAACCTAGTGGGCTAAGTAAAAACCGAGCAACAAAGAGTTAATCGTCCCTAGATCGAGCTCAAAGGGCAGCGCATGTTTGGCATTTATGCTGCGTTATCGCCTATTTATGGGGAATAACCACACACCATAGGCTCTGCCTTGCCTAAATGCCAAACAGTCTGCTGCAAATTCAACCACCAAAGATAAACACGACCTAGAGGAGTGGGAAAGCTTTCAGGGTCTAAATTTGTTTTATTTACAGAGGGATTAACTGTAACGAGCGATTTTTTAACCTAGTAATACCAAATAGATTGAAATGATCATGTTTTTGAAAACTAAAATTAGCTCGGTAATTATTCCAGCGTTACTCTATGAGTTATACGAGTCTACATCCATGTAGACAATAAAGAGTAAGTCAGTCACTTCTAAACAGAACAAGTTTTAAAGTAAAAAGGTCAACAGGCCTAAAAAAACATATTGCTAGATTTAACCTCGAAGTTAAACACGCCCTAAACTTTGTGTAATAAATTTTCGGTTTCAATCGCTATTTCTTTCATTTTTATAGCGTAGTTTTCTAATTTAATATCTTCGTCAGTCACAGCCTGAAAAGAGGGAACTTCAATTGGGTAACCTGTTTCATCCATAGCAATAAAACTAATAACACAATGATTTGTTTCAACCATATTTTGTGTCTTTGGATCACCACAACGCACCTGAATAAAAATTTGCATGCTGGTTTTACCTGTATGCGCTATTTTAGCTTCTACTTCAACAATTTGCCCAACTAATATAGGGCGTCTAAATTTAACACCCGCCACCGAAACCGTTACACAATAATGGCCACTCCATCCTGCAGCACACGCATAACCAGCTTGGTCAATCCATTTCATGACGGCTCCACCATGAACTTTACCACCAAAATTCACATCGGTAGGCTCTGCTAAAAAACGAAAAACAACTTTTGACGACGGCATAAGAAATACTCGATTTATTAAAACTAGTGTCAGCATAGCGCAAAAAAGGGGCCGAAGCCCCTGCAATTTAGGATATGTTTATAATTTATATGTAAAAATTACGAATATATAGTGGTTCAACGCATAATTTAGTTACATATTAGGGTAGTTTGGTCCACCAGCACCCTCTGGGGTTACCCATGTAATATTTTGACTAGGGTCTTTAATGTCACAGGTTTTACAGTGCACACAGTTTTGGGCGTTAATAACAAACTCTTTATTTCCCGCTACTTCTTGTACTTCGTAAACGCCTGCTGGGCAATAACGCTGCGCGGGCTCATCAAACTTAACTAAGTTTACGTTGATAGGAATTGACGCATCTTTGAGCTTTAAATGACACGGTTGTGATTCTTCGTGGTTAGTATTTGATAAAAACACGCTCGAGAGTTTATCAAAGCTCAATTGTCCATCTGGTTTTGGGTACGCTATTTTGTCAGCGGCGTTAGCATCAACAAGGGTCGAGTGATCGGGCGTATTATCTTTAAACGTAAACGGTAAACCACCATTAAAAATGTTTTGATCAAGCGTGTTATACGCCCCCCCTATAAACTTACCGAGTTTGTGCATAGCAGGGCCAAAGTTACGAGATTGATATAGCTCTTTATATACCCACGATTGCTCAAACGCAGTTTGATAATGAGTTAAATCGGTATTTGCCAACTCATTTTGCAATGCTTCAAAAATAACCTCAGCGGCAATCATTCCTGATTTCATAGCGGTGTGATTACCTTTAATTTTTGCAAAGTTAAGTGTACCTGCATCACACCCTACAATTAAGCCACCTGCAAAATGCATTTTTGGTAATGAATGCAAACCACCTTTGGCAATTGCACGTGCACCGTAAGCAATACGTGCGCCACCTTCAAGTACTTTTTTAAATACTGGATGATGTTTCATTCGCTGAAATTCATCAAAAGGGCTTAAATGTGGGTTTGAGTAATTTAAATCAACAATTAAACCAACAACGACCTGATTGTTGTCACTGTGATACATAAATGCACCACCGTTAGTATCGCCGCTAAGTGGCCAACCCGTACCATGAACAACTTTACCAAGCTCATGCTTACTTTCATCAATTTGCCAAATTTCTTTAAAGCCTAAACCGTAATGCTGTGGTGATGAATCTGCATCAAGGGCAAATTCATTGATTAATTGCTTACCTAAATGACCACGGCAACCTTCAGCAAAAATAGTGTATTTTGCACGAAGCTCCATGCCTGGCATGTAACCGTCTTTTTCATTACCGTCTTTGTCGACACCCATATCGCCAGTAATAATGCCTTTTACTGCGTGATCCTCAACGATTAAAGAATGCGCGCTAAACCCTGGAAATATCTCTACGCCTAAGTTTTCAGCTTGCTCTGCAAGCCAGCGACAGACGTTACCCATTGAAACAATGTAGTTACCTTCGTTGTGAAATGTTTTTGGTGTAGCAAAGTGGGGGATTGATGTCGCTTTTTGCTCATTATTAAACCAATAAATCTCATCGTTGGTTACTTTGGTAGTAACTGGTGCGCCAAGTGCTTGCCAATTTGGCAGTAATTCATCCAGCGCTTTTGTTTCAAAAACAGCACCAGAGAGTACATGTGCACCAACCTCAGAACCCTTATCGACTACGCAGATCATGCACTCTTGTTGTTTTTCTTGTGCTAATTGTGCGAGTTTAATTGCGCTGGCAAGCCCCGCTGGGCCTGCACCAACAATAACTACATCAAATTCCATGGTTTCACGTTCGACCATAATAACCTCTTTCTTTATGACGGACTTATTTGAATGTTCACTACCCATTTAAATAAGGTGTACAGCCTATTTTTAACCTTGCAAATTAAACGTTACAGACTATGAATAGTTAAAGGTTATTTTAGGTTGACGTTTACGTCAACAGGAAGTAGTCTAATTTCATAAAATAAATAGGTTGACGCGCACGTTAGCTTGTAGGTTTAAATAATTATGGAGTTCCTATGAAAGTTCTCGTACCAATAAAAAGAGTGATAGATTACAACGTAAAAGCACGCGTTAAAAATGACAACAGTGATGTTGATTTAACCAATGTAAAAATGGCAATGAATCCGTTTTGCGAAATAGCTATAGAAGAAGCAATACGTTTAAAAGAAGCAGGAACCGCGACTGAAGTCATTGCTGTAACTATTGGTCCAAAAGCGTCGCAAGAGCAATTGCGTACCGCACTAGCACTGGGCGCAGATAAAGCCATTCACATCGAAACCGATGAAAAGCTCGAGTCACTTCATATTGCAAAGCTTCTGGCTAAAGTTGTAGCGCAAGAGTCACCAGAACTTGTCATTTTAGGTAAGCAGTCAATTGACTCAGATAATAATCAAACAGGTCAAATGCTCGCTGCGCTTACTGCTCGTGGGCAGGGGACATTTGCATCAAAAATGGTTATTAACGATGGCAAAGTAAACGTGACCCGTGAAGTTGATGGCGGCCTGCAGACAGTAGCACTGAGTTTACCTGCGGTTGTGACAACAGATTTACGATTAAACGAGCCTCGTTACGCATCACTGCCAAATATTATGAAGGCCAAGCGTAAGCCGCTTGAAGTAATAGCAGCTGATTCATTAGGTGTTGATTTAACACCACGCATTCAATTAATGCGTGTAGAAGAGCCAGCTAAACGCACCGCAGGAATTATTGTTGAAGACGTTGCACAGCTTGTAGAAAAATTAAAAACAGAGGCAAAGGTGATTTAAATGAAAACACTCGTAATTGCAGAGCACGACAACGGTGCCTTAAAACCAGAAACCTCAAAAACTATTAACGCTGCAGTAAAAATGGGTTTTCCTGTTGATGTACTTATTGCAGGTAACAGCCTAAGCACAATGAGCGCACAAGTTGCCAGCATTGATGGCGTAGCTAATGTTTTAGTTGCCGATAATAGCGTTTATAAACATCAGTTAGCTGAGAGCATGGCTGATTTAGTTTTATCGCTTAGTGGCAACTACAGCCACATAGTTGCAAGTGCAACGACAACAGGCAAAAACTTTATGCCACGTGTTGCTGCGCTATTAGATGTTGCACAAATTTCTGAAATTATCGCAGTAGTGGACGCCGATACATTTAAACGTCCAATTTATGCTGGTAATGCAATCGCCACGGTTAAATCACTCGATAGTAAAAAAGTAATTACCGTACGCGCAAGTAGCTTTGATTTACAAGGTGAGCAATCTGTTGTTGCTGTGACTAATATTGATACAGTGTCTGATTCGCAATTAAGTCGCTTTGTAAGTGTTGAACAAACTGAATCAGAACGTCCAGAGCTAACTGCCGCGACAGTGGTTATATCGGGTGGTCGTGGTATGCAAAATGGCGAAAACTTCGCGTTGCTTAATGGCATTGCTGATAAGCTAGGCGCTGCTATTGGCGCATCGCGCGCTGCAGTTGATGCAGGCTTTGTACCTAATGACATGCAAGTAGGGCAAACGGGTAAAATTGTCGCGCCTAACTTGTATATAGCTGTTGGTATTAGTGGTGCAATTCAACATTTAGCGGGCATGAAAGACTCAAAAGTAATCGTAGCTATCAATAAAGACCCCGATGCACCTATTTTTCAAGTCGCTGATTACGGTTTAGTCGCTGACTTATTTGATGTGTTACCAGAGCTTGAACAAGCGCTCTAAGGTGTAGCTGTTTTATTTATATAAAAATAGCGTATTCTGATTTAAAGCCGTCATTTCATTTTTGATTCGACGGCTTTTTTTTCATATCATAGTGACAACGTTGTCATTTTAAGAATATACAATATAAGTAGGAGCCATATAATGGCAAGGTATAAAGCACTTGATGCTATGCGAGGGTTAACGGTAGCGTTAATGATACTGGTAAACACGCCTGGTTCGTGGTCTCATATTTACGCCCCCTTGTTACACGCAGACTGGCATGGGTGTACGCCAACGGATATCATTTTTCCATTTTTTATGTTTATGATTGGCTCTGCAATGTTTTTTTCATTCAATAAATCTGACCATTTAGGTAATTCAAAGCAGGTTTTACGGATTATAAAGCGCGGCGTAATTATTTTTGCTATAGGTTTGGTCTTAAATTATTACCCATTTATAAGCAATATCGAAAACCTAAGAATACTCGGTGTATTACAACGTATTGGCATAGCCTACATTTTAGCGTCTGTGTGCGCGCTCGTGCTAAATAGGAATGGGATATTAATGCTATCGCTTATTGTGTTAGTACTTTATTGGCTATTGCTATTAAGCGTAGGTGCAGAAAAAGCATACACGCTAGAATATAACGTCGTTAGGTTGGTGGATATTACCGTATTGGGTGAGTCGCATTTATGGCAAGGCAAAGGGTTTGCTTTTGATCCAGAAGGGTTGTTGAGCACCATCCCAAGTATCGTAAGTGTATTACTAGGTTTTGAGACCACTCGCCTATTAGCTAATACTCAAAACAAATGGACAAGTATAAAACGCCTCGTTTTAATTGGCGCAGCAGGGATTATCATCGCACAGCTAGGCGATATTATTATGCCAATTAATAAATCATTATGGACAAGCACCTATGTTATTTACACATCAGCGATTGCCTGTATTACATTAGCTTTTTTTGTCTGGCTTTGCGACATAGTAAAACCACTCACTATTGTTGAGTCGTTGATTGTTTATGGCTCAAATCCGCTGTTTATCTATGTGCTCTCTGGAGTATGGGTAATGAGCTATGCGTTGGTAAGCATAGGGCAGTTAACTCTAGATGATTGGTTATATCAACATTTAGCGTTAATATTTACCGCAAAATTGGCATCATTGATTTACGCGCTGTTACACGTTGTGGGCTTTTGGCTGATAGCAAAGGTGCTTCATAAACGGCGTATATTTATAAAAATCTAAATAACCAGAGTTCAGGTTAAATACTTTATTATGAACAATAAAAAACCAACTCGTAAGTTGGTTTTTTATTTAACATTACTAAATAAGGATTTAGTAAGTTGCACTGCCTTTCGTACGCGGGAAGGCAATAACGTCACGTACGTTGCCCATACCTGTTACATAAGCAACTAAGCGTTCAAAGCCTAAACCAAAGCCTGAATGTGGTACGCTACCGTATTTACGTAAATCTCGGTACCAGCTGTAATCTTCTTTGTTTAAGCCCATTTCTTCTAAGCGTGCATCAAGTACATCTAGGCGTTCTTCACGTTGTGAACCACCAATGATCTCACCAATGCCCGGTGCTACTACGTCCATTGCAGCAACGGTTTTTCCGTCTTCGTTTTGGCGCATGTAAAATGCTTTAATATCGCGCGGGTAGTTTTTAATAACTACCGGTGCTTTAAAGTGCTCTTCTGCAAGGTATCGTTCATGCTCAGACTGTAAATCTACACCCCATTCAACAGCGTACTCAAACTTTTTACCACAGTTTTTAAGGATTTCTACAGCGTCGGTGTAATCAACTTGTGCAAAATCTTTATCTACAAATTCTTCTAAACGCGTAATTGCGGTTTTTTCTACGCGTTGTGCAAAAAATTCCATGTCATCACGGCGCTCTTCAAGTACGGCTTTAAATACATACTTAAGCATGTTTTCAGCAAGTTTTGCGATGTCTTCTAAATCGGCAAACGCAACTTCAGGCTCGACCATCCAAAATTCTGCAAGGTGGCGAGATGTATTTGAGTTCTCAGCACGGAATGTTGGGCCAAAGGTGTAAATTTTTGACATTGCAGACGCGTAAGTTTCACCGTTTAACTGGCCAGATACAGTAAGAAATGCTTCTTTACCGAAGAAATCTTCGCTGTAATCAACATCGCCTTTGTCTGTAAGCGGTAAGTTTTGCATATCAAGCGTTGATACACGGAACATCTCACCCGCGCCTTCACAGTCACTGGCCGTAATGATTGGCGTGCTGATCCAGTAAAAGCCTTGCTCGTGGTAAAAACGGTGAATAGCTTGCGCTAAACAGTTACGTACACGAGTTACCGCGCCAATCATATTTGTACGAGGGCGAAGGTGAGCGTGCTCACGTAAGTACTCAATGCTGTGGCGCTTTGCCGACATTGGGTATGAATCTGGGTTTTCTACCCAACCTAACACAGTCACAGTGTTAGCTTGAATTTCGTAAGATTGACCTTGGCCAGCAGATTGTACTAAAACACCAGTAACCGACACAGAACAACCGGCTGTTAAGCTAGTAACTTCATCATAATTATTCAGTGAATTAGGAACTACCGCTTGAATAGGATCAAAACACGAACCGTCATGAACGGCTAAAAATGAAATTCCTGCTTTTGAATCGCGGCGAGTACGGATCCAGCCCTTAATTGTTACTTGGCTGTCTACCGCAACATTGCCTTTTAATAGCTCTGAAATCGCTAAATGGCTCATCTTCACTCCAATGATATAAGTTGCCTAACTATTTTTATTTAACTGTGCGCAGCACATTGGCATAAATTGCCCATAAACGGTGCTGCACTTGAACCCTGTATCTTACCTAGTAAAGTTAAATAAAAAAACTATTGTGGGCAACTCTTTAAAATTTTTTATGCATGCGCTTTATTTTTAAGCAGTTTTAAGCAGTTTATTAACACTATTGTTATTTGTTACTCTTAAATTTAGTGATTTTGTGGCATTATTGACGAACAAATCAAATTTATGTTTTTCACACTTAAAAAATCGATGCTATGAAACAAGTTTTTATATTACGAGGGCTACCAGGAAGCGGTAAGTCTTATTATGCGCAGAATCTTGCCGACGAATTAGGGGGAGCTGACGAAAGCCAGTACCTAATATGCTCAACAGATGATTATTTTATTAATGAACAGGGTGAGTATCATTTTGATAAATTTAAATTACCGCAATTTCATAATCTAAATTTAGCGCGTTTTATAAGCGCACTTGCTCAGGGTACACCTTTGGTAATTGTAGATAATACCAATATTAAAAAGTGGGAATTTGTAGCGTATTCGCAAGCCGCTATTGCTCTAGGTTATCAAGTAAAAGAAGTGATTGTCGGTGAAGTGAAAGACAAATCTATGCAGCACTTATACGCTAAACGCAACTCTCATCACATCCCACTAAAAACGATTAGCAAAATGGCGTATATGTTTGAGTGGTAAGGGATTATTATACTTAAATTAATTAGATAAACGATTTGCTATATAAAGTGCGAACTCATCATCACATCGTTGATGCGGCTATAAATAATAACTGCCAAAATTGTTTGCTACTCTAAGGCCTGTTGACCTTTGTGGATTAAAATTTGTTCAATCTAGGGGCGATTTAATCGCGGCGTGAGGTTTGTAATCGAGTGGGCTCGGTAACTGCTCCTGCGTTACTCTAATGGCTTACATCCCTGTAAGAATAAGTAAAAACCGCGCAACAAAGAGTAAATTGCCCCTAGACAGAACCCTTCGGGCAGCGCATGTTTGGCATTACGCTGCGTTATCGCCTATTTATGGGGAGCAACCACACATCACAGGCTCTGCTTTGCTTACATACCAAACACACTGCTGAAGATTTAACCACCAAGGGTCAACACGTCCTGGGACTATATGCAATAACGATACGCCTCATAAAAAACCGTCTTTCATTTAAACGACCTATTATACCAATCCGCAATAATACTGACTCAATTTAGAGATTAAATCAGACGCTAACTGCGTTAAGCTTACTTGTAATACGCCCGCTATTGGTACGTAAATTAGCCTTATTTTCGCAAAAAAATCTCTGGCTACATAAAAATAAATTTAAATATCATCATGGTTTTTGGTAAATCCCTTAAAAAGGATTCAGTTTGGGTACAGCTCCCTTTTGTTCTAATATTTGCAGTTTTTTGAACTTACATTGAATTAACATTTCGAGCTGGTATGTTAATTCTTGTTATCGGTAGAATTTATACTACTCAATATTTTATTGTTTTTTGCAATAAAAAGCATCTAAAAAGCTTGTTAATTCTCAATTACATAAAACAAAAACATTAATATTTATTAATACGATATAAATTATATTGTATACAATGATAATTAAATGTTATAAATTTGATGTTCGGAAACCCATTCTGGATTGAGACACAAATTATCTAAGGTACATTATGAAACTTAATATATTGATTATTGCGTTACCAATACTAGGCTCAAGCTCTCTTGCGCTTGCAAACACAACACATGAACGCTTATTTACACCACAAGCTGCGGTTGTTGAGCGTGTTCATCACCATGGTGTAGAGGATAACCATAACGAAAGAGCGCCAATTGCCCGTGTAAAAGTACAGCCCCAACAGCTAAACAATGTAATGCTGAGCTCTCAAGCGATTATGGCAACCTGTGATTTAAATGCGTTGGCGTCTGCGAATTCTTCAAATATTAGCAATGAAATTAAAACTCAGGGTAGCGCGTGTATAAACGAGTTATTTAGCGCGTCGAGCTCCATACAAAGTCAGGTGTTCACTTCTGACAAAATGTTTGCGGTAGCCAATCAAGCAAAATCGCTTTCTCAAACTTATCCAGGTGGCGGTGATACCGATTTACAGGCACTATTTTTGTATTTGCGTACCGGCTTTTATGCAGAATTTTACAACGATAATATTAGTTTTAGTTCGTGGGTTACACCCGCAGTAGTCGATGCAATTGACGCATTTGTAAATAATAGCCATTTTTATGACGACAATGATGGGCACGGCAAAACGCTCAATGAAGTGATTATTACAATGGATAGTGCAGAGCAGCAACACCGCTACTTACCTGTTGTTAAGGAGTGGCTTACGCGCTTTAACGGAAGCTATGCGGCAAAATGGAATATGCGAGGAGCCATTAATGGCATTTTTACATTGCTTTATAGAGGCCAATGGAATGACGCTTATGTAGCTGCGGTTGCAACGGATGTTGATTTGGTTGTAAAACTTAATGCATTTACACAAAAGCAGTGGATGATAGACTCTGATGCTGAATTTTTAATCGTAAATGCTGCAAGTGAGCTCGCACGGTTAAAAAAATATTCTGAGACCGCTATTCAAAGTGAGGTAGATAAAGGCGTTAAAGCTATTTTTAGCACTTATAATAGCTTTGGCTTTGGTGATGCTGTTTGGCTTGCCGCAGCTGATTCAGTGAGTTATTACGCCGAATGTAGTCTTTATAATATTTGTGGTTTTGCAGAGCAATTAACGCAACAGGTATTAGCTCAGAGTTACAGTTGTAGCAGTACGATTAAAATTAGATCGCAAAATATGACTGCAATCCAACATGCATCGGCATGTGATGCAATGGGTGCTGAAGAGGGCTATTTCCACAATAAACTAAGTACCAATTTGACTCCTGTTGCTGATGATAACAATAGTTTTTTACAAGTTAATATTTTTGATAGTAACGACGATTATAGTAAATATGCAAAAGCTATTTTTGGCATCGACACTAATAACGGAGGAATGTACTTAGAAGGCGACCCTTCAGTGGTAGGAAATCAAGCTAATTTTATTGCCTATGAAGCAAGTTACGCCAATGCAGAACATTATGTGTGGAATTTAGAGCATGAATATGTGCATTATTTAGATGGTCGCTTTGACTTGTATGGTAATTTTAACTCGCCAACAGAAGAAATAGTGTGGTGGTCTGAAGGTGTCGCAGAATATATTGCTAATCAAGATGACAACGAAGCGGCTAAAAATACAATCAGTGATGGATCTCGTTATACCTTAGCGCAAATCTTTGTAACCAATTATGATGGATTTGATCAAGACCGTATATACCGTTGGGGCTATTTAGCGGTTCGTTTTATGTTTGAACGCCATGGTGACGATGTTGACAGTATGCTTACAGACACCCGCAGTGGTAACTGGAGTGCTTACAAAGCTAAAACGGTTCAATGGGCTAATCGCTATGAAAGTGAATTTGTGCAGTGGTGTGATGATTTGGTGGCAGGTACAACAACAAATGCACCGCCTACAGCAAAAATAAACGGTCCTTACTCTGGTGTTATAAACGCAGCAATTAACTTTTCAAGCAATGGAAGTACTGACAGCGATGGCGAGATTGCGAGTTATCAATGGCGTTTTGGTGATGGCGGGAGTAGTAATGAAGCAAATCCAGCTCATACATACACAAACGCAGGTCAGTACACTGTCTCATTAACAGTACTTGATGATAAAGGGTTAGGGCAAACAGTCACATCTACAGTAATGGTTGAAAATGATAATAGCTCTGGGGATGAGGAGCTTGTAAATGGACAGAGCCGTATTATTGCAGGTGATCAAAATGAACAACTATATTTCACTCTCAATGTACCTCAAGGAGCAACTGATCTCACATTTAATTTAAGCGGGGGTACAGGCGATGCCGATTTATATGTGAGCTATGAAACAATCCCGACAACAAGCAGTTATGACTGTCGTCCGTATGTTGGTGGCAACACAGAACAATGCGTAATAAACCCAGCACAAGTGGGTACTTATAAAATAATGGTCAATGGTTATAATTCATTTGATAACGTTCAGCTGACTGCATCGTACAATGCTGGTAGCAGCAATGTCCCCGATGCTTGCTCTACTCAAGGTAGTCGCAGCAGTGGTCGTTTAGAAGATGGCGAGGTTATTTGTTTAGGTAACAGTGGTCCGCTATGGTTCAGTATTGCTGATGTAAAAAGCCAAAACGGCGTTGCGATCACGACTTCAAATGGCAGCGGTGACATTAGTTTAAGCTACGCAAGTAGTGGTTGGCCTAATACAAATAATGAATCTGCTCAATCAAATAATGCTGGTAATGATGAGTGTATTTATATTTCAAGTCAGGATGAATACTGGGGCTACTTAAAAATTGCAGGTAACAGCACTGGTGCAAGCTTAGTTGTTGATTTTAACAGCCAAGGTTGTCGATAAGGCGTTTCAAATACTTAACTAACCTGAACTCTGGTTAAGATATTTACTAATAAATAACCAAAAAGCCCATGGAAATGGGCTTTTTTTATTGCTAGTAATTGTTTTACTGCATACGTTTATACACTGCAAGCGGATGTGATGTACTTAGTGATACATGAACTTGGTCGCCTGGATTAACAACAACCTCATGACTAACACGGCTAGTTACAATGGTAGAGCAGGCCAATTTCACAGCGCATAAGCGGCTACCCCCTTCAAAACGTACCCAAATTACTTCACCATTATTGCCCACACAGCTTTGTACAAGCAGTACATCGTCAGGGCGAAGCAGTACGTCAACATCGCCACTCTCACAATCAACGCCATGAGCAGGTACATTACCAATCGAAGTAGTGGCTTGATGTTGGTTAAATTGGCCGCTAATAAAGCTCGCCTCACCTAAAAAGCGTGCGACAAAGCGACTATTTGGCATGCTAAAGCAGCGCTCAGGTGCATCGATTTGCTGAATTTCTCCGCCTTTTAGAATACCTACGCGATCGCCAACCGACAGCGCCTCTTCTTGGTCGTGTGTTACCCAAATTGCAGGTACGCCAGCGGCTTTAAGTGCGTTTCTGATATCCCAACGAAGCATGTCTTTAAGGGCTGCATCTAAATTAGAAAGTGGCTCGTCAAGTAATACGAAGTCAGGCTGGTGGGCAAGGGTGCGCGCAAGTGCGACGCGCTGCTTTTGTCCGCCAGAAAGCGTTGCTGGTTTTTTATTTCTAAAGTCATCAAGCCCAAGTAGCTTTATCCAATGATCGGCAGGGGCTGTATTCTTTAATCTAAAACAAATATTTTGCTGCACAGATAAGTGCGGAAATAACGCAAAGTCTTGAAATACCATACCAACACTGCGTTTTTCAGGAGGTAGTGTTAATTTGGGTGTCGCACGCCATTTATCCGTGTTTATTTCGCCTTCGCTAATGGGTATAAGACCAGCAAGGGCTTGTAAAATTGTACTTTTACCACAACCTGTAGGGCCTACAAGCATAAGAATTTCGTTTTCACCTAGCGATAGATTTAAATCGCTTACTACACGGTTACTGCCATAATCTATAGACAACTGACTTACAGATAGCATTGTTTTTTAAATCCTTAATGTTCAAACTGGTTGCGTTTTTCACCAGACATCATAATAGCTAAGCCGCAGGCAGATATCACTACTAACAATAATCCAGGAATAGCGGCACGGCCAAAATAGCCTGCCTCGTATACACGCCATAAATAAGTTGAGAGGGTTTCAAAGCCGGTTGGACCAAGTAGTAGGGTAGCTTCTAACTCACGCATTGATTCTAAAAATACCAGTGCAGCACCGGCAATAATACCGCGCATAGTTAAAGGCAGTGTTATGCGAGTAAACGCTTCGCGTGGGCTTGCGCCAAGTACGCGAGCTGATTTTACTAAGCTTGGATCTAAGTGCTCGGTACTTGTTCTGATTGAGCCTACTGCAAGCGGTAAAAATCGCAGCATATAAGCAATAATAAGCAGGCCAAGTGTTTGATACAAAAACGGCAATTGCAAACCACCGTAAACAAGGGCTGTGCCCATTACTATACCCGGGATACCAAAACCAAAGTAAGTGACACGTTCCATTATGCGACCCGCTTTGCCGCTAAGTGCGGCATGTGCAACGGGGATCGCAACGATAACAGCGACAATTGCGGCAATGAGCGAGGCATACGTAGAGTTCCACGCAATGCTAAAATCAAACGAGCTAAAACCATCTCGTGCTAGCCAAAGTGAAAATATAGCCAAAGGCAAGCCAATAGCGAGTAGTAAAATAGGGGCAAACGTAACAAACAGCGCACTTAATTGTAATTTACTTGGAAATAAAATTAACGGGCGACCTTGGCGTTCAGGCGCGGTTTTTATTTGTGATTCAACTAAAAGTAAAAAGCCAACAATCACCATCAGTTGCAGTGAAAGCATGGCAGCACGCCCTAAAGCAAACGCATTGTATTCAACATAAATGACACGGGTAAAGGTATCTAAGCGCATCATGGCAGGTGTGCCAAAATCAGATAAGGTATAAAGCGCGACTAATAATGAGCCTGCTGCAATGCCGTTGACTACGCGCGGTAATATGACTTTAAATACGCTTTGTGTCATCGACATGCCCAGCGTTCGGGCTGCATTAACCATGCTTGCATCTAGGCTAAGTAGGGATGAGCGAGTCGTCATCATCACAAACGGAAAGGTATACAGGGTCATCACAATGGCGGCACCTGTAAGGCCGTACATTGATGGCGTTTCTATCCCTGTTAAGGTATTGATTTCGCCTCCAGGACCAAAGGCGGCATAAAGAGTAAATGCGCCAATATAACTGGGAATTGCTAGCGGCGCTGCAAATATAACAAGCCACAACTTTTTCAACGGTAAATGCACATAGGCACTAACAAATGCTAGCGGCACACCAATTAAAATAGATCCGAGTACCGTTAAACCCATTAACGATAATGTGTTACCTAAGATTTGAAGGTTATGGCTGTCAAACACTGAACTTGTATCGCTCGCAAGCGTAATTAATACATAAACAGGGGTAAGCGTAATAAGCGCTGCTAACAGCGCCATTGGGTAAGAGGTTGGTATTTTCATTACAATACGCCGCTGCTACGCATCAAATCAATAGTAGGGCGTAAATCAGCAAGTTGTGTTAAATCTACTTTGGGTGGAGAAATATTAGCAAGAGACGGTAAACCCTCAGGTTGGGTAATACCATTTACTAACGGAATTTCGTACGCTTCACTGGCTAAGTAACCTTGTACTTCTTTACTTAGTAAGTAACGCATAAAGTTAGTGGCAAGTGGGTCGTTATTAAGCGCTAATACACCCGATGCATTAACTAAACAACCTGCATCATTTTGCGTAAATGCTAAATCTAGCTTGGCATCAGGCTTACCTGATTTTAAACGCAGTGTGTAATAGTGATTAGCAAAACCAATATCTACTTCGCCGCGTTCAACGCCCATAACCACACCTAATTCACCAGCGTACGTTTTAGCACGTTTTTGAATCTTTTTAAGCCACTTAGCGGTTTTGTCGTTGCCTTCTAAAATTCGCATTGCGGTTACAAACGACTGGAAAGAAGCGTAGGCGGGCGCCCAACCAATACTTAAATCGCTGTCGGCAATGTCCATAATGCTTGTTGGAATTTGATCTTTAGTTAAACGCGATGTGTTATATGGCAATGTACGAATACGGCCAGTTACTGGTGCCCACTCTTTATATCTAAATTGTGGTTGTAACTGAGCAGATAAATCACTAGGGATAGGTTGTGCAAGGCCAGCATCGGTTACTAAACCAATCGCGCCTGAGTCAACTGCCCAGAATAAATCAGCGCGGCGAACGCCTGCCTTAGATTCAGCAACTATGGTATTAGCTAAAGCAGCAGTAGGACCTCGGCGTATACCGAGTTTAAAGTCAGGATTTTTTTTCTGGATTGCTTGTAATACGTTTTCATACAACCCCCCTTCGCCACGGCCTAAATAAAGGGTTAACTCGCCTTTAAGCTTTGGTAAATCATCAACAGAAACTGGGTTTGCTATATCAGCGGCTAGTGCACGAGAAAGAGGTAGTGGCAATGAGCCAACCACCCCTAACGCGGCCAAGCCTTGAATAAAGGTCCTACGCTTCACTTAAAATACATCCTTACGCGCTTTTTCGGCTTTTTCTATTAAAACCTTCGCACGGTCTAATTTTGTTTGCATGTCAATTATTACATCGCGTACGTCGTCTACGCTTTTGCTGTTTTTAATAGCTTGTGGCAGTGTCACGTTAAAGTCTTTTTCCAGCACTTCAACCAATTTTGCATCTTGCTCAATAAGAGTTCCTTCCACGCCTTCAAATAGGTGTAGGTAAGTATCATGAACAATTTCAGTGGCTTCGTCTTGTAAACGTTCAGCAAACTTAGCGACTACACGGTCTAACTTGTGCTTGATTTCGTCAATGGTGGCACTTTGTGTCATTTGAGTTGTAGCGGTTGCTTTTACAGTGTCTAGCAAGCCTTTTTGCTGGAATTTTGCAGCAAGCTTAACAGCCCCAAGACCTTGCCACAAGGCTATGTTCATCGCTTTTTGCTGTTTACGAACGTCGTCAGCTGATTGCTTATTATCAATGGCCATTTTTACGCCATAAAGACCCTGCCAAATAGAAGCGTATACTGGTACAAAGTTGGTTTCTATTGCACTGTGAAACTTAACAGACTCCCAATATTCAATTAAATCATCTGTTTTTACCGATTTTGCGCCTTTAGTATCGTAGTCGCTTACCATGGTATCAACTTTGCCTACCATCCATTCTACTTCTTCTGCGTAACTTTTAAGGTTAGCTTGAAGATGATTAACATGCTCCCCAATAGGGCCGTTAGCGAGTACTGGTTGAGCCATAAATGCAGAGGCGAGTAAAAGGCTTACACCTAACGTTTTGGCTGGTTTAAATAATAAATTCATAGCAAGGAGATCCAAAAAAGGTAATTGTAAATGATAGGTATTATCATATCCGTAACGGTCACTAAAATCAACAGACCTAAATCACACCTTATTAGATTTTTACCTTTGTTTATGCGCATTTAACTATGCTGAGGGAATTATTCTATCTGCTCATAGGATTTATAACTTAACCTGAACTCTGGTTAAGAGATTTACTAACGTATTGGATCATGGTGATATTTAAATTTATTTTTCTCTAGCCAGAGATTTTCAGTGAAAACAAGGCGAACTTACGCGTCAATAGCGGGCCTATTGCAAGTAAATTCAACGTAGTTAGCGCTGAAAATAGCTGCTTGAGATAGATTTATTATCCAGAGTTCAGGTTAACTTAGTAAAAGTAAGTATGAGGTAAATATTGAGGTAGTATTATGTAGTAAGTACTGCGCGTAAGATTTACACGCAGTATATAGAGCAAACTTCTTAACCTAAACTTTGGTTGATATATCCACTAACGTATTGAACTATATTAAATTTATTTCTAATCTAAGACTTTTAGTAAATTAAACACCGTTAGCACTTGAAAATAGCTGCTTGGGATAGATTTATTATTCACAGTTTAGATTATTAATTCAAACCAAACGGATCATCGATGCTGTGGCTTGGTTGAGTGAACCACTGTGGGCCTTGGCTCGTCATGTAGAAATGATCTTCTAATCGAACACCAAATTCATCCGGCACAACCAGCATTGGTTCATTACTAAAGCACATACCTTCGCCAAGTGGTGTTTTATTACCACCGACCAAATATGGCCATTCATGGATATCTAAACCAATGCCGTGGCCTGTTCGATGAGGGCAGCCTGGCGTTTGATATTCAGGGCCTAAATCTTGTGACGCTAAGTAGCTACGCGCGGCAATATCAACATTTTCGCAAGGCTCTCCTATTTTAGCCGCTTCAAAAGCCGTAATTTGGGCCGCTTTTTCATACTCCCAAAATGTGCGTTGTCGTGGCGTTGCTTCACCAAAAACGTATGTACGGGTAATATCTGAAATATAGTCATGTACTTTGCAACCGGTATCGATGAGTACCATGTCGCCTTTTTTGAGGTGTTGAGGATCTTTTACGCCATGTGGAAAAGAGGTTGCTACACCAAATAAAACAATGCAAAAGTAGTTACCAGGTGCGCCTACCTTTTGATGAGCTTGTTTTATAAAGTCTTCAACTTCAACAGTGCTAATACCTTCATAAAGTATGCTCGCTGTTGCTTGGTGAACGGCTAATGTCATATCCATAGCGCGTTGCATGAGTGCCAGTTCATTGGCCGATTTGTGCATACGACAATGGGCCGTTACGGGTTGTGCATTAATTAAATTTAGTCCTGTTTGTGCTTTATTAATACCATCAAAAATAAAAAATTGTGCGCTTTCATCAATGCCAATAGTACCGCTTTGGTCTATACCCATTTCACAGAGCATATTTACAAATAAACTGTATGGGCTTTCATGTTCTTGCCAGCCACGGATCGGCCCTTCAATCACTTTAAAGCCGTTTAATGAACCAATCTCAAAATAAGGAGCTATATATTGTACCTCGCCTTTAGCTGGTAGAATTGCACCCACCATACGTTCACTAGCATACCAACGCATCCCCGTAAAATAAGTTAGGTTTGTGCCAGCATTGAGGTAAATGGCATCAATATTATTGGCCTGCATGTAATGCTGAGCTTTTTTAATGCGTTCTAGGTGCTCTTGTGGTTGAATAGGGGTTAAATCGCCAGTCATATTACTTAAACTGGCAAGTGCTTGTTCTTTGGTTTGGATACCAATACCTTTGGTTGTCATAATACTCTCCTCGTTAGTATGGTTATTGTGCTTGTGGTATCTGTGAACTGCAAGCTGCTTGAGTTTAAAATCGACTAATACAATAAGGTTTTAAATCAATTTTTGTGGGTCGTTTTAAACATAAACTAGTGATTAGCTCAGAGGTAATAGCACCTTGTGTTAAACCTAGATGTTGATGGCCAAAAGCAAAAAATAGATTAGGGTGGTAAGGTGCTTCACCTATTACTGGCAATGAATCCGGCAGTGATGGTCGACAGCCCATCCAAATGCTGCTCGGTTGTAACGGAGGTGCTGCATTTTTGAGCATTGCTTTGGCATTTGGTAACAATGCAAGTGCACGTTTGTTATTCATTTCGCGTTCTGTACCAGCAAACTCGACGGTGCCAGCTATGCGCAGTCCTTGACTCATAGGAGTCATGATAAAACTACGCTCCGCTGAAGCAACGGGCCTTGTTAATCCATAATTGCTTGCCAGCATGCAGTGATATCCTCGCTCAGTATCAAGTGGGACTTTATAACCAAATGGCACAATTAGAGGCTTACTCCATGCACCTGCTGCGATAACGACTTTATCAGCAGTAAATGTTTGCTCATTATTACCAAGGGTAAATATTTTCCCAGTTTGCTTTACACTGGTTATTTTTTGTTGACAAAAATTGCCACCTAAAGCACTAAATTGCGCAGCTAAATTTAAACAAAATAGATGCGGATCTACACTATGGGCTACATCCTTAAACAATAACGCATACGTTATTTTTTCTGATAAATTGGGCTCTAATACTTTTACTTCTTCAGCACTTAGTAATTCAACAGCGATGCCCTGATCTAGAAAGTTATTATAAATCGTATTAATTTGGTTAAGTGGTGTTACTTCAAATGTTAGTAAACTGCCTTTTTTAGTTAGCAAGTGTCCTAAGTTGAACTCATTTAGTAAGTTGTCGTATGCGATAATTGCACTCTCATTTAATGCTTTAAGTGCTAACGTGTTGGTTTTATATATTTTATTTCTCATATTTTTAGTGAATAACCAAAACCATGGCAGAGCTTGAATTAGATAACGCCAATCTATTCTTAATGGGCCTAATGGATTAAATAACATACCCGGTAATTTTTTTAATAATGATGAATGCGCGAGTGGAAAAACTTGCTCGGTAGCAAAGTGCCCAGCATTACCTTTTGAGCACCCCTGTGCTAACCCTTTGTCGTCATATAAAGTGACTGCAAAGCCAGCTCGCTGTAAGTTAAGTGCGCAGCAAATGCCAATAATCCCAGCACCAACCACAGCTATTTGTTGTTTTTTTTGAGCTGCCAAAATGTGTAACCTCACTTATACAATGTGCATTAAAACCTATAGGCTATTTTGTTTTAACTATTACTTAATAGTGTGAAATCTTAAAGTCACTTTAATTCTTTATTTTCAGTGCCTTATGATTGCTAATTAGGCTCATTGTAGAACCATACGAAGAGTAAATTAATAAAATGCTAAAATAGAATGTTGATTATTGTATACAATATACATACTATATCAAGTCTAAACATCAATCAGGTGGTTAAAATGACAGTAAATTGGCAAACAGTCTTTGTTGCAGCAAAGACTCAGTTCAATGCAGGTTACTCGATTAATTTTACAGCAGTAGCAAAAACGATCGATGAGCTTATTAATGAGTGTGCTCAGTGTATTATTGGATTGGGAACATTATGCAAGAAAGTAGCTGCCACTGCGTTTTATAACAAAGCGATGGCAAGCCGGGTTGACTTAATTAAATTAAAATTGGGCTAAGTTATGCGCAAAGGGACCTTTTTTTGTATTGACGGTCACACCTGTGGCAATCCAGTTAGGCTTATAACCAGTGGTCATCCACAATTGAGCGGTCTGACGATGAGTGATAAGCGCCAAGACTTTTTAAAAAATCACGATTGGATACGTCAATCTTTGATGTTTGAGCCTCGTGGCCACGATATGATGTCAGGAGGGTTTTTATATCCGCCAACCACAGAAGATGGCGATGCCGCTATTTTATTTGTGGAAACATCAGGGTGCTTACCCATGTGTGGGCACGGCACAATAGGCATTGTCACGTTTGCTTTAGAGCATGGTTTGCTTCATGCAAAAGTGCCGGGGACTCTGTTATTGGACACGCCAGCTGGGCGTGTTCAAATCAATTATGAAATGATTGATGGCAAAGTTCAGTGGGTAAAAATTTATAATGTTCCCGCTTACTTAGCACATCAGTCAATTGTCATTGAAGTGGATGAATTGGGTGAGCTTAATGTGGATATTGCCTATGGAGGTAACTTCTACATTATTGTTGAACCACAAGACAATTTTAAAGGCATTGAACATTTAACTGCTGGGCAAATTTTAAAGTATAGCCCACTGGTGCGAGATGCGATAAACGCGAAAATAAAGTGTACGCACCCGCTTGATCCAACGGTTCAAGGTGCAAGTCATGTTTTATGGACCGGCACACCAAAAAATGCCAATTCAAACGCAGCAAATGCTGTTTTTTATGGTGATAAAGCCATTGATCGGTCGCCATGTGGAACAGGTACAAGTGCCCGTATGGCACAACTATTTGCCAAGGGGCAATTGGCTCAAGGGCAAAGTTTCACTCATGAAAGCTATATCGGTAGCCAATTTATTGGTTGTATTGAAAAAGTAACCGAAATTGCAGGCATAACAGCTATTTTACCAAGTATTCAAGGTTGGTCTAAGGTGACGGGCACAAGCACGATCACAGTGGATGACGACGACCCATATGCATTTGGGTTTCAAGTAATTTAATCAGGAGCAAAGCATGACATTAACAGGACAAAGTTTAGTAGCAGGGCAATGGATCGGTGATTCAGCGAATGGTGAATTTAATGGATTTTCTCCAGCACGTAATGAATCACTGCCAACGCGCTTTTTTAATCTCAGTACCGAAGAGTTAGATGGTGCGACAGAAGCTGCGCAATCGGCATTTTATCAGTATCGTAAAACCAGTTTTACACAACGTGCTGATTTTTTAACGTGCATTGCAGAGCAAATCTTAGCACTTGGTGATGAGTTACTTGAGCAAACCCAGCAAGAGACCAACCTACCACTTGCACGTTTGCAAGGTGAGCGTATGCGCACTGTAAATCAACTTAAGGCTTTTGCCGATGCATTACGCAAAAACCCTGCATCAGCACTGGGTTTAAAAATAGTGGATGAGGCAGAAGCAACAAGAGCACCGCTACCAAAACCACATACAGAACTTAACTATTTACCGCTTGGACCAGTCGCTGTATTTGGTGCTTCTAATTTCCCATATGCTTTTTCAACACTTGGTGGCGATACGGCAGCAGCCCTTGCTGCGGGTTGCCCTGTGATTGTAAAAAATCATACGGCGCACCCAGGTACTGGCGAGTTGATGGCACGTGCGGCGCTTGCTGCTATTAAAAAGTGTGCGATGCCTTTAGGGGTATTTGCGATGGTGCAAAGTAAAGACTATGATATGTCGCATCAGCTAGTTGCTGCACCTGTAATAAAAGCAGTGGGGTTTACCGGATCATTTAATGTTGCCAACAAACTACTAGAAACGATTACGAAGCGTGAAGAGCCAATTCCATTTTATGGTGAATTAGGCAGTATTAACCCACAAGTTATTTTACCCAATAAGGCCATTGAGCACAGCAAAGAAATGGCACAGTCGCTTTGCCAGTCAATGTTGATGGGTAACGGGCAGTTTTGTACCAGCCCAGGGCTTTGGTTAGTGCCAACAGGATGTGATGAACTTGAAGCGCATATTACTGCGTTTATTAATGATGCACCATCAGACACCTTACTCACTCCAGGAATTGTAAAAACGTTTAAACACCAAGTAGAAGAGCGCAGCCAACTTGCACAGGTAAATGTGCTAGGTAAGGGGAAACTTGAGCACGCATTTCATGCCGATGCGCATGTATTTGCTTGTAATGCAGATGATTTTTTAACAACCCCTGCTTTGAATGAAGAAGTATTCGGTCCCGCAGCATTAATTGTGCGCTACGACAGTGAACACCAGCTGATGACGTTAATAAATCAACTTCAAGGGCAACTAACTGCCAGTATTCATGGTACTGAAGCTGATTTAAATAAAGCGGATAGTCTTATCGAAGCGCTACAATATAAAGTGGGCCGCTTGATAAAAAACCAAATGCCAACAGGCGTTGAAGTATGTGCTTCAATGAACCACGGTGGGCCATTCCCAAGCTCAACTGATGTACGAAGTACTTCTGTAGGAACAAATGCAATGTTGCGATTTATGAGACCCATTTGTTATCAGTCATAAAAAATAGATAGGGATGGAAATTTCTTTTGTCCCTATTTATGTTATCTTATAAGGCTTTAATGGCATTGTACCTTGGTTTATTAGCCTAGGTACGTATAATGTATGCTAAATGCAATTTATAGGAATATCATGGCTATTGAGCACAAAACCCGAACTCAGCTCGTTGCAGAAGCTATTCGCGCAAAGATCCTCTCCGGAGAAATTAAAGGAGGAGAGCCACTTCGCCAAGCGGCATTGGCTACGGAGCTAAATGTCAGCCGAATTCCTGTTCGAGAGGCATTATTACAGCTTGAGGCAGAAGGTTTGGTTAACTTTGAGGCGCACAAAGGGGCGACAGCAACAGAACTTTCAGCATCACAAATTGATGAAATTTTTGATATAAGGGCGTTACTTGAAGCTGAGCTACTAAGCCATTCAATAGGCGGTTTAACAGAACAAGATTTAATTGATGCGGAGCTCATTTTAACCGAGCTTGAAAGCGCTATGGATGCGGGGGACACCCATCTCGTAACGGGTGATTTAAATAGCCGCTTTCATGGTAAATTGTATTCACGCGCACAACGCCCACAAACCCTTGAACTTGTTGACATGTATAGTAAAAATTCAGAACGTTATGTACGTATGCATATTTTACTAGCGGGTGGCTTAACAACTGCGCCCGAAGAGCACCGCATATTGTTAGCTCACTGTCGTTCAAAAGATACTAAAAAAGCCTGTGATTTTTTGAAAAAACATATTTTGGGCGCAAAAAACGATATTAAAAAGTTACTACTCAAGTTAGAAGACGAAAAAAGTAGTCCTTCCACATAATAAATCTCGATGATACTTAGGGCGTGTTGATCTTTGTGGGTTGAAATTTGTTCAATCTAGGGGCGATTTAATCGCGGCGTGAGGTTTGTAACCTAGTGGCTCGGTAACTGCTCCTGCGTTACTCTAATGGCCTACATCCCTGTAAGAATAAGTAAAAACCGAGCAATAAAGAGTTAATTGCCCCTAGGTAGAACCCTTCGGGCAGCGCATGTTTGGCATTTATGCTGTGTTATCGCCTATTTATGGGGAGTAACCACATCACATAGGCTCTGCCTTGCTTAAATACCAAACACACTGCTGCAAAATTAATCACGAAAGGTCAACACTCCCTAGCATTATCGAATTAAAAATCAGTCTATTAAATCTAGGATCTCAAGTCTTTCTTTTGCTTTAATATATCGTGTACGGACGTCATCAATTTGCTGTTGAGTCAATTTCTTGCCTAAGGTGCGAAGCCCACCGTCAGCGTCATTATGATGGACTCCAAAAGCAAACTTGAGGTATTCCAAAAGTAACGGTTGTGCATCGAGATAAGATATGGAATTCATCGCCTGAGAAATTTTATTTGCTTCAGCCCACTCTCCATTATTCACATACTCTTGCATAGTTATACTCGCTTTAGGGAATACACAGCCCACACCTGTAATTCCGCCACAAGCTCCAGCAAGTCCCGCATGTACAGTTACGGTGTCAACACCCGCTAAGACTTTTAAATTTTTGTTATCTAGCATCATTGTTTCAATAACTGATACGTCTATTGTTGATATTTTAAGCGCTGTAACTTCAGGAAGAGCTGCAAGCTTTGTCAGGAGAGCCGTTGAGAGCGCATGGTAGCCGGCTGCGTCAGGATTGTTGTAAGGCATTATTGTTATGCCGGCCTCTTTTGCAGCGGCTGCAGCAAGCGCAAAGTACGCATACATTTCATTATCGCAAGGCGCTTCCTTCGTTTTTGGTGGCATCACCATAACGGTATCTACACCAACAGTCGCAAGCTCTGTAACTATTTTGTAAAGCTCTTCTTTCGTTTTTGCAGCTGCACCGCTGATCAATGGAACTTTGTATTCTTGAGCAACACTAGAAAGGGCTTTTAGTAAAGACAGGCGTTGCTCAGAACTGAGATAACTGTTTTCACCCAAAGTACCAGAGCCGACAAGCCCGCCCATTCTGGTTCCACCTTTTCCTTGAGCTTTTAAAATATTCGCAGCGTATTTTTTTGTTGTATCAAGGTCAATTTCAAGGGCTCCAGATTCAGATTCCTTCAGCCATGTAAATACCGCCGGCATAACCGTATTTCGCCAATCTTTACTGTTTTTTTTCATTATACTTCCTCTTATAAATACATATTGTATACATTATACAAATTGATTGTATCAGTTAAAATACTTTCGGCAAGGGTAAAAATAAAGTTAACATGCTAAAGCGCACAGTGGCAAAAGTCTGAGGCAGTAGCCTAAAAATTAGTATGGTTTATAGGTAGGTCATATAGCATTATAATCATGGGTTTTACTTGTGAGGTTAAAGAAAGCTTACTTATTTGCTTGCTCTTTGGGTTGATGAGCTTGTAAATCGTTTTTCACAACATCTCTTGTAATAACGCTTCTGCGTTATGGGCTACAAGGCTCAAAAAATAAAAAAGCATTGAGGCTATTTTTACATTTATTAAGAGTTGTTACTTAAATACTAATGGCTTTTCCTCTCTCTAGGGACGGTTTAATCGCGGCCCGAGGGTGGGCTAAGTAAAAACCGAGCAAAGCTTCCGCGTCCTGCTCACGCCCTTTACCTGCATCCATGTAGGCAACAAAGAGTCAATCGTCCCTAGAAGAACCCAAAGAGCAGCGCATGTTTGGCATTTATGCTGCGTTATCGCCTACTTATGGGGAATAACCACACACTATAGGCGCTGCCTTGCCCAAATACCAAACAGTTAGCTGCAAAATCAATCACGAAGGTCAACACGCCCTAGTTTTAATAAATATGAACAACCTTTCCATTTATCATTTTAAATAATATTGATAAGTCAATTGGCTTATTGCTTCACATTGTCAGAATTTTAATTCTGTTTAAATTAATGTATATTTAATATTGTATGCAATATGTAATAAGTGTATATTTTTATCGCCACTTGTTAGGTGGATAAAAAATCAATGGGAATAAAGGAACATTTTTATGTTTACATATAATAAAAAGCAAATAAATAAAATAGGTACAAACAACGGCTGGTGAAAACGATATGTCTGCTGATGCACTAGGAGGTGACTTTATCGAAAGAGGAGTACGTAGTCGTGAAGAAGATTCTTATACCACTTCATTAGCGTTTTATTTTAATTATTCAATGGCAAGCAACAGATAATCTAGTGCTTAATATGGGCTTGCGTTATAGCCAGTTTGAAAACACTGTTTGAGATGGTCGTGCCTTCGTTGAATGTCTCGTTAGGCGCGCGTATTGAGTTTTAATTTTCCCCTAAAAGGTTGTAAGTTGTTTGAATAATGTGGTTGGTTTTTAGGTAAGTTAACCCTTAAATTTTGATTAGCGGTAGTTATAATTGACACATTACAACCTTAATGCTGAACAGGAAACTGTTCGGCATTTTTATTGGCATATATAGATTAGTTAAAACTTTATTAAAAGTATGCTGTATGCAAAATTGGTTTGTTTCTACTATGGTACATGTCTTAATCGTGTGCTAATGCAATCAATGGTCAAATTGTACTTATACACCGACATTATTTAAATTGGAGTCTAAACATGAAAATAATAAATGCAGAACACATTGATGATGCTCTTAATTTTGAATCATTGCTAATTGCACTACAAAAAGGTTTTGCATCTAACTTTTGCATGCCTAAACGCAATGTATACGAGCTTGAGCCCACTAAGACAAATCGTGATGCCTTTGCTGTATTACCTGCGTGGAATGAACAAGTTATTGGTGTTAAGGCGTTTACTTATTTCCCTAGCAATACACACACAGAATATGACTCGTTATATTCCAAAATTATGTTGTTCTCACGGGATCATGGCGAGCCCTTAGCTTTGGTGGATGGCACGCGCATTACGCTGTGGCGCACCGCAGCCGTATCAGCCTTAGCGAGCCGGTATTTATCCAGAGAAAACAGCAATCACTTAGTTTTTTTTGGTAGTGGTAACTTAGCGTTATACATGGTCAAGGCACATTTAACGGTTCGTAATTTTACTCGGGTGACATTAATTGCACGTAATGTTGAAAAAGTAACGGCATTACAACATTCGCTTGAGCAGGCATTTCCTTATATCGATTTTGTTATGGGTAAAAGTACCGAGGAAGTTATTTTTAGCGCCGATGTGATCAGCTGTGCAACAGGGTCGCCAACGCCTTTATTTAACGGCGCATGGTTAAAACCGGGCACTCATGTTGATCTAATTGGTAATCATCATAGTGAGCAACGTGAATGCGACACGACAACGATTACCCGCAGTCATGTATACGTTGATAGCAGAGTAAATGTGCTAGGCGAGGCTGGCGAGGTGCTGCAACCCATTAAAGAAGGAGTGTTTAGAGCACACGATATTCGCGCTGAGTTATCCGATTTGGCAAAAGTAAATAGCTACGCCCGTTTTAATGAAACAGATATTACGGTATTCAAATCGGTAGGAACGGCGCTGAGCGATTTGATTGCAGCGAATAGCGTTTACCAATCATTAGAAGGTTAATATTTGATGACTAATATGCTATTAATTTTGAGTGTGTGTTTTATTGGTGCTGGTTTACTGCCATTTTTTAGATGGTTGAAATGTAAAATACGCAAACATCATTGGCGAGTATGTGAAATTAGCACAATTACGTCAGTGGTTAATACACGGGTATCACCTTTGGATCTCGTTCAACAGCAGTCAATGCTGGTTAGTTTTCGTTTTAATGGTGATATGCACAGTGTCGTGGTTGACTTAGATGAGCCCTTATTTAACTTATACAAACAAGGGCAGTCGTGTACATTGTTGGTTGATAAAGACAACCCATCGAGGGTCTATAAAAATGCGCTGCTTTGGCAGAACTTTGGTTCTATATGGCTTTTTGCAGGGTTGGCTTTACTTGGTCTAAGTCATTTCATTAACTAGCCTGAACTCTGTAAGGTAGATTTATTATTCAGAGCTTAGATCAATTAACAACAAGCGTTAATACTGCTTGTTGTTAATTGCCTTATAAATAGCATCACACAGTGCTTTAATACTTTCGTCATCACTTATATACGGTGGCATTAAATAAATTAGTTTACCAAAGGGACGTATCCATACGCCTTGCTTTACAAAATAAGCCTGAATTTTAGCAACATCAACATTCCCCGCAGCATCGTTGAGTTCAACAACACCTATTGCGCCTAAAATACGCACATTAGCAACCGCATCTAGTTCACTGCATTTATTAAGTTGTTGTAGTTGGGTATTAATTTGGTTTATTCGGTGTTTCCAGTTTTGCTCAAGTAACAAGTCAATGCTTGCACAGGCCGCTGCACAAGCAAGCGGATTACCCATAAAAGTAGGGCCATGCATTAGAACACCCGCTTCACCTTCGCTTATGCCAATGGCTATTTTATCGCTAGTTATAGTGGCCGATAGCGTCATCGAGCCGCCAGTTAATGCTTTACCAATACACATTATATCGGGCTCTATATTGGCGTGCTCTACAGCAAATAATTTACCTGTACGGCCAAAGCCTGTGGCAATTTCGTCACAAATTAGCAGTACATTATAGTGGGTGCATAATTTACGGACGCAGGCTAAATAATCAGGGTGATAAAAGTTCATACCCCCCGCGTTTTGTACAATAGGCTCAATTATAAAGGCGGCTACTTGGTTGTGGTTTGCTTTAAAGTATTCTTCAAGCTCTCGGGCTTCTGCTTGGTTAAATTTGCTTCCAAACTTACTTACTGGCGCGGGTACAAAAACATGCTCAGGTAAAAAGCCTCTATACAAACTATGCATTGAGTTAACGGGGTCACATACGCTCATAGCTGCAAAGGTGTCGCCATGGTAGCCCTTGTAAGGTGTCATTAGCTTTTGTTTTGTAGTAATACCTTGGCTTAACCAATATTGCAACGCCATTTTTATAGCCACTTCTACGCTAACTGATCCGCTGTCGGCTAAAAACACTCTAGTTAAACTAGGCGGCGTTATATTTACTATTTTTTTGCACAGCTCAACTGCGCTGTTATGCGTAATACCGCCAAACATAATGTGGCTCATATTATTAATTTGCTCAATCATGGCGTTATTTATAACCGGGTGGTTATAGCCATGTATTGCGCTCCACCACGAGGCCATCCCATCGATTAATTGCTCGCCAGTTTCAAGGTGAATAATATTGTGATTGGCATGTGTAACGGGGTATACCGGAATTGGCTTAGTCATAGATGTATATGGATGCCAAATGTGCTCACGATCAAAATCAAGGTCAATCGTATTCTTTTTAGTCATATGTAAACTTTATCTTGCTGGACTTCGTTGACAATGGTACTTCAACTCGTAGACTAAGCCAATATAACCGTCATGAAAAAAATAAGAGAGTATTATGGAACTTGCACCTGTTCGTCACGATTGGACCCACGCTGAAGTTAAAGCATTATTTGAAATGCCATTTAACGATTTACTGTTTAAAGCCGCATCGGTTCACCGTGCTAACTTCAACCCCAATGAAGTGCAAATTTCTACGTTGTTATCAATTAAAACAGGCGCTTGCCCAGAAGACTGTAAGTATTGCCCGCAATCTGGCCATTACCGAACAGATTTAGAACGTGAACGCTTAATAGAAGTAGAAAAAGTAGTAGAGCAAGCGCGCCTTGCAAAACAAAAAGGCGCGACGCGTTTTTGTATGGGGGCTGCATGGTCAGATCCAAAAGACAGAGATATGCCATACATTTCGCAAATGGTTAAAGAAGTAAAAGAGCTAGGGTTAGAGACCTGCATGACGCTGGGTAAACTCACAAACGAAAAAGCCCATGAACTTCGTGACGCAGGGCTTGATTACTACAATCACAACCTCGACACGTCACCTGAGTATTACGAGCAAATTATATCAACCCGTACTTTTCAAGATAGATTAAATACCATTGATCACGTCCGCGATGCCGGTATGAAAGTATGCTCGGGCGGAATAGTCGGTATGGGCGAGCAAGCAAGTG
Organism: Pseudoalteromonas aliena SW19; assembly: GCF_014905615.1. Taxonomy (NCBI): domain Bacteria; kingdom Pseudomonadati; phylum Pseudomonadota; class Gammaproteobacteria; order Alteromonadales; family Pseudoalteromonadaceae; genus Pseudoalteromonas; species Pseudoalteromonas aliena. The sequence continues at coordinate 248,176 of NZ_AQGU01000025.1, forward strand.
ACCGCTTTGGACTACTTATGCAGCTAGCTAATTTGCCACAACAGCCAGAAAGCGTGCCTATTAATATGCTGGTTAAAGTAAAAGGCACACCGCTTGAAAACGCAGATGATTTAGATCATTTTGAATTTATACGTACCATAGCAACAGCGCGTATTATGATGCCACACAGTTATGTACGTTTATCGGCGGGGCGTAACGCAATGAACGAGCAAATGCAATCAATGTGCTTTTTTGCAGGCGCTAACTCAATATTTTATGGTGATAAGCTACTTACCACCGAAAACCCAGACGCTGATGCCGATATGAACCTAATTAAAAAACTAGGCATGAACCCAGAAAAACGTCACGACTATTCAGACGAAGCAGTTGAAGCCTCGCTTTCATCGCAAGTAGCCGACAAAGCAACCTCTGAATTGTTTTACGAAGCGTAGGCTTTTTTATATTTATGCCTTTTGATTTTATAAAAACGCATCTACAGGCTCGCCTGCAAGATGCACTGCTTCGTAAACGCCACGTAGTAGAGTATGCTACAGCGCGTACCATAACGGTTAATGACAAAACCTACCTTAATTTTGCCAGTAACGACTACTTAGGGTTTGGTGACGTGGTTGTTAACCTTAATGACTCCCACGCATTAGGGAGTCACAGCTCTGCATTAGTGACAGGTTATCAGGCGCAACAAAAAGCGCTTGAGCAATACTTATGCGAGCAATTTGGTTATGGCGCAGGCATGTTGTTTAACTCAGGGTTTAGTGCAAATAGCAGCGTAATTAAAGCGTTGTTTCAAGATAAAGCCGCTGCACAAAACAGCGCTATTTTTCAAGATAAGTTAAATCATGCAAGCTTGATTGACGGTGCTTTGCACTCTAACGCGGCTTTAGTGCGTTTTAATCATAACGAAATGAACCACCTACGTTCACGGCTCGAAAAATCAAAAGCGCAAAACAAGCTTATTATAAGCGAAGGCGTGTTTTCGATGGATGGCGATACCGCGCCTCTTAAAGAATTACTCGCACTTGCAAAACAGCACAACGCATGGCTAATGATTGACGACGCACACGGCTTTGGTGCATTAGGCAAAACAGGTTTAGGCAGTTGCGAAGTACTTTTAGAAGAGGGCATTACACTGCCAGATATATTAGTCATTACCTTTGGTAAATCAGTGGCTAGTAGTGGCGCGTGTGTATTAGGCAATAAACAGTTTATTGAATACATGCTGCAGTTTAATCGCGATTATACCTATTCAACCGCTATGTCGCCGCTAATGGCAAACCACACACTTGCGCGTATTAAAAGCATAAAAATAGCTGATGATAAGCGCGATAAGCTAAGTGCAAATATCGCATTATTTAAGCAACTCGCTAACACCCATAATATTGCAGTAATGGAGTCAAACACAGCCATACAACCCATTGTATTAGGCTGCGCTGAGCAAACGTTGCAAGCGGCAGATAAACTTAAACAACAGGGCATTTGGCTCACGGCTATTCGCCCACCCACGGTTGCACATAACACCTCACGTTTACGCATTACTTTAACCGCCGCACATACTGAGCAAGACATAACGCATTTAGTTAAGCATTTAGTAGGTGCAATAGCATGACTGCTCAGCCAGTATTAAAAACAGATTTAATGCAAACACGTAAAGTAAAACCGTGCCTAGTGAGTAGCGAGTTAAATAGAGAGTTAAATAAAGAGTTAACTAGCGAATTGGATAAAGAGCTAAGCAAGGAGCTTAAAAAGTCCACCCAAAGTAAGTTTTCAAAAGCAGCTGAGCATTATAACACCCATGCAAATGTACAAAAACACGCAGCGAGCGATCTATTTAAACTTATAAAACCAGGCTTTAATAAAAATAAGGTATGCGTTGATTTAGGCGCAGGCCCGCTTGTTAATACACATACCTTACAAAGCATGTTTTCAAGCGTTGTGGCAATAGATTTAAGTTTAAACATGCTGCAAAGTAGTGATTTAACCACAGCTAAAATATGCGCCGATATGGATAACTTACCGCTGCAAGCAAATAGTGTTGATGTTATTTACAGTAACTTTGCAGTGCAATGGTCTGCTAATTTTTCGGCTTTAATGCAATCACTTTATAGCATATTAAAACCAGGCGGGCAGGCGTACATAAGCACTGTGGTAGAGGGCTCACTTAATGAAATAAAAACAGCTTTTGCAGCGCTTGATTCAAACAGCCACATAAATACTTTTAATAGTGAATTGTATATAAACCAATCAGTCCAAAATACAGGGTTTACTATTAACAGCGCTAAAAAACGTATTTACACCGATGAATACACAACACCTTTAAAAGCGATTGCTTCAATTAAAGCTATAGGGGCAACTACGCAAAATCATACCAATACGCGCCAAGGGTTACTTACCAAATCGGCGCTTAAAAAAGTATGCAGTGCGTATCCGCTTATAAATAATAAAGCGTGTGTGTCTTATCATGTGGTGCTGTTATCATTAGAAAAACACTAAATAAGCCCAAAGACATTAAAGGCAACGCATGAAAGAATTTTTTATAACAGGCACCGACACCGATGCCGGAAAAACCCACGTTACCAGTTTGCTATTAAAGTTACTTGCCCAACATAAAAAACAAGCTATTGGTTTTAAACCCCTTGCTGCTGGCTGCGAAATGGCATTCGATCAGCTAGTAAACGCCGATGCTCTAATACTAATGGAAAGCGCAACAGTGAGCGCTAAATACGACGTAGTAAATCCGTTTGCGTTTGCACCCCCTATTGCGCCGCACATAGCCGCTGAGAAAGTTGGAGTTAGTATTACTGTAGATAAACTAAGTGATGCTTATAAAAACGTAAAACAACAGGGCGCTGACATTATCCTTACTGAAGGTGCGGGTGGTTGGGCATTACCTATTAATAAAAACGATTATTTATACGACTGGGTTAAAGCAGAGCAAATGCCGGTAATACTTGTTGTAGGCATGAAGCTAGGTTGCTTAAATCATGCGTTACTAACTGCTGCGCATATGCAAAGTATGGGTATAAACTGCGTTGGTTGGATTGCAAACCAAGTAGATAAAAATATGGACGAGTATCAAGCAAACCTTGATTCACTCAAAGCACGTTTACCGTTTCCAATACTTGCCATAAGCCCATACAGCGAGCAAACGCCTAAGTTACAAATATACAAAACCCTACTTAGTACGTTATCTATAAACATTTAAGCGGTTTTAAAATATTTACTTTTTTAGTAAATCTTGAAATAGTCAGCCTTAGTACACATATGAACATTTATAAATATAAAGCTTGCTCAAAGACAATGTTACCAAGGACACGACTAAATATATGACGCACCCATTTATTAAACGCTACGCCCCAAATTCGCACGTAAGTGCAGAGCCAAAAGCGCTAAATAATGGTTTACCTAAAAAACGCGTAGGCATAATAGGTGGGGGAACAGCGGGTGCGACTATAGCTATCAGGCTTGCTGCGTTAGGGTTAGAAACTTACGTATTTGAAAAGAAAAAGTCGTTAATTGATGGCCCGCCAATGTGCCATTTGCATTCAGGTGGCAACTTATATCGCGAAATACCCGACGACGACTGCATAGATTTACTCAAGCAATGTATAGATATTGCGCGCCTTTATCCTCATACCATCGATGTTCGCCCTACAGTATTTGCTGTCCCCAAGCGCGACGACGACTCACCGGAGGATTTATTTCCGCGTTTAGATAAATTAGTAAAAGCCTATAGCGAGCTTGTTGAGCAAGACAGCGCCAACAAAGTGTTAGGTGAGCCAGAGCATTATTATCAGTTATATAGCCGCGAGCAAATGCTAAAGCTTGCTAAGCAAAAACAAGTAGCCAAGCCTACGTCGTTAAATGAGTGGATGATACCCGTGGCTAAGCATTTAGATTTAGATAAGCTAAAGTTTCCGCTCATTGTTGCACAAGAATATGGTTGGAATATATTTCGTTTATCGGCCAGTGCTCAACTGGCCCTTGCACAGTACAAACACGCTCACGTTTTAACAAGCACTAATGTTAAAAATGTATCGCCAGTTATAAATACCAACAATGATAAGCGAATACTTAAGTGGCGCATTGAATACCAATCAGAGCCAAACCTTAATGAACAACCTGATTTGCAAGCCTGTACGCAAATAATTGAAGTAGATTACCTAATTAATGCGTGTGGTTTTCAAACCGGTATTATTGATGACTTGGTTGGGGTAGATGTAAAACGCATGGTTGAATTTAAAGCCTCTTACATTACTCATTGGCAAGGCGCTGGTGGGCAAATACCCGAAATAATTATTTACGGTAACCGTGGTACGCCAGAAGGTATGGCGCAGCTAACGCCTTACCCAAATGGATATTTTCAAATACACGGCATGACCAACGACATTACGCTATTTAATGATGGCTTAGCTGATGCAACACCAATGAGTGCTCAACCTAAACTCCCCGATAAATACCTGCACTATATTAAAGATGGGTGGGACAAAACAGCATTGCAAGCACGTACTCAAACAGCAATAGATTATGTAGCCGAGTTTGTACCCGCGTTTAAAACTGCTAACACACAAAATAATGCCTTGTTTGGCGGGCAACAAATCCCAGGTGATGACGACACTTTGCGCGTAGCCGATGTCAGTTTATATTCGCATATTAGTTATGCTCGGGCCGAAAATGTTAAAGCATCGTCAACGTTAATCGCTGCCGATCAAATAGTGTCTGAGTTTATAAAATTAGGAATAATAAGCAGCGATCCTGCTGTAAACCATCACCGCAGTTCCCACCAATGGTCGTATCTTAAACATAATAGCTGTGAAAATATTGGTGAAGTTGCGCGCATATTGGCAGGTGAACGTGGTTTTCCAATTGATATGGCAGAGCTAAATAACAGCTTGTAATAAACTGATTTATAAAGAAACTTCAGTCTTAAATTTGCTATAAAACCCTTCTTAAAAAAATTATCAATAAACACATAAATAACACTTGTGTTATGACATAGTTTGTCACAGAATAGCGCTAACGTTATGACATAGTGTGTCATAGCGTAGTGATTGCTTTAACCTAATTTATTTTAAGCGTTCGGTGATCAATATTAATTTTGTGAGGACAATATGAAACGTGTATTTTTGTTTTTATTAACTAACCTAGCGGTTATGTTGGTATTAGGTGTAGTGCTTTCAATAATAATGAGTGCGCTGGGTTTAAGCCATCGTAGCCTTGGCGGAATTTTACTTATAGCCACTGTGTTTGGTTTTGGTGGATCGTTTATTTCGTTATTTATGTCGAAATGGATCGCTAAAAAATCAACCGGCGCGCATGTAATTACACAGCCCCGCAACGAAACCGAACATTGGCTTGTACAAACGGTATCTGCGCAAGCAAAAAAAGCAGGTATTAAAATGCCAGAAGTGGCTATTTACGACAGCCCAGAAATGAACGCCTTTGCAACGGGCCCAAGTAAAAACAACTCGTTAGTGGCAGTAAGCACAGGCTTAATGCACAACATGACCAAAGATCAAGCCGAAGCCGTACTTGCCCACGAAGTATCGCACGTGGCTAACGGCGACATGGTAACGCTTACGCTAATACAAGGCGTGGTAAACACCTTTGTAATATTTGCCGCAAAAGTACTGGCTGGCATTGTAGATAACTTTATTAATAGCGATGAAGAAGAGGGCGGCAGTAGCTGGACATACTTCTTATTCGATATGTTATTCCAAGTGCTATTTGGTGTACTAGCAAGCATAGTGGTTGCTAGTTACAGCCGCAAACGTGAGTTTGCAGCCGACAGCGGCGCGGCTAAATTGGTAGGTGCCGATAAAATGCGATCAGCCCTTGAGCGTTTAAAGCAAAATCATCCGTCGCAATTAGAAGGCTCTATGATGGCCTTTGGTATTGCAAGTGGCAAAGGTGTTGCTGAGTTGTTTTCATCTCACCCACCGCTCGATGCACGAATAGACGCACTACGTAAGTAATGTTTTAAGCATTACTTGCTACATACCCAAAGCCTGCTTTTTAGCAGGCTTTTTTTATCCGTAATATTTTAGCAATTGAAAAGAATAATTACTGAGAAAAAATAATTTCAGTAATACCTTCGGCAGACAGTATTTCTATCCAGTAGCCGTCAGGATCTTTAATAAAGGCTAAGCCTTTCATTGAACCATCATCTGGTTTTTTTACAAACTCTACATCGTATTTTGCAAAGCGCTCACAGGCCTCGTAAACATTCGGTACACTAATACCAATGTGGCCAAAGCCTTTTGGTTCTTGGTTACCACTTTGGTATCCCACAAAACTGTTGTCGTTTTCGGTGCCCCAGTTATGGGTAAGCTCAATTAGCGCAGGGCGACGAAACACCCATTCCGCTTTAGTTTTATCATCACCTTCTGGCTGCTCTGGCTCGTAGCCTAAAAAGTAAAGCGTAAACTCCATACCAGGAAAATCATACTTACCTAACAGCTTCATACCTAATACATTTTGGTAAAATTCAAGCGACGGCTTTGGATCCTTAATACGTAACATAGTTTGTTGCATAACAAAGCCTTGAGTAGCCTGCTCAACTTGTTTTGGAGATTCGTTATAGCTAGACATGGTGATCCTTACTGATAATTAAAAAGAGAAAAAGATGATTGTAATTATTGAGTCATCATATCAACAGTAAGATAAATTAAAACCATCCTTATAAGTTTTGTAAAAATAAAAGGGCTCAAAATAAATTTATTGATTGACAATCATAGTTTAAAAGGATGATATGAATCCCCAACAAATGGGATGTGTATATATATACAGTGCTTGTTGTTTTGTCCAATATTATTGATCTCCACCATTTCGGTGTATTTCTGCACTGACTAAAAAAAATTGGCAGTTAACTAATTGTTTACAGGTGGTTAATTGATGGCTAAGATAAATTAATTGTAATATATGGACATTTGCCGGTTTGTAAAACGACAAATGTCGTAGACAAAATTTTTAGCTCATGGGTAGCACCGAGGAGTAAACTATAAAGAATGATATGGAATCCATTAAAGCTTGATGATAACGCACCACTTAATAAGCACGTATTATTCTGGTGGCCAATAATACTGTTTTCGGGGATTGGAATTTATCTTTCGTCTCCAATCTGGTGTTTTTGCATTCCAAAACCAGAGAGTTATGGAAATATTATGGATTTCCTAAAGCTTCCAATTTTTATAGCTAGTATTTCAGTTCCGGTTTCTTTAGTCATTAGTAGATTTCATAGCTCTAAATTAGCCGCAAAATCGAATTTTCTGACTGAAAAAAATATCGCCTTTAATCACTACTTTGATCTTAAGCGACATTTTCAAGAGCATTTGAATAGAGAGTTAGTTGCTATAGATAAGCATAAATGTATTGAAATTATTGATTTTGACACACTCTTTGAGACTATATTTCCAAATAACTCATGGGAACGTACAGACTTAACAAGCTCAATAGATAATGTAATCGAAAAATTTGGTAAGTGGGTTGAGTCTATCGAGCCAAATCTAAGTAACGTCGAAATTAGCGGAAGCACTTCAACAGAAAAACACGATGAGGTAGCTAGAGAATTGGGAATCCCATTGTTAAACGGGGCCTTTAAAATGGCACCGTTGCAATTTAATTGTCAATTTGTAGCCATTGCATGGAGCGATAATGAAAGCCCCCTTATACACGGCATTGAATTACTTTATGACATCACAATGATTTCTGGGCAATTTGCAAAGCTTCCCTCGGTTGAGCTAAAAACACGATTAACTGACAGAATGCATAATGTGATTGAGCTGACGTTTGTGAAAGAGAATGAAGGTATGGATAGATTTGAGAGCATGTTTTCGGTTCTAGTTAAAGATTATGCGGACTCTTTGGAAAAGCATGCGTAGCTAACAAGCGCAAGCAGCCGAAAATTTATTCCGGCACTCGGCATGCAATTAGGATGACACCCTGCCTGGTTTTTACGAAAAAAGTCAACAAAAACAGCATGCAGAGTGCATTTTTATAAATAATGAATCACGCAAAAAGCTGAGCTATATCGATAAAATGAAGGTCAAAATAGACAGCCCGATGGGGCGACGACAGCTGTTTATTAAAAAATGGCAAACGACTTAGTTGTATAGAACCTGCTTTCCTTTTAAATAAAAAGCGCAATATTACCGTCAACAAAGGCATGAATAAACTGACCTTACGGGGTCAAACGAAAGTGAATGCCTTTAGCTTACGCTGCGGCAACTGTATTGCCTTGTTCATAATATAGAAAAGCTACAAAACACGATGCATTAAGAAGGGGAAGCCCTTTTAACCTCAAATAAGCCACTCAACCCCCGTAATTCCTTCCAAAACGGCAATTAAAACAACACCAAACTCCCACTTTATATTCTGCATAAAATACAGTAATCGATTGAATCAAAATAGGAACTCAGCTATGGTTTGTTTATCAAGAAAAACAAATAAAAAAACGAGTTAATCTACAGGCTCGTTAGGATCATATACATATGTTCTGGAAAATTGGCACATCAAAACATTTGGTTGTTTGGTCAGAAAAAGATACTGATAAATGGTGTCATTTTAATCAAAACGGAAATGTTTTTAGGAAATCTATTTCGGGGGTTATTATAAATGCAAGCGGAAAAATTATAGATAAACTAGAAGAATATCGACCGTATTCGGTAAGCGATACATACGGGATTTCACCGCTTTATAATGTCCATGAGAAAAATCTGTATAAAAGTAGTATTAGTCAAACGGGTAGGCATAATCCTGATATTGAGACTGAAATATTGTATACGGAAGTAATACCATGCTCTAAAAGCGATATACCTCTACGATATTTTGAAACCTGTTAGAATGATGTATACAGTGTTGATATTTTAATAAGTCTCGAAGAATCATTATTCATAACAACCCTAACGAAAGTGAATACGCAATGGCAACTGTATTGCCTTGTTCATAATATAGAAAAGCTGCAAACACGATGCGTTAAGAAGGAGAAGTCCTTTTAACCTAAAATAAATCCACTCAAACACCCGTAACCTCTTCCAAAACGTCAATTAAAACAATATCAAACACTTCTTTATATGCTGAGTAAAAGTACAGTAATAGATTGAACCAAAATAGGAACTCAGCTATGATTTGTTTATCAATAAAAACAAATAAAAAAACGAGTTAATCTACAGGCTCGTTAGCATTCAAGTCAGGTTTGGAGAAACAATGAAGTTTATCTTATCAATTACAGGGTTCTTATTATTAGCTGGTTGTGCAACGGGCTATCAGGCACATACATGGTCAGGTGGTTACAAAGATAAAGCGCTAGGCGAAAACCACTATTATGTTGAATATTTAGGTAATGGCACAAACTCCACTGAGACAGTGAACACATACTGGGATATGCGCGCAAAGGAATTATGTCCAAATGGTTACACTGAAGTAACTTCAGAATTGGGCAAAAATAACTCCTTTGCAGCCGGAACTGCTGGTGTTTCATTTGATCACCCTTGGAAAAAAGCGGAAATTAAGTGTAATTAAATGCTAATCGGGTAGCCGGAGGTCTCTAACCTTAAGCCCCCACACCACCCATCATGCGCTTTTTATTAGCAGAAAGTGCAATGGGTGGTTCATCTCCCGTAATGAATATTGATCCAAATATCTCTCGAGAAATTAACGATTACACCCATTTAAAATTTTACACTTTAAGCAGGGACAGTTTTTTAATTCAATTAGCGTGGCTGTCTTGTGTAGTTTTCTATTAATCCTTTTTATAACAATAGCGTTAACGTTTATTTACAATAATAGTGCGTAGATTCTTATAAAAAGAGAAAAGGTCATGTATGATCTCGCGTCCAAAAATCTCGAATCGGTACAAGCATGCCCATTAAAATTAAGTTATTATTTTCATTTTTGCTTTTAGGTTTACTCCCCGCAGGCATAATTTCCGTATTATCTTTATATATATCTGCCCAAGGATTAGAAAAACAAACGTATAACCAGCTTTCATCAATAAGCCATATAAAAAGCAAGCAACTTTACGATTATTTTAAAGGTACAAAAACAGATTTAAACTTATTAATAAAAAATTGGGAAAGCTTATCAAAGCATAACCCTGATCTCTCAATATCAGAGCTTACCACAGTAAATCATACATGGTTTGATGGGTTTATAACGGATAAAGGTTATTATGACTTATTTGTAATTAGCCCAGCGGGCTTTATAGATTACACCGTTGCAAAAGAAGCCGATTATTTGACTAGCCTTAAAACAGGGGCCTATCAAACGTCGGGCCTAGCCACTGTTTTTGCAAAGGAATTAGGATGACACCCATCCTAATTTTACGAAAAAAGTCAACAAAAACAGTATGCAGAGTACAGTTTATAAATAATGAATCACGCAAAAAGATAAGCTACATCGACAAAATGAAGGTCAAATATACAGCCCGACGGGGCGACGACAGCTGTTTATTAAAGAATGGCAAACGACTCGGCTGTTTTGAGCCTACTTTCCTTTAAATAAAAAGCGCAATATTACCGCCAACAAAGGCATGAATAAATTGACCTTACGGGGTCAAGCGAAAGTGAATACGCAATGGCAACAGTATTGCCTTGTTCATAATATAGAAAAACTGCAAAACACGATCAAACACTTCTTGATATGCTGCGTAAAAGTACAGTAATAGATTGAACCAAAATAGGAACTCAGCTATGGTTTGTTTATCAATAAAAACAAATAAAAAACGAGTTAATCTACAGGCTCGTTAGCACTAAAGGGAATATGGATTCTATCTTCAAGAAATTAAGTCAAAACCTTGCTAACGATCGAGTTGAACGGAACTTGAAAACTGTTGGGTTAAACTCTTTAATTGGTTTTTACTATTCAACTTTATTTTTTGGTGCTGTAGCTTTATTTGTTTGGTTTGAGGTAAACGAATTACCACTGACAACGTTACAAGTATTAACTTTAATGCACATTTGCGGCATTGTGGCATATACCAGTACAAAGCTCTTAGGTTTTAAAAGTATTGGGCTTGGTATTTTCTGTTCGTTTGCAGAAAATAAAGCGGCAATTGTATTAGCATTTATATTTTGTGTATTAACTTTATTTTTTAGTTTAATATTATTTTAGTACTAAAGCTCACTTTCCAATGTAGTTAAGTAAGTTGATTCATCGTAGATCGTATGTGTTTTCCAGCACCTAAATAGGATTCGTATCCACTTAAATGCCAATGATCTGATGGTGGTAGTTCTTAATTTAGGATTCGTCAGGGTCACCCATTAGAAAGTTCCGATCAAGCAGGCAGCTGTGTTTTCTTGATCTTTTTATTCAAAAACCAAGTGTTCTTATTATTTAAACTCAATTTAAATATGACTACGCACCTAGTAATGACGTCGATTGGTGCGAATATGCACCTTGGTTTGAATAAAGAACGCCATATGAATTTAGGCAGTTTAATTAAGCATTATTGATGATTAATTAAGGCCCTTGGCTTTCGCCTCAGTCATCGTTTAGTACCAATGTCAGTCCAGTTCTGGCTGTGTTTACACACTGCGCTGTAACAAGTCTGTGGTTTATGCTTACACATAACCAACCCTTTGTGGCTCAAACATTGGGCATATCCAGTATTTAAAATATGAGCGGTTAACGTGCAGGCTCAATCAAATCTAATGGTTTTACCAACCCCATTACTAGCTCAACACGTTAACCTAATTTGTTTTATAGACGCTAAGCAAACGCCTTGTGTTCATCGAATGGTACATTGTCTTTAAGTACGTGATAACACGCTCTTGCGAGCTTATGTACAACCGTTTTAATCGCAACTACCTTGTTTGTTTTAGCCAGTTTTCGTTGATAATATTTTTTAACTGTTGGGTTATAACGAATTGCAAAATTAGCAGCCTCAGTAAAGGCCCACGCTAAATAACGATTACCATTCTTTTGATTCGTAGCGCCTTTTTTCTTTCCATTGCTGTACCTTGCCCCTTTAACACAGCGGCAATACGATGAGAAATTTCCTGGGCTATCAAAACGTTTAATCGTGCCGGTTTCTAACATAATAGTCAGTGCTAAAGTATTCCCAACTCCATCAATACTGGATAGGTTTATAAATTCAGGGGAGAGTGATATTTGTTTTAAAATAGCCCCCTCTATCACATTAATTTGCTGTTGGGCACAGCGTATTAATGAGAGGTTAGAAATGACTGACAGTGCTGTATTCATTGAGCTAAAGTCTGCGTGTACCTGCTCAGTATCAACGCCTTTTCTGATAGCGGCCATTTGTTTTATTTTGTTGCTACTGAGCTTGTATCCAAGGTGTCGCATGTAACAACTTTGCACTGATAATAAATTTTTAGTGGACTGTTGAACAATGTCCATTCGTTTACGCATTAAGTCGCGAACAGCCCTGAGTTCACGGGGGTAAATATATTAGACGTAGCATTTCAGCTAGCCAACGTGCATCACTATGGTCGTCAGCATACTTTAATCCAGAATATTGCTGGATAGCAGCAGGGTTCGCTAAGTGTAGTTTAAATTCTGCATCCATTAATGCATCAACTAACCAATACCAATTAAATGTTGATTCGACAACAAGCCCTGTTAACTTGTCTTTATAAGGGGCTAAAAAAGATAAAATGACAGAAATGTCATTATTTAAACGCTTGCAGCTAAGCGTTTCACCCTGTTCATTAATGATAGCAATAACACTATTATTTGAATGCAAGTCAATTCCACCATATAGTTTCATACTAAGCTCCTCGAGATACTGTTTATGTTTTGGTCAACACAACTGTATCGAAAAACTCAAGGAGCTTTCTATATGATTATCAAATCTTGACTTCATACATCAATTGGTTAAAAGTGTTTGATGTAACCTCTGAAAGCGCAGCGTCTCTTACCCTCTTTGTGAATCGGTCTTGAGAGAGTTCTTTGTATTTCGAACATGGTGGTTGATTTAGTCGTGTAAAAATTGAGACATTTTAAGTGCATATGATGAAAAACTACTACGAGACAACAATTAGCTTTAATAGCATTGAATTTTTGCCATATGTGCTTTTTATAGTTATAAGTTTAATCTTTATTGGGAGGCTCAAAAAATTATACAGTTTATATATTAAACGGTTTTTTAAGTTTAATTTCTTCGTCTTATTTTTTATTTTTATTATTTACAATCTAGTTTCTATAACTTCTTTATATTCAAAAATGCAATATATAGCTAAAATAAAATCGCATGAGAAGAGAGTTGTAACAGGCGAAATTGAAAAATTAGTAGAAAAAGAAGGGGCAAGTCGAACACAGAGTTTTTCAGTGTCAGGAGTATTTTTTAAATATAATAACTATCAAACAGCGCCATATTTTTTTGCAAACCGGAAATATAACGATAAGGTTATTTTTGATGGAGGTTATGTTGAAATACATTATATCCAAGATAACGGCAAAAATTATATTACCAAGTTATTTATAAAAAATGATTGAGCATTTACACCTAAAGAAATCGTCTACCGATATAAACTTTGATTCAATCTATTATTCCCTCTAAAAGCGCAGCGTCTCATATCCTCTTTGTGAATTGGTCTTAAAAAATAAGATGGCTGTCACATTAAACGTAAAACATCGGCGAATTAGCACTCTAATATACGCCGATGTTTATAACTTATTTAAGTAAGCACATTACTTATAAAGTATTAAGCCTTAGTCTGCTTTACGGTAAAGGCTTATTAAACATATTGCTAAAAGTAACGTTGCAATCATGCCTGAAGCGCCAGCAACAGCTGATGGAAGGAATCCATCACGGCCAAAGGTTATTAAAATACCATTGGCTAACATTGCAACTCCGCCAGCTAAGGCTGTAAGTCCGCCAATGGCTTTGCCACCTTTAGCGATAAAAGATAGTCCAAAAACAAGCGCTGCTAATCCCAATAATACTTTTGCTGCGTAGTAAATCATGAATGACAAAGAAACCACGCCACCAATTAAAGGTTGTGCGCCTTCTACGGTACCCGCAACTTTTCCAAATGTTGAAAACAAAGTTAGGCCAATGCTTACCTGAACTATGTTAAGTACTGCGCTAAACGCGATAGCTGACCATCCCAGTTGAGCGTTTTTTGCTTGCACCATGGCAGAACCCGAAAAGGCAACAAGTAAAGTAAAAACGAGTGCTTCTAGTCCCCAAGCAAACTGTCTTGAAAAGCTAATTTGAGCACTGTAAAGGGCAGAAAAAATAGCCTGTGATATCGCTAACACCAACAATAAAGATGCTGTAATTAGGATGGTGCGTTTATTCGTAAATTCCATTTGGACCTCTTATAATTTTATATTTAATGCTTTTAAAAGCTGTAATAGCTCTCATACTTGGGGTATAAGACAGGTAAAGCGAGTTAATTATTTCACGTAAACCTATAAAAGTAATAATTAATAAAAAATAGCCTAAAGCTATGACTTTTTGAATCAAAATTAAATTGGTAAAATCGTTTTGATTCAAGCAATGTGTGCCCTAAAAGCGCAGCGCCTCATACCCTCTTAGTTAATCAACATTTAATTACCAAGAGGGCATTAATTTAGAGTATGTGGTTAAACGGCTTATTACTTAAAACGTTATGATAAAAACGTAAAATGAGACCAGTCACTTAACGCTGTAATAGTTTGTTCTCCAGAAAACTGGTTAAAACTCACCACACAATTTACACGCGTATTTCATGGTGCAGTAGGGCGACCCAGCTCACAAGTAAGCTACTGTGAAAATTTAAACAGAAAACGGCGATTCAATATAAGTAACTGCGAAAAGCTACTAGCATAAAACTTAAATTACTCAGTAGAAAAGTTGAAACTGCATCATGCAGCGTATTTTCATGCGCCTAATTTAGGCTTAAGAGTACAAACAGCTTATTTACTGGATGAAATGAAAGTAACGCATTAGTAAAAGATAAATTTTTAACCTAAAAAGTAAATTTAGTACAACGGTATTATTTATTAATTCAGAGCGCTGTCTGTTTTAGCCGTTAAGAGTGAATCCAAACACGGTAATAAACTTCAACAACTCCTGAAGACCAAGGCCTATTAGAATTATGGTTTGCTGTAATAGGAATGGTACCTATGTATTGGGCACCAACTGAAAGGTATATTGATCAGTGTGTCCATTTAATTTATGTCATTAACGCCATATCAGATGATAAAAGTAAACCAACAATACTTGGCTCAAAAATTGGGACTATAAAAGAGCATCTTCTAATTTGATTACTGATGATTAGGACAGTTTAAAAAAATCAAGCCCTTAAGTGAGAGGTGCTTTCAATCAGAAATGGAGTAATTAAAATTGTCAGATAATAAATTTGAAAAAGAGTTCAGCGAAAATAGTTTTTGGGATAAAACTAAAAACTTTGCGAAGGTTGCAGGAAAAATAGTCCTAGAACCAGCACTAAAGCTATATTACTCAGCTCAAGATTCAGACACACCGATTTGGGCTAAGACTACAGTTTATAGTGGGCTTGGATATTTTATCTCGCCAATAGACGCGATCCCTGATATTACACCTATCATAGGTTATTCTGATGATCTTGGTGTTTTAGTCGCAGCATTTGCGGCTGTAGCTGCTTATATTAAAAGTGAACATGCGATAAAAGCAAAAGAAACATTAAAACAATGGTTTGGATAAATAAAATAAGCTGCTTAAACGGATTTAAAGCAGTTAGCTGCGCTCTTGCCTCGCACATTGTAACCAAAGCGAAAAATTATTAAAAAATAGCGTTGACCAAATAGATTATATAGCTCGCCGAGCTGAAATTATTGCAACAGCAGCGCATGAACAAAGTAGCATGTCTGAAGAAATTGCGCATAGTATTGATTCAATTAAACAAGCTGCTATTGATAACGCGGCTGGTGCTGATCAGGTATCCGCTGCGAGTATGGAGCTAGATCAACTTAGTAAACAGCTACAAAAAATAACTAATGGCTTCAGGTTACGGTAGTAACATAGGGTAAGATAAAGCATCATTTTTTTAGGCTTTATTGTTGAATATAGCTTATACCAATTTCGCAATAATGCTTAATTAATGTGATGGATAAACCAGTCGCTAACGGTGTTAAAAATTCCTGATATACAAGTGAGTAGCGGACCGATAAATAAACTGTGGGGCATTAAGCCCCGCAGGAGAGGGTTGTACTGAGAGATGAGAGTAATAATGTAATTAACGGCATGTTTGTTTAATATCTTATTTTCTTATAAATGTTTTTATAAATTAATCAAACAACAATTTCGCAGTCAAAGCACTTCAAAAATGGCTGCAATACCTTGTCCGCCACCAATACACATGGTGACCAAACCGTATTTACCATTAATACGTTTAAGTTCGTAAAGGCACTTGGTAGATAAAATAGCGCCTGTTGCGCCAACAGGGTGACCTAAAGCAATTGCGCCGCCATTTGGATTTACTTTGTGTTCAGGAAAATTTAGCTCGTGTGCTACGCACAACGCTTGTACGGCAAAGGCTTCATTTGACTCAATCACATCCATATCGTCGATTGTTAACCCTGTTTTTTCCAATACCTGTTTTACAGCTGGGATAGGCCCTGTTCCCATTAATGCGGGGGCCACACCAGCTCTTGCATAACCGACTAATCTTCCCAGAGGCTTTAAGCCTTGCTTTTGCGCTTTTTGTTCTGACATAAGTACCAACATTGCCGCTGCATCGTTAATACCGGATGATGTTGCTGCTGTTACTGTGCCATTTTGTTTAAAATAGGGTGGTAAGGTCGATAGTTTTTTTACCGTTGTATCAGCGCGAACATGCTCGTCAGTATCAAAAATGTGGACGCTATTTCTTGATTTGATTTCTATAGCAATAATTTGTTCTTTAAAATGCCCTGCGATAATAGCTTTCGACGCTTTATGATGGCTTTGGGCTGCGTAGGTGTCTTGTTGCGCACGAGTAATATTATACTTTTCTGCAATGTTTTCAGCCGTTATTCCCATTGGGTTATTATCCCACGGATCTTGTAATGTGGTGGTTAATTCATCCACCATGATACTATTACCCATTTTTTTGCCCCACCGGTTACTTTCTAAGGTATAACCAGAGCTGCTCATGCTTTCTGCTCCGCCTGCTAAAGCTGCATCTACATCGCCTAATTGGATTTGCTGGGCTGCTTGTATAATGGCTTCTAAACCCGAGCCACATAGTCGGTTGAGTGTCACTGCGTGACTGCTGATAGGTAATCCTGCGTCTAAGCCAATAACTCTCGATAGATAAGCATCTTTAGGGCCATTATGTATTACTTTACCTACTACACATGAGCCGATCTGAACGGGTGACAGTTTGGCTCTTAAAATGGCTTCTTTTGCGCAAAGTGTGCCAAGTTCGGCAGGGGTGAAATTTTTTAGACTGCCACCAAAACCACCTATAGCGGTGCGTACTGCGCTTAATATAACTACGCTATTGTTATTAAATTTTGCCATTATTTTCTCTTATTATATTTAACCTGAACTCCGGGTAATAAATCTATCTCTAGCAGCTATTTTCAGCGCTAACTGCGTCGAATTTACTTGCAATAGGCCCGCTATTGAGGCGTAAATTCGCCTTGTTTCCACTGAAAATCTCTGGCTAGAGAAAATAAACTTAAATATCACCATGATTCAATACGTTAGTAAATCTCTTACCCAGAGTTCAGGTTATTTAAGCTTCTACGGGCTCTGTTATGAATGAAGCTGTTAAACAACAAAGGTTTGCAATTCAACTTCATTCATCAAAACATAATTTATCAATAAACGAAAGCAACAGGCGTAAAGTTGTTATCTGTTTATGAAAAGACTTGGTAGTGGATGAATGTATTTTAAAAATTCTTAAACCAGATAAACCACATTTTAAACAATTGGTTACACTTAACAGTATATAAAAACGTTATGTAATAGACAATTAATTGGCTAACTACTAGGATAAACCAACTGCAATACTATATGTGTTAGGCACTGTATGAAAACAATTGGTCTTTTAGGTGGCATGAGTTGGGAAAGTTCTGCCGGATATTATAAAGTGATAAATGAAGGCGTTAAGGAGTCACTTGGCGGCTTACACTCAGCTAAAATTGTCATGTATAGCGTTGATTTTGATCAAATCGAAAAACTCCAACACAAAGGTGATTGGAATGGAACTTCGGATATACTTTGCGCAGCGGCAAAAAATGTCGAACGTGCAGGTGCTGATTTTTTATTAATTTGCACAAATACGATGTATAAAGTTGCTCCCCAAATTCAGGAAAGTATAACTATCCCTTTGATCCATATCGCTGATGCAACAGCAGAAACACTTATTAAAATGGGAGTGAAAACCGTTGGTTTACTTGGTACTGCTTTTACTATGGAGCAAGATTTTTATAAAAGTCGGTTAAAAGAAAAACACGGTTTGTCGGTCTTAATTCCAGAAAAATCAGATAGGACTATTGTTCATAATGTTATTTATAAAGAGCTTTGTTTAGGGCGCGCTCTTACATCATCTAAAGCTGAATATTTAAGAATAATTGATGCCCTTGCTGAGCAAGGAGCGGAGGCCGTCATATTAGGGTGTACTGAAATCGGTATGCTAATTAAACAAGAAGATACGCATATTAGGCTTTTAGATACGACGTACGAACATGCGCGAAAAGCAGTTGATTTGGCAATTTAATGTGCTACTAGTGATATCAACTTGTATAAATATTTAAGCAATTTAATGGATTTAATTACTCTGTATCATCGGCGTAATTTTTCATCATTAAATAAACCCATATACAAGCAGATTGTTACGAACTCAGGATTTAGCTATAAAGATTAAAATGGGAATTGGTTTACGATTTATACATTATCTTGAAATATTATATAGCTCTTAAATTTTTAGAGCTAGGTTAAGCGGTGCAGTTAGTCAGCTAAAGGTTTAATAATATGAAAATAGGTACGCTTAGTAGTAAAACAGGCTTTGGTATTCATACAATTAGATATTATGAAAAACAAGGTCTTATCAAAAAGCCTGAAAAAGATGAAAGCGGCCATCGATCATATGACTTAATGGATGTAGACGTGCTTAATTGGGTTTCTTGCATGAAAAACTCTGGCATGTCTTTGAGTGAGATAAAAAAATACACCAAAGCATTTTATGAAAACGAGCACATGCTCTGCGTAGCATTTCTTGAAGAGCATCTAGGTAAATTACAAATACAGAAAAATAATATTGACCACTATATTGAAGTAACAAAAAATAAAATTTATAGGTTCAAAAATGCTTGACCTAGAGTGTAGTCTACATTGCTAAGCTCACTTTAATATTCATAGAAGGAACAAACAATGAAAGTTGAAGTAGCAATCGTGAATGCATTTACCGACGGTGGAAAAGGGGGTAACCCTGCTGGGGTTGTAATTAATGCAGACTCTTTAAACGAGTCACAAAAACTCGCTGTAGCAAAAAAAGTAGGTTTATCTGAAACGGCTTTTGTATCAAAGTCCAAAATTGCAGATTTTAAGCTTGATTTTTACACCCCAAAAAAGCAAATAGCTCATTGCGGGCATGCAACTATTGCAACTTTTAGTTATTTGTCGCAGCTTGGATCATTACAAAATTCAATGACTTCCAAAGAAACCATCGATGGAAGAAGAGATATTCAAGTTAATGGTGATTTTTCCTATATGGAACAGTTAGCCCCTAAGTATATTAGCGTGATAGAAAAAAATGCAGTTCTGGAAGCACTTGGTATTTCATCAGATATTACTCTCTCAGATCCAATGATAGTAAATACAGGAAATGCATTTATGCTTGTTGGTGTAACAAGTAGAGAAGCTCTTGATGGTTTATGTCCAAACCATGAAATCATTAAAGAAATCTCTGAAAAATATGGTCTTGTTGGTTTCTATGTTTTTACTCTTGAGGCTAATATTCTGGGGAGAGATGCTTCAACAAGAATGTTTGCTCCTCTTTATGGAATTACAGAAGAAGCTGCAACGGGTATGGCTGCCGGACCGCTTGCTTGTTTTCTGCATGACATTCTTAAATTTAGGCAAACTGAATTTAAAATAGAGCAGGGGTATTCTATGCTCCAACCTTCACCAAGTTGTATCGAGGTTTTATTAAAAGTAGAGAACTGTGCAATAAACTACCTGTTAGCTGACGGTGTTGGTGTCGTATCTAACCGTATGCATGTTGAAATTTGAAAATATACATATTTTATGGCTTTAGCATTTTACTAAAGCTATTTAGACTAACCTACCTTTAGAAATAATCGTCAAGGTGGGGGAACTTATCAATTGAATATGTATAATCGATACCATTCATTTTATAAAAATAGATCGTTGGGATAAAATAAATGCAGATCAAAAATATCACGCTTATTGCCTCACTATTTGTAGTGATAACAGGCTGTAGCAATATTCCTCAAGCGGCAATTGATGTAAATAAACAAGTGTCTGTTGGGATAAACGCCTTAGGTGAAAACGGTGTTGAAATGGTTAAGGCTTGGGAGCTATCTGCGTACAGTATGCTTGATGAAAAATGGTCAAAAGTGTATGCAAAGGCGAATGAGAGCTACCGCTCTAAAAAAAGTATTGCACAAAACGCGGTATTAACAGCGCAACAGCAAGAGGGCGTGGCTGGTTTATCTGCTCTGATCAGGGATGAGGTAAGATCTAAAATTAATGCTAAAGCAAATAGTATGAAAAGTATAATTATGTCAAACACCAAAAATACTATTGCCGCAAATGAAAGTATTACTAATCTATTAATAAGTGCTAATGCGATTGTTAATTTTCAACAATCAGCCGTTAAGGAAGTTGGGAAGATAATTCCAATTCCCCCTGCTATAAGCACATTTATAAATGACTCATTAAACACTGCTGGACTTTAAATAAAGGGATATGAGCATGAGCTTAAATGATATAAGAAATGAATTTAATGCTGATATTTCCAGCATTGCAAATGAGCTCACTAACTCATTGCCGCTTTCAACGCCACAATTACGCAAAGCCTTTTCGGATGACGATCTCAAAGAGTTACATGTTTTATTGACAGAAGTAAACGAAGCAACATCTGAAGACGAAAAAGTTATGAAAATAGCGAACAATGCAGAAATAGCATTTAAGCTGTTAAAAAGACTTGGAGTTGGACTGTGATATAGATTACAGCCTTGCTAAATTATTTTTCAATAAACTACGGATGTTTTATATTAATGCGAATTAAGGAAATAGTATGAGTGTATTTGTAGAGATTTTTACTTGGTTACTTGTTGATACCATTTTAGGCTTTTTATTTTATTCTACGGGCTGTGTGGTATTGAAAGTAGTTACTTTTGGGCAGTTTAAAAATGATATTAAAGATTCTGCCTCGTTTAAGGTGAGCAAAGCTAAAACGGTTAACTTGATCTGTTTATTAGGTGCTTGTTTTTATGTTGCACTCATTACCTTAATGGCTTATTTAAGTCATTAGGTGCTAACTTATTGTATTTGCGAAAGCTGTATTTCAGTATATTGCTTTCGCTCAAACTTTAACTTAAACATTGAAGAATAAATCTATTTTAAAGTGTTTATCTTAGAACGAAGTGCGTTGAATCTATTTGTAATAGACTTGCTTTATACGCTTGATTTACCTTGTTTTAACTGAAAATACCTAATGAAAATTTAGATCTCGATCATAGAAATAAAGGATGTTTATATGAAGTTTTTAGTTTTTTTAGGCAGTGCGCGCGACAGTACTCCACCAAAACCAGCACGTCTTGGCTCTAGAGTTTCTAGCGCATGTATGGAGTGTTTAAAAGAGCACTTTGGTGAGCATGAGTTCGAACTAATAGATGTATTAGATTTTCCAAACGAAAGCATATTTAAACCACATTTTGCCTACGCTAAAAGTAATGCGCCAGAACCGCTCGCATTATTGGCAGATAAAATTGAAGTGGCCGATGGCTACATTATGATCAGCCCCGAATATAACCACAGTATGAGTCCAGCGCTTGCCGATTTACTTAATCACTTTGGCAGCTCACTGTTCTCATATAAACCTAGTGCTATTGTTACTTATTCTGCAGGGCAATGGGGTGGGGTAAGAGCTGCGGTCACTTTGCGAACTTTTTTATCTGAGCTCGGGTGTTTACCGGTTTCTGCGATGATCCATGTACCCAAAGCACAAGATGTGTTTAATGAGGATGGAAAGCCAATCGCAGGGCAAGATAGATCGTCTTGGTTTAATTATTTTTCACGTACGTTTAGTCAATTAACGTGGTGGGCGCAAGCAGCTAAACAACATGCAGAGGTGGTAAATCCACAAAGTACGTTAAAAAGCTTTAAAACAGATCCTTCTCAGCGTAATGCTCCTTAACTGGTTGTAAATATTTGGTTCTCTTATAGAAACAATGATGCATACAGTGGTATTATTAATGCCATTACATTCTTATTAACACAAAAAGAAGCAAGGAAATTGTATCTTGAAGTATATAACTCTTTTCAGCGTATTAGCGCTTAGTGCGTGTAGTGCTGTTCCTAATAAAAGTGAAGTAAGTCAGCGTTCCACTACAAATATGGACCTTATAGCTTTAACCGAGCAAAGTGCACCAAAAGGAGTTGTTGGTACTTACCTGTTTCACATTAAAGCGGCAGGGGCTCAGGGTAATTGGTTGTATTTAAATACAGAAACAGATTACCGCGATAGACGTTCAATTACGATATCAATAAAGCCAAATGTAGCAGCAGAGCTTGAAAGTAAATACGGACAACCTGTAGAAACCTTTTTTATTGATAAAACAATAGAAGTAACAGGCGAAGCTAAACGAGTAACTATCGATTTTATGAGTCGCGGTAGAGCAACTAATAAATATTATTATCAAACGCACATAAATGTATCATCACTTAAGCATCTTCGTATTATTGAAAGTTAGTAAAATAACAATCAACTGTATTTATATACAGTTGATTGTAAAAGCTTACTTTTAGCTAAGTAAGCTTTAGCGTTAACGTTTACAATTAATTCTCTGCTGTAAATTTAACCGCGAAGGATAAACACGGCGCTACTTTATTCAACGATTTAAAAACTCCTATTCAAGCTATTGTAATCTCATTACATAAAACTAATAATTGGTTAGTTTTATAAACTTGAGTGCCCGCATTGAAAGCCAAAGAAATCCGCAATTTTTATATCAACGAAGAGCAATCTGTCTATTTGCTTTCACACCGCGATGCTAAAAAACATCGTCAATGGCTTAATATCTGTATTAAGCAGTTAACGCTACTGGGCTATAAAAACGTTGAAATGATTGGGTCGGGTGCGTTTGGTTTTGTGTTTGCAGGGGATGACGGTAACAGCTTACCTTGGGTATTTAAGTTTTCGCGTATTACGCTTGCACAGAGTGTACGAGATCGGCTTGAAGATGAAGCGTATATGCTTTCGCAAATTAATAACCCGTTAGTGCCAACCTTTTATGCATTTGAGCGTATCAAAAAACAAGGGATTTTAATGATGGCAAGGGCCATTGGTGAAGATCTTGAAAAAGTATCGCTTAAAACTGGGCGCTTCAGCGCGGCGCAAATAATGGCATTAGCGGTTAGGTTACGTAATGTATTAATTGATTTGCGAAGTCATAAAAATGGAGTAAGTCCGCAGCCTATAGTCCATGGTGATGTAAAACCTTCAAACCTTGTATGGGATAAAAATACCAATGCGTTGTCGTTAGTTGATTGGGGCAGCTCTGTGTTTGCGCAGGTTGATAGTGATGGTAATCCAGTTGCTAGTAACTTTATGGATTTAATGTCGGGCGACTTAAGTACCACTAATGCGCGTATGGGCGATGTTTACTTTATTGGTGAAGCACAAATGTCGGGTGAGCAATCATCCCCTCGCTTTGATGAACAAGGTGTAGCCGCTACTTTGTATGCACTTGCATCAGCGCAGTCGTGCCGTTTTGGCGCTCAAGCAATACCTGCAAGCAGTTTAGGATTACCAAAAGAGCTAGCTAAAGTTATTGATGGCATGCTTTGTAAAAATAAAGCGATACGCGATAGCGCTGGCGATTACTTTATGCGCAATATTACCACTATGGCTAAAGTTTATTTACCTACCCTTGAAAAAAATCGAAAAAAAGCGGCCATACCATTTTGGTATGGCCGAGAAGAACAGCCTGACACGGTTGTATATAGTTCACGTAAACAGTTTTTACGCCAGGCCGATCATAATCAGCAGTTGCTTGACGTAAACGATGCTCAACTCGATCGTTACTATAAAGAATTTCTATTTGATACTGGCGATACAGAAAAAGCATTTTTAGCTTCAATTAGCCGACTGGCTAAATACCCCGCTGTGGGTGGGCTTAGTTTTCATTGGAAAGATGATTCGCTGTTTGTTGAATCATCTTTAATTATACATGACCAGTCTTTAGGCGATGCCTTTAGCGATGCTATAAATAATACGGTGATGCTTGCCCAAGCAATTAATCAAAAAGGGTTATTTAAGTGCTGCTTATTTGATGCACGTAAAACGATTCAGTTAGAGCGCGATGGGACTGGTGCATTTAAATTTGATAGCCTACCTGAACTTGATTACGAAGTCGTTAGTATGAAAGCTAACGAAATAACACGGCCACACTCGTACTTTGAAGATGGTAAAGATCCTGACGAGCAATTACAATTACCCAAAAAAGTTATTAAATGTGTATTTGAGCTTAACCAGATCCACCACACAGGGTGTATTATTTTTGAAGCACTGCCCGACAGAATGAAGATTCACCACTACTACCGACTACTTGATGAAACAAAAGAAGTTGAGTTTAAGCGTTTGCTTAATAAGCTAATGCAATATGCCGTCAATATTACTGATGTTGGTGTCGCAGGATTTATGAAACTACCTTATAAAAATACCCGTGAATTTAGTTTATGTAAGCAACAAGAAGATCATTATTTTCCTAAAAACCCTAAACTTATATAAAAAGTACTTTAAAGTTCATCCACACGTTTTTTACGTTGTATAACCCACAAAGATTATCTCGGTACCTTGCGTTAATAAACTCACTGCAACAATTGGTATGTTATATTGTTGCAATTAAGATTTGTTATAGTATAACATATTGCATTCAAAAATGATCATAATAGAGTGTGAGTGTGACTGCAGTTAATAAAATAACATCAATTGAATTACAAACCGTTAAACCACAAGTTAGCACTACCCAAATAGATAAAGCGCAATCTATCATTGAGGTAAGCTCGCTAAATTTTAGTATTAAAAACAAAGTTATTTTAAAGGACTTAAATTTTACCGTGAACAAAGGTGAAATTTATGCACTACTTGGTGGCAACGGTGCGGGTAAATCAACCACTTTGAAAACGTTACTTGGTTTTAATAAACCAACTGATGGCTCGGTAAAGGTTGCGGGTAAAGAGGTAACACAAGCACTTGACTTTGTGCGAGGTAAAACCGCATATTTGCCCGAATCGGCAACCTTATATCCGCATTTAACAGCGCGCGAAAACGTTGAATATTTTTTATCACTTGCTGACATAAAAAAAACAGACGAGCAAATCAATGCTGCCTTTATTCGTGTTGATTTGCAGCAAGATGCGTGGGATCGCCACATGCAAACTTACTCAAAAGGCATGAGGCAAAAAACGGCAATTGCACTTGCCATCCTGCGTGAAGCACCAATATTTTTACTTGATGAGCCTACTTCAGGCTTAGATCCAGTTGCCATTGATGAGTTTAATCAACTTGTGCGTGAGCTTGCATTAACGGGGGCGACTATTTTAATGGTTACGCACGATGTATACGGCGCATGTCAAGTGGCTAATCGTATTGGTTTATTAAGTGCCGGTGAGCTGGTGGGCGAATTTGACGCACCACAAAATGGCCGTATTGATACCGAGCAAGTTCATGCCGCATTTGCGCAAAGAGGCGCTTAATGAGTATTAATAACTTTTCAAAGGTGGTTATTGTTGCAAAGGATGAATGGCGCTATTGGCTTCGCTCAAAACTTGCAATGACCGTACTTGCCATTGGTCTAGTGCTTACGCTTGCGTCGGTAATTGTGACCGCAATTACTATGATGGAGCTAAGCCATACTCGGCACGAACTGCAAACAAGCGCTGAGCAAAGCTTTGTTGATCAGCCTGACCGCCACCCGCACAGAATGGTGCATTATGGGCATTATGCATTTAGAGCGCCTTCGCCACTGAGCACACTCGACCCAGGTATTGATGCCTACACGGGTAACTCAATATTTTTAGAGGGGCACAGACAAAATAGCGCGATGTTTGCAGATAGCCGCCAAGGAACTGCTCTTACTAAATTAGGCAGTTTAACGCCTGCGTTTATTGTACAAACACTCGCACCGTTATTACTAATATTAATTGGTTATAGCGCAATTAGCCGTGAACGTGAGTCGCAAACGTTATCTTACTTGTTATCGCAAGGTACATCGGGCGCAACACTCATTGCAGGTAAAGGGCTTGCGTTAATATCTGTTGTAGGATTAATTTTAATTCCGCTTACGGTATCGGCTTTATTTACACTTGACTCAGGTGAAGGCTTACTTGCTGTAGCAAGCTTTGTGTTTGGCTACGCTTTATATTTAACTGTGTGGGTGCTGCTTATTTTATTGGCATCAAGCCTATTTAGTAAAAACAGTAGCAGCTTTACAGCTCTCGCATTTGTATGGATTTTACTGTGTATTGTAATGCCACGTGTAGCTAGTACAACAGCTTCAACGGCTATACCATCAACAGGTAAAATAGAAACCGACTTTGCCGTAAAAGCCGAACTTAGAAAACTAGGTGACGGGCACAACACAAACGACCCTGCATTTAAGCAATTTAAACAATCACTCCTTAATAAATACAACGTGAGCAGTATTGATGAGCTACCTGTTAATTTTAGAGGGCTAGTGGCAAGCGAATCTGAGGCTAAACTCACGAGCGTACTCAATAAGTTTGCTGAGCAGCGTATGCAAGCTGAGCTTAAACAAACGAAGATATCGCGTTATTTTGGCTGGGTATCACCTATGGTGGCAATTCGGTCATTATCGATGATTGTAGTGGGTACAAGTATTGAAACGCATCATCGTTTTTTACGTGAAACCGAGCAGCTGCGCTTTGATTTTGTACAAGGGCTAAATAAAGTTCATGTAGAAAAGCTTAGCTACCAAGATGACATGAACCGAAATGCCAATACTGCAGCAACCCAAAAAGCACGTGTTAGTGCTCAAAACTGGCAAGTACTGCAAGATTTTACCTTTAATGTAGACACCCCAGAAGTAAGAACTCAGCGAAGCATACCTGCTTTTTTACAGCTACTACTTTGGATTGCAGTATTGTTAGGCAGTATTAAATTTGTAGGGAGGCGCTTGTTATGAGTTACCCATTAAAACAGCTAGCGCGTGAATGGCGTTTTTTACTTGGTCAAAAATACTTAGTGGTATTACTGGTGTGTACGTTTGTAATGTCGGGATTTGCAATTTATAGCGGGCTTAGTGAAGTAACACAGCAAAAGCAAACTATTGAGCGCTTAAAAGCCGCCGATTTAACAGACTTAACTAACGTACAGCATAAGTACGACGATGCAGGTTCGCTTGCTTATTACAGTTTTCATTTAACGTATTCATCCCCTTCAAATTTAGCATTTGCAGCTTTGGGCGAGCGCGATATTTACCCGTGGAAACATCGCTTAAACTTACTTGCGCTAGAGGGGCAAATATACGAAAGCGATGCACAAAATGCGGAGCTTGCTCAGGCAGGTAAAATTGATTTTGTATTTGTATTAAGCGCTTTAGCGCCATTGGTGATTATTTTATTATTTCATGATTTATTTGCTAGTGAGCGCACCAGCGGCAGGCACGATTTACTGGTAACTACCGCTAAATCTTATTTTTCGCTGTGGGGCGCACGTATAGCGGTAAGGTTTATAGCGGTAATAGTGTGTTTAATGCTGCCATTTTATATAGGTGCACTTCTTAGCCGCTCAGTACTGGGTGATGTTGGCTTTATTACTTTTATATGTGTTATTTACTTGGCTTTTTGGACGTTCTTGAGTGTGTGGTGGGGCAAAAATGCCACTAGTGCGCCACGTGTTGCATCAACCTTAATAGGCTTTTGGGCATTAGTTGCTTTTATTATTCCTATTTTAGGTGATTTAGCGATAAACAAGGCGGTACATTCGCCTAAAGGTGGCGACATTGTGCTAACTCAGCGTGAAGCTGTTAACGGGGCATGGGACATACCAAAGCAAATTACGATGGATGCCTTTGTAGCAAACCACCCCCAGTGGACAAACTACACCGCCATGCAAAGTGAGTTTGAATGGAAATGGTACTACGCATTTCAGCAAGTGGGCGATGAAAAAGCGGCGAAGCTATCACACGCTTACCAAGATGCGGCTCGTAAAAAGTATTCATTAGCAGGATTTGTATCGTGGCTATCACCGCCATTATTACTTCAACGTGGTTTAACACGCATGGCTAAAACAGATGCCGTAGCGGCATTTAGGTATGAATCGCAAATGCGTGGATTTCATAAAAGCTTACGGACGTTTTACTACCCTTGGTTATTTGTAAAAGGTAACCCAACTAAAGCCGCGCTTGAAAATATGCCAAGCTTTAGCAAAACCATACTTAATGAACAAAAAATGCTAAGCAATGTAGACGCTCAGCCAAAACAAAATTTATCAGCTAACTAATCAACAAGGTTTATCATGAATACCAATAAAAAAGGGCTCAAGCTCACTTATATTAGTGCCTGCTTAGCAAGTATGTTTGCAAGCCACGCTATTGCAGCTAATGAGAACAATAGTACTGAAAACAGTACTGAAGAGTTTTTCGAGCGTTTAGCGGTTACTGGCTCTCGTCAAGCATACCAAGGTGATTTTAGACCTTTAGAAACCCCACAATCAGAACTGAAAATAGATTTAGAAGCACTCGAAAATGCAGGCGCAATAGATTTAAACCAAGCACTTGATTTATCTGCTTCGGTTGCGCGTCAAAATAACTTTGGTGGGCTTTGGAATAGCTTTGCACTACGTGGTTTTGTAGGCGATGAAAACTTACCAAGCAATTACCTTGTTAATGGTTTTAATGCTGGGCGTGGTTTTGGTGGCTCACGTGATTTGTCGGGTATTGAATCGGTTGAGGTGTTAAAAGGTCCACGAGCTGCGCTATTTGGTCGTGGAGAGCCTGGTGGTACAGTAAATCTTGTTACTAAACGCCCAACATTTGATACAAGTGGCGAGCTAAAGCTAAGCGTAGGCAGCTTTGATACCTACCGTGCTGATGTAGATTACACCACGCCCCTTAACGACGACGTAGCTATTAGACTGGTCGGTTTTTATGAAGACGCAAAAAGCTTTCGCGATACCATAGAAACAACTAAAAAGGGCTTTAGTCCTTCTATTACGTGGAACATTAATGACAACAGCCAACTAATTTATGAACTTGAATATAGCAATCAAGAGGTCCCGTTTGATAGAGGTGTATTAGCAATAGATGGCAAGCTTGGCCTAATACCAGAAAGCCGCTTTTTAGGTGAGCCAGGCGATGGACCGATAGAAGCAAACGTACTTGGCCATCAATTAGAGTTTGTTCATGACTTTAATGATAATTGGAGTGTATTACTGGGCGCAAACTATCGTGATACATCGCTTGAAGGTTTTGCAACCGAAACAGGCTTTGGTGGTGTAGTAGAAAATGGCAAAGTAAATCGTTTTAGACGCTACCGTGATTACGACGCTACATACCAAGTATACCGCGCAGAAGTAACCGGTAATTTAGAGGTTGCTGGATTAAATCACCGCTTAATAATTGGTGTTGATTCTGATAAGTTCGAAAATAATCAATTTGTTCTGCGTGTACGTGGCGATCAGTATATAAATGTTTTTAACCCAGTGTATGGAGCGTATGAGTTACCTACACCAACAGCCAATACCGACAAGGTAGAAATACAAGAGTCGTTAGGTATATTCATACAAGACCAAATAAGCCTAACCGATAAGCTTGATATTCGCGTTGGTGCACGTTTTGATGACTACGAACAAACACTTAATAACCGCTTAGCTGATACTCAATCTAAACAAAGCGAATCGCGTGTTAGCCCGCAGTTTGGTGTTGTGTATGAGGCGAGTGAGTTTGTCTCTGTTTATGCGGCTTATGGTGAAAACTTTAGACCTTTATCGGGTACTGATTTAAACGGAGATGGGTTTGAGCCAAATCAATCTACGTCATCTGAGCTTGGTGTTAAGTTTACTTTAAACGATGGCGCGCTGTTTGGCACCATTGCTGTATTTAAAGTAGAGCAAGACAATATGCTGGTAGTTGACGATCCCACTGCATTTACTTTTGCTGCAATTGGCGAAGCGCAAAGCAAAGGCTTTGAAATTGATTTAAACGGTGAGCTAACTGATGGCGTAAGCCTATGGTTATCGTATGCGTATGTTGATGCAACTATTGAAAACTCATTTTTTGATGCGAACTTTGGTTATACAGTAGAAGCGGGAAGCTCTTTATTAAATATTCCTGAGCATCAATTTAGTTTACAACTAGTTAAATCGTCTGAGTTATATGGTAAAGCCGTTAAATTTGGTGGAGGCTTGGTTTATGTAGGCTCACGAAACGGCTTTTTTGGTACCGATTTTGAGCTGCCAAGTTACACAACAGCACGTGCATTTATTAATTATGATGTCACTGATAATATTGGTTTACGGGCTGAGGTTGATAACTTATTCGATGAGACGTATTACACAAACTCGTTTGCAGATGCATGGGTTCAACCAGGTACGCCAAGGACTGTACGTTTATCTGCTACGTACAACTTTTAACTAACAGGTAAGCATTAACAATAAAAAGGCTGCTTAATAAAAGCAGCCTTTAGTGTATTAAAATAGATATTAAAATTTATAATCGGTTAGTGCGTAGCTCTGTCGCCCCAAATATCTTCTAAACGACTATCACGTCCACAACGCCAGCGATAGGTGTTGTATCGGATTGGGTTGTTTTTGTAATAATCTTGATGAAAGCTTTCTTTTCCTTTAATAGGGTAAAAGGTACTTGCGTTTAGTATTGGTGTAACCACCGTTTGATTAGGAAACTCGGCAACTACTGCTGCTTTTGTTTTTTCAGCTAATTTACGTTGTTCGTCGTTTTCAACAAATATAGCACTTAAGTAGCTAGGGCCTTTATCGCAAAATTGCCCTTTAGCATCAAAGGGATCAATATTAACCCAGAAATGATCAAGTATACCTTGGTAACTGACTATTGCTGGATCGTAAGTGATTTCTACGGCCTCGTAATGGCCTTTATGGTTACCATTGTATGTCGGGTTTTTAAGTTTGCCGCCAGTAAAACCCGATATTACATCAGTAACCCCTGGCAGTTTTTCAAAGTCACTTTCCATACACCAAAAGCAACCTCCAGCTAAAACGGCTTTTTCTGTATTAGCTGCATGAGCAAGTGATGCATAAAACAGCACAGATGATGTTAAAACTAGGCCTAATATTTTTTTCATAAAATCTCGCATCGATATGATGAATGTTTAAAGCATAATAAATAGACCTGAAATAGTTTAAAGGTCTTTCATATTAAATTTATACGGGGCTTTAAACTGTAAAGGCCGCTTTATGATAAATAAAACAGCCTTTTACTTTTTATCATAAAACTAACTATTTTGCGTTTCACGAGCTAACTGGTTTGGCAAAAGTTGCTCTATTATTTCCCGTGCTGGGAGTGTATAGCGGGTGCCATTAAACATTACAGAGGTAAATTCATTAATATTAGTGATCCCAGTTAAGGTCCAACCTTCACCGCGCTCTGGACAAAAAACAGTGGTCGTTGGTTGTATTACTTTAAATTCGTCACTCATGGAAAAAGGCTCTCAATATAATGCTTGTTAATGGGATATGGTAAGTTAATAATGTACTTCCATAAAGCGCTATTTCAACTGACTAGCTAAAAATAAATGTTTAAAACTTTAAAATTACCACGCGTTACACTGCGTTTGATCACCCATAAACATGCTGGTGGGTTGTTTACTATTTTAAATAATCCGCTCGTTGCTCAATTTAACGATTATAAAACTCCGCTCAGTAAAGATAATATTAAACAGTTAATACAAGATGATATAAGCGCATACTACGAGGGTGAAGTTATCCGCCTTGCAATTGAACATAATATTAATACGTGTTTTATTGGTACTTGTGGTCTGTATAAAATAGGGGACAAAATCAATAGTGCGTTTATAGGGTTCGAACTTGCCCCAAATTATTGGCAACAAGGATTAATGAGCGAAGCGCTAGTCGGTTTTATAAATACCTTACCAAATACATTGCAAATTTATGAACTTTTTGCCGAAGTTAATATAAAAAATATACGTTCACATAAACTTTTGACTAAGCTAGGGTTTACACCTAACTTTAATGCCGATTTATTGCCAAGCAGAATAAAAACAATAACCAGTAACAACGGTGAACTTTGGTATAAAAAAATAAATGAGCAAGGTAAGCAGTGATATCGATATTAAGGTGTTTTTTTATTCGTGTTGCGGGCTTCTATTGAGCCTGTTTGTTGCTAGGGCGTGTTTATTAGGGCTGAGCATACACTTGTAAAATAACACTGTTAAGTTTAAGTAGGTTGAGATACGGTAACTTATAATGTGTAACCAGAAAACATATAAAGGAATGCCGTATGGCTATAAAAATAACAAAACACTACATTGTAAATTTAAGTTTAGCCGTGGTTATATTTGCTTTGGGCGTATTTGCTATACGTTATTATAATCATTATGTATCGGCTTATACGGATGTAACCATTAATTCTAAAGTGCTTAATGAGTCGCGTAAGGTATTTATTAGACTACCGACTAATTACGATGCAAATAAAGCGTATCCGTTAATAATTAAAACGGACGGTAATTTTAACTTAGAAACTTGGGATCAAGCACTTACCAAACAAGCTAAAAAAGAAAAAGGGGATAAAGCTATATTAGTGTCTATTCCAAATTTATTTTTTACCTTTACACGTAATCGTGATTTAGTGCCTCCTTATGCGCGACAAGATGTAAATACAGAGGCACGTTTGGCACTTGAAGCAATTTCAGAGCCCAATGGTGAAGCCGATAAGTTTTTACAGTTTATTGAAACCGAGTTACTGCCATATTTATCTGCAAATTATAAGCTTACAAATAATCGTGTATTGAGTGGTTTTTCAGCAGGAGGGAGTTTTGTGCTTTATACACTGCATACTAAACCTGAGCTGTTTAATGGTTACTTTGCATTTAGCCCCGCAGCTTGGTACGACGATATGACCGTGGTTAAAAAGCTAGATACATTTTTAGATACACAATCTGATAAAATTAACTCGCCAACCTATTTGTATTTATCTGTTGGCAGTGCAGAGCATCCACTAATGCTAAAGGCATTTAATAATCTAGAGCAAGCCTTAACGGCTAATCCTAATAGTACGCTCGTATGGGAAAGTGCCGTAAATCTTGGAGCTGAACACTCAGACAACCCATCTCTTAGCGTTGCAAATGCGTTGAGAGGTTACAATCATTTTATAAAACATTAAAACTGTATATAAACTCAGTTTATTTCAGGTGATAAAAGGTCAGGTAAACATTGAGTTATAAAGATTAAAGCAGAGTATAAACACATAAAAAGAACACATCATACTATGCTTTGTTAGATGCATTCTTAACAACGGGGAAGATTTGGTCTTAAAAGCTAGCATAGTATGAGTATCGTTTTCACTTTACTCGAATAGGAGCTAATTAGTATAGGATATGCTTAGCTAATTAAGCATATCCTATACGCTTAAATACGCTGAATTTTAAAGTGTATATCTAAAACCAATAGCAATACCATCGTCTTCAGATTGTTCCATCAAAGCTTGTTGCTCTTTGTTAGTGCTTTCAAAATCACCAAAATCTTTTCGAGCTTCTATATAAGCAATTGTGTCCGTGTCAATAAAGTAATGTAGGCCAATTACAGCAAATTGGCGTTTAAACACATCATTTGGATCGGCATTAAAGTTTGGTTGAATTACATAGTCATCGCCTGCATCAAATACGTTATACGCAATAAAAGAGCGTAGATCGTTGTTAAATCGATAAGATGCGAATGTCTCTACACCAATAGCGTCTTTAATCAAACGGCCTAAGTTGTCGGTATCGTGATTTTCGTTTTTATTAATATTAGCGGCAACGTATAAACCAAGTGCATCAATATCACCCCATGTAATACCTGCGCCATAAATTAAATCTTCAACAGAGCGGGTCGTGCCATCGCCAAAAGTAAGATCAAATTCACCACGGTTTACACCTGCACTAAGTGTTAACATGTTAGTTACCTTGTAGGTCACTGCACCGCCCAATGTAGAATTAAACTCGACCTTTTGCGCCGCGCTATCACCTGACTCCCATAAACTTTGGCAACCAGATTCAGAAATATTAGTCACGTCACACGTATAAAATTCGCTATTTTTTAACTGCGCTTGCAAGGTAAAATTAACGTTTTTGTAGCTGTTACGGTATTGGACTAACTTGTCGCCACGACCCGTACCATTAACCGCGCCGTCGTCTTTATTATAAGTGTAAACGCCAGCCGCATTGCCATCCCAAACAAAACTGTAATTGGTGTTATAAACAACCTCGTACCACGCACCCCATTGTTTACCTATGGTAATTTGGCCATATTTTTCGTGTAATAGGCCTGCGTAGCCCAAGCGATTGTATAAAAACTCATCTTGAATAGATTCAAAGCGGTTGTTGTAAACTATGTCGCTACTGCCAACAGGGTTTATACCCCATTCTACAAGTGCCAGTGCCATCCAATCATTTTTAAGTTTACGCTCAAAGTTAAAGTTAATACGTGATGTACCATTAACAACTTCAGTTTGATCTTGGGTATGGATCACACGAACATCTATATAGCCACCTGCATTAACAGAGTTGGTTTCGTCCTTGTATAACTCAACTGCTGACACAGCCGGAGCGACTACAAAACTTGCACTAAGTAGTGATGCTAATCTTTTGTTCATTAAGTATTTCCTTGTGTGTGAACGACGCTTTTTAACAAAGTTAAATTTAAGAAGTTGCAGACTAACAAAGCAATAAATACGTCAAAAGTGAAAAATACTCATTAACAAAATCATATAAAAGAATAGCTATTCACACACGGTTAACTTTGCACTTGAAGTGTGAGTTATGTTTGTTTATTTAGGATAAAAAGTAGGGAAATGGGGCTAGGAAAGTTTAAAAATACTAAGGACTAATTTGAAATTTTTTCACGTTGTTCAAAAAACAACATGTAGAGCAAATACTTTAAAGTACTTAGATTTCATGAATATAGCTTATAAACTAAAGTAAGAATAACGAAATGCGTTAAATTAACCTAAAATTTGGTTAAGAGGTTTACTCACATTTTAGGGCGAGTTGTTCTTTACTGATTAAAATTGCAGCAGCATGCTTTATGTTTAGGTAATGCAGAGCCTATGTAATGTAGTTATTCCCCATAAATAGGCGATAACGTAGTTAGCGTTAAAAATCACTGTCAATTTACATTTTTAAGAATAAAAACAAGCCACCAGCAAAGCAATGTTCTACGCATTTTAAAAAGGCTTTAACGCCTTGTATTGTCATAATCTTTGATAGAAAAAAAAGCCAATTTGGTATAAACTGCGCGCAATTTAAATACATCATTACTCCTTGGAGGGTAGCGCTATTATTAGTACAGCTAATGTCACCATGCAATTTGGTGCTAAACCATTATTTGAAAATATCTCAGCAAAATTTGGCGACGGAAACCGTTACGGTTTGATCGGTGCAAATGGTTGTGGTAAATCAACATTTATGAAGATTTTAAGTGGTGAGCTTGAAGCTTCTGCAGGTAATGTAAGTACTGATCCAAATGAACGCGTTGCTAAGCTAAACCAAGACCAGTTTGCCTACGAAGAATACTCTGTTATCGACACTGTGATTATGGGTCATAAAGAGTTATGGCAAATTAAACAAGAACGTGACCGTATTTATAGTTTGCCAGAAATGAGCGAAGAAGACGGCATGAAAGTGGCCGATCTTGAAACTGAGTTTGCTGAAATGGATGGTTATTCTGCAGAATCTAAAGCAGGGGAACTATTATTAGGCGTAGGCATTGGTACTGAACAGCATTATGGACCGATGTCAGAAATTGCACCAGGTTTCAAGCTTCGAGTGTTGCTTGCGCAAGTGTTGTTTTCAAATCCAGACATAATGCTTCTTGATGAACCAACTAATAACTTGGATATTTATACCATCAAGTGGCTAGAAGACGTGTTGAATCAACGCAACTGTACCATGATCATTATCTCGCATGACCGTCACTTTTTAAACTCTGTGTGCACCCACATGGCTGATATCGACTACGGCGAGCTGCGTATTTACCCAGGTAACTACGACGAGTACATGTTTGCAGCAACACAAGCACGCGAGCAGCTACTGAGCGAAAATGCCAAAAAGAAAAACCAAATTGCTGAGCTCCAACAGTTCGTTTCTCGTTTCTCTGCTAACGCATCGAAAGCTAAGCAAGCAACATCACGTGCTAAACGTATCGACAAAATTCAGTTAGACGAAGTTAAAGCATCATCACGTCAAACACCGTTTATCCGTTTTGATCAAGAAAAACAGTTATTCCGTAACGCACTCGAAATGACAAACTTAACGCAAGGTTTTGACGACAATACATTGTTCTCTAATCTTGAAGGTTTAGTTGAAGTTGGCGAACGTATTGCTATTATTGGTGAAAATGGTGTGGGTAAAACAACATTGCTTAATACGTTAGCAGGGCGCTTAGCACCAAAAGCCGGTGAGTTTAAGTTTTCTGAAAATGCCAACATTGGTTACTACGCACAAGATCACGCTGACGAATTTGCAACCGACATGAACTTATTTCAATGGATGGAGCAATGGCAGCAAGAAGGTGACGACGAACAAGTGGTTCGTAGCTTCTTAGGTCGTATGTTGTTTTCGCAAAACGATATTAAAAAATCAGTAAAAGTAATCTCAGGTGGTGAACAAGGCCGCATGTTGTTTGGTAAAATTATGATGCATAAACCAAACATATTGCTAATGGATGAGCCAACCAACCACATGGATATGGAATCTATTGAAGCGCTTAACTTAGCCCTTGAAGCTTACGAAGGTACACTGATGTTTGTGTCGCACGACCGTCAATTTGTATCATCGGTAGCTACCCGTATTTGGGAAATTAAAGACGGTAAAGTTATCGACTTTAGAGGTAACTACGCAGAATACCTAGCGAGTAAAGACGCTTAATTAGCTATTTAACCTGAACTCTGGATAATAAACCTATCTTGAGCCGCTATTTTCAGCGCTAACTGCGTTGAATTTACTTGCAATAGGCAAGCTATTGACGCGTAAATTCGCCTTGTTTTCACTGAAAATCTCTGGCTAGAGAAGATAAATTTAAATATCACGATGATTCAATACGTTAGTAAATCTCTTAACCAGAGTTCAGGTTATCTACCCATTAATTCTAAAAAGCCATGTTTAAACATGGCTTTTTTGTTTTTGTGAGTCGCAATTAATATGGCTTTGGGTATAATACCCGCCTAAAATCGGACATAAGTCCGCTATTTTTTTAAAATACATTACTGAGGAGTATTTATGACTGTTGGCATTATTATGGGTTCTAAATCAGATTGGCCAACCATGGAACATGCAGCCCTTATGCTAGAACACTTTGGCATTAAGTACGAAACAAAAGTCGTGTCTGCACACCGCACTCCTCAACTTCTAGCCGACTACGCAAGCTCAGCCGCAGAACGTGGTATTAAAGTAATTATAGCGGGCGCTGGCGGCGCAGCACATTTACCGGGTATGGCAGCAGCATTCACATCGCTTCCTGTACTTGGCGTGCCGGTAAAATCAAAAGCATTAAATGGTGTTGATTCACTTTTATCTATTTGCCAAATGCCTAAAGGCGTTGCTGTAGGCACACTTGCTATTGGCGAACCTGGCGCTGCAAATGCAGGTTTATTAGCTGCACAAATTTTAGGATGTCAAAATCCAGAAATTTTTGCAAAAATTGAAGCGTTTCGTAAAGCTCAAACCGACACTATATTAGCTAATCCAAATCCTGCAGAGTAATGATGAATATTTTAATATTAGGTGCAGGGCAACTTGCACGTATGATGAGTCTTGCCGGCGCACCGCTAAATTTAAACGTAGTGGCGTACGATGTAGCTAGCAAGCAAATTAAGCACCCGTTAACAGGCGAGGTTTATGCCACGTCGCTTGAGCAAGCGATATTAAACGCTGATGCAATTACGGCAGAGTTTGAGCATATTCCTGATGACGTACTCACACTTTGCTGTAACAGCAATAAGTTTTACCCAGGTAAAGCCGCGATTAAAACCGGTGGCGATCGCTCGCTTGAAAAAGCATTACTTGATAAAACAGGTGTTGCGTGTGCACCGTATCAATTAATTACCGAAAAAGCACATCTTGAAAACGCTGTTAAAACTCTAGGTAAGCCACTGGTTATTAAAACATGCCAAGCAGGTTACGATGGTAAAGGGCAATGGCGTTTAAAATCGGATAATCAAATAGAGCAAATTTGGTCAGAAATGGCTGATTTTATAGCAACAGGTACGCAGCAAACACCGCACACTATTATTGCTGAAAAAATGATCCCGTTTGATCGCGAAGTGTCGATTATTGGTGCGCGCGATAAACACGGTAATGTGGCTATTTATCCGCTAACCGAGAATGAGCACACTAATGGTGTGTTAACGCTCTCTATTGCTGGTAAAAATAACAAAAACCTTGAAGCGCAGGCTAACGATGCATTTACAAAAATAGCAAACGAGCTTAACTACGTTGGCGTATTGGCTATAGAGTTTTTTGATGTACAAGGCACGTTACTTGTTAACGAAATTGCCCCACGTGTTCATAACTCAGGCCATTGGACACAGCAAGGTTGTCATTGCTCGCAGTTTGAAAACCATATGCGCGCTGTTGCAGGTTTACCTCTAGGTAACACCGAACTTAAACAAATCACCGCGATGATAAATGTTTTAGGCCAAGCAAGTATTCCATTCGATGTTTTAAAAGTCTCTGATGTTACAAGCCATTGGTACGGTAAAACTGCAAAGCAAGGACGTAAAATGGGTCATATAAATGTATCTGCTGCAAGCATGAATGATCTTGCAGATAAGTTGGGGGAGCTTAGCGATTTTTTGCCAGAGCAAGAATATCCTGGCATTTTAAAAGCTGCCGCACAGTTAATCTTGCACTAAACGTTATACCAATTGCATGAAATTAGTATTATGCACAACTTAAAAATGCTGAGCTTGCTCGGCATTTTTAAAATTTAAAAAAGCACAAATTCCTTCGTTTATGAAATAATAGCTAAGACCATTATTTTATAAGTGAAATCACGACATGAAAATCAAAGCAATTTATAGCGCACTGCTTGTTGCAGCTACTTTTAGTACACATTCTTTTGCTGCAGACACCTTACGCGTGGCGACTTTTAATGTGAGTATGGATGCCACTAATCACACCGCTAAAGATCAGCCAATTAAAAGTGATGCATTAGTTAATGCACTTAAATCAAATAACCAACAGATTAAAAACATCGCTGAAATTATTCAACGTGTTCGCCCTGATATTGTTTTGCTTAATGAATTTGATTATATCCCTAAAGAGCAAGGTGTTGAGTATTTCAATAAACATTACCTCAACGTTAGCCAGCAAAAACAAGACGCAATCAACTATGCTTATTCTTACATAGCGCCAGTAAATACGGGATTAGCCACCGAATTTGATTTAGATAACGATGGCAAAAAAAATGCAGTGATGGGGGATGCACAAGGCTTTGGTTTTTTTGAAGGGCATTACGGTATGGCGCTCCTTTCAAAATACCCAATTGATTTTGAAAAAATAAGAACGCTGCAAACCTTTAAATATAAAGATATGCCAAACGCGCAAATGCCGGTTATGCCAAAAACAGCTGAAAATTGGTATAACAAACAAGAGTGGGAGGCGCTTAGGCTCAGCTCAAAATCGTTTTGGGATTTACCAATCAACGTTAACAATAAGACTGTGCATATATTAGCGTCCCACCCAACACCACCAGTATTTGACGGCGAAGAAGATCGTAATGGTAAACGTAACCATGATGAAATAAGGTTAATTGCCGATTACGTAACAAACGCAAATTACATTTATGACGATAACGGCCAAAAAGGTGGATTAAAAGCACAGTCTCGTTTTGTGATTTTAGGCGATTTAAATGCATCCCCTGAAGGCGATAAAGCACGTGTTATGACAACTGATTTACTTCTTAAAAATTCACTTATTAACGCCAGTTTTGTGCCAAAAAGTGAAGGCGCAAAGGAGCAGTATAAAGAGTCTTATGCACAAAATTACACCGCTAACTGGCAGGCCCGTGTCGATTACGTTCTACCATCAAACTATGGTTTAAGCGTTAAAAGCGGAGGCGTGTTTTGGCCTACTAAAACAAGCGAGCAGTATCGCTTAATTAAAGATAGAAACGCATCAAGTGATCACCGACTGGTGTGGCTCGACTTAATTGTTGAATAAGTTTGAGTAAACTGAGCTTTACCCTGTTTAATCGTTATTTATCTTAAAAAATTGCAATAACTTGAGTGCTTCTGCTTAAATACGGCCTAATTATAATAACCGTATAGAAGCACTATGATTTTTAATTTTTCTTCATCTAAAACGTTAGTGGCCTTAGCTGTTGCTTCAAGTATTGTGCTTGCAGGTTGTAGCGCGACGGCTAACACCTCTTCATCACAGCAAAATGCGTTACCAGCAACCAAGGTTGCTGCGGTTGTAAACACACCAGCCGATACAGGATCGCAAAACATTACGTTAGAACAAGCAATGGCTCACCCTGATTGGATGGGTAATCAGCCAGAAAACGCGTTTTGGTCAGCCGATTCAACAACCGTTATTTATGCTCAAAAAGAGCGAGGTAGCACACTCAGAGATTTTTATAGCCAAGCAATTACTAGCCAAACAGCACAGCAAGTGGCACTTAATAAGCTGCACATGCTAGGCGCTAAAAATGCCGTTTACTCAAAAGATAAATCACTTCAAGCCTATACTTTTAAAGGCAATGTGTTTGTTAAAAACATTAAAACAAACACCATTAAGCAAATTACACAAACATCAGCGGCTGAGTCTAAACCACAATTTTTAAATGATGGTACATTGGCATATCGCCAAGGTAATGTATTTTTTAAAGCCGACTTAGTAACGGGTTTAACCTCTGAACTTGCTAACTTAAAGCTAGTAAACAAACCAGAGGGCGTAACAGAGCCCAGTACGTACATTGCTAAAGAGCAGCATAAATTGATTAAATTTGTTGCACTTGAGCAAAAAAACAAAAAAGACAGGCAAGCTCGTAATGAATTGTTAAATGAGCAAAATACGTCAATTGCTAATACGGCTTATTATTTAGGTGATGGAAATACCGTTGCTGAAGTGCAGCTTTCGCCCAATGGTGATGCGTTATTAGTTGTTGTGCAAAAGCAAACAGGGTGGCGCAGTGATGGCGATATTATGCCAAACTACATCACTGATGATGCTACTATCGACCCTAAAAAAGCGCGCCGTCGTGTAGCTGATGCAAAAGAAGAAACGTCAGAGCTTGTATACATTAATTTAAAAGATAAAAGCCAAAAGTCGCTTTCGTTTGATACGTTGCCAGGCTTTGATGAAGACGTTTTAGCCTCAGTAAAAAAAGAAAACTATGCACGGGAAGGCAAAACATACACATCTAAAAAAGCCCCGCGTGGCATAAATCTTATTATGGATTGGGGATTTGAGCAAAGCCCAATCGTGTGGAATGACGACGGCTCACACGTCGCTATTATGCTTGAAGCGTGGGATAACAAAGACCGCTGGCTTGCAACTGTTGATTTTGAAAATAATACATTAGTTTCGCAGCATCGCTTGCATGATGATGCATGGATAGCTTACGCATTTAATGATTTTGGTTGGTTACATAATTCAAACACGCTTTACTACTTATCGGAAGAGTCGGGTTACAGCCAACTTTATAAAAAGCCACTAAATGGTAAAGCAACCGCGCTTACACAAGGCCAATTTGAGGTTTCGAACTTAACGCTTACACGCGACGACAGCGCAATCTATTATAAAGCAAATGTTGAGCATCCAGGTCTGTACGAAATTTATCGCGTTAACCCACAAACGGGTAACAGCGAGCAAATTACCGATTTAAACGGGATGACTGACTACACATTAAGCCCAGATGAAAGCCAGTTACTGCTTAAGCACTCTACGATTACCATGCCTAATGAGCTTTACGTTGCTGATGCTAAAGCAAATACACAAGCAACACGTTTAACGCATACTGTGTCGGATGAATTTTTATCGAAAAAGCTAACTGCACCAAAAATTGTTGCTGTGCCTTCGAGTCATACTTCACAACCCATATACGCCAAAGTGTACTACCCAGCTGATTATGTAGAGGGCGAAGTCGGTAAAAACCGTAAAGCGGTTATTTTTAACCACGGCGCGGGTTATTTACAAAACTCACACATGGGATTTTCGGTTTATTTTCGTGAGTTTATGTTCCATTCATTACTAGCAGACGAAGGTTATATAGTAATGGATATGGATTACCGCGCATCTAAAGGTTACGGACGTGATTGGCGTACTGCAATTTATCGTCAAATGGGAACTCCCGAAACACAAGATTTGGCTGACGGCGTAAAATGGATGGCGAAAAATGCCAACGTTGATATTAAGGCTGTGGGAACTTATGGCGGCTCATACGGCGGCTTTATGACCTTTATGGCGCTATTTACAGCCCCTGAATTGTTTCAATCAGGTGCAGCACTGCGACCAGTAACCGATTGGGCGCATTACAATACGGGTTACACCGCTAATATTCTAAATCACCCAGATGTTGATCCTATTGCGTATGAGCGCAGCTCACCAATTTACTACGCTGAAGGTTTAAACAAGCGCTTATTGATCAATGCGCCAATGGTTGACGATAACGTATTTTTTCAAGATTCAGTGCGTTTAGTACAGCGTTTAATTGAGCTTGAAAAAGAAAACTTTGAAACAGCAATATTTCCTGTTGAACCGCATGGTTTTGTGCAGCCTTCAAGTTGGTTAGACGAATACCGCCGTATTCATAAGTTATTTAAAGAAACGCTTTAATCTTTAACCCTTAAAGTATAAAAACAAAAACGCCGCATT
Organism: Pseudoalteromonas aliena SW19; assembly: GCF_014905615.1. NCBI lineage: Bacteria > Pseudomonadati > Pseudomonadota > Gammaproteobacteria > Alteromonadales > Pseudoalteromonadaceae > Pseudoalteromonas > Pseudoalteromonas aliena. The sequence goes on from NZ_AQGU01000025.1 coordinate 291,368, forward strand.
AGTTAACTAATGCGGCGTTTTTATTGGGTTGAACAAAATCTAACTTTATTTTTTCTTTTTAAAGATTTCTATAGCCAATGGGATGGCAAGCAGAGTCCCGCCAATAACACCAATTAAATGCGCGTCAACGGCCACCGTCGAGTCAATTAGTTTTTCTATATCGGTACTTGGGCCACTAAATTGCTCAAACGCTATTTTTATCCATACACCTATAAACAATAAATAACCCGATTTTAGTCCTACGGTTATATCTTTAACAGCGCCCCAAATAATTACACCATGCAGTAGAGCACTTAATCCGGTGTAAATATGTATGCCAGGGCAAAACCAATACACACCTAAACCACACCACAGTGCCAGCGCACTTGTATTAAAAGCGTAGCGAGTAGGTGATGTGTATTCGCCATGCAGCAACCAAATTAATAAAATACCGCTGGCATTTAATCCCAAGTGTGCCCAGTTAGCATGAACAAACTGGCTGGTAAATATACGCCATAATTCACCTTGGTTGACAAGCTCACGGTTAAATTCTAGTAAATTATTTAAATCAAATGCAGCAAAAGTGGTGCTAAAAAGCAGCAAAATTATAGGCGGTAATAAATAGCGAGGCTGCAGTGGTAAATTAAGCATTTTATTGTCATTTTTTAGTATAAATTTTTGCATATTGTGCCCGTTTAACTTTAAGATGCCAATTATCTTATCGTCATTAAGTGTTTTTAGACTTTTTATGCATTTTAAACTTAACTCATTATTAGCCATTACGCTGTGCGCAGTAACACTGCCTTCTTTTGCACAGCAAGTAATTGAAACTCGCGAGCCAGAAGCCGCAACAGGGCTTATTCATAAACAAGAGGTGACAGGTAACAAGTATATGCTTGCAGCTGCAAACCCATATGCTTCACGCGCAGGTCAGCAAATTTTAGCGCAAGGCGGCAGTGCCATAGACGCCGCTATTACCACGCAGCTTGTACTTACTTTGGTTGAGCCGCAATCATCAGGCATTGGTGGTGGTACATTTATGTTGTACTACAACAAAGCAAACAACAAGCTGACTAGTTTTGATGGTCGTGAAACAGCACCAGCAAACGCAGACGACACGCTGTTTTTAGATAAACACGGCAAAGCGGTAAAATGGATTGAAGCCGTAGTAGGCGGGCGCTCTGTGGGCGTTCCTGGTATTTTACATGCCTTTGCAAGCGCGCATAAGCAATACGGAACACTCCCATGGAGTGAGTTATTTAAACCAGCCATTGAACTTGCTGAGCAAGGCTTTGTTGTATCGCCGCGTTTACACGGCTTATTAGCACGTCAGTTAAACCCAGGCGTAATGAGTATGCCAGTAATAAATGAGTACTTTTACCCTAATGGTAAATTGATTGCAGCGGGTACGCTTAAACAAAACCAACCACTGGCTGATTTATACAAAGACATCGCAAAGCAGGGTATTGATGCATTTTATAAAGGCGATAATGCTAAAAAAATGGTTAAGGCGGTACAAAATTCCTCCATAGCGCCTGGCAAACTCAGTGTACAAGATTTAGCCGCTTACAAAAGTAAAGAACGCGATGCTGTGTGTATTCAATACCGTGCGTACAATGTATGTTCAATGGCACCACCAAGCAGTGGCGGTGTAGCTGTATTACAAATGCTAGGCTTGCTTGAACATAAAAATATGAGCGCGTTTAAGCCAAATGATGAAAAAGCGATTCATTATTTTAGTCAAGCTTCACGCATAGCATTTGCCGATCGCGATATGTATATGGGCGATCCAGATTTCACTCAAGTACCCACTAAAGAATTGCTAGATAAAGACTACATTGCTTCTCGTGCTAAATTAATCACTGATACAGATCAGCCAGCAGTGGCCGGTGATCCAGTTGATTATTTAAGCTATGCAGCGGATGATTCTTACGAGTTACCCTCTACTTCGCACGTATCGATTGTTGATAGTAAAGGCAATGCAGTGTCGATGACCAGCTCAATAGAAATGGCATTTGGCTCTACGGTGATGGTTAACGGATTTATTTTAAATAACCAACTCACTGACTTTTCACTTTCACCGCGTAAAAATGGCAAGCTTGTAGCAAACCGAGTAGAGGCAGGTAAACGCCCGCGTAGCTCTATGTCACCGGTAATGGTATTTAATAAAGATGGCAGTTTACGTTTAGTGGTGGGTTCACCTGGTGGCAGTCGTATTATAGATTACGTAGCACAAGTAGTTGTAGGTGTTATTGACTGGAATTTATCAGCCCAAGGGGCCATTAACTTACCGCGCACAACAAACCGTAACGATTACACCAGCCTTGAAAAAGGCACCGCCCTTGAAGCCATTGCACCTTTACTTACTAAGCGCGGTCATAATGTGCGTGTACTCGATCTAAACTCGGGTTTACATGCCGTTGAAGTTAAAAACAACAAATTATATGGCGGCGCAGATCCTCGCCGTGAAGGGGTCGCGTTATCTGATTTAACTGATAAAAACGCCACTATTAAATTTTAATTTATGTATAATACAAGCACGAGTAAAGCTCGTGTTTGTATATTCTCAATGGTCTGACAAGTTCCATACTCATTGCAATTTTACCTTTAACAATGATAATGGCAGATCATAACTTAAGACTTCGTTAAAGCCTGGAAATATGACAACAAATACTGATCCAAATTACCTTTATATTCATCATGCTGGCCCTGGCCTAATTGAAACACCGCTATTAAATAAAGGCAGTGCCTTTAGTAAAAAAGAACGCGAAAACTTCAACCTTGCTGGCTTGTTACCTCCTCGCTTTGAAACAATAGAAGAGCAAGTAGAGCGTTGTTATCAGCAGTACTCAAGCTTTACCGACAATCTCAATAAGCACATATACTTACGTGCGATTCAAGATAATAACGAAACACTTTACTACCGTTTAGTGCGCGATCATCTTGAAGAAATGATGCCTATTATTTACACCCCTACAGTGGGTGACGCCTGTGAAAAATTCTCAGATATATACCGCAGCGCACGTGGCTTATTTATTTCATATGAAGATCGCTTTCAAATTGATGACATTTTACGCAATGCAACAAAAGGCAAAGTAAAAGTCATTGTTGTTACCGATGGTGAGCGTATTTTAGGCCTTGGCGATCAAGGTATTGGCGGCATGGGTATCCCAATCGGCAAATTATCACTTTACACTGCGTGTGGTGGCATTAGTCCAGCGTACACATTACCTGTAATGCTTGATGTGGGTACTAATAACGAAAAACTGTTAAACGACCCAATGTACATGGGCGCACGTCACAAGCGTATTGCTCAAGATGAGTACGATGAGTTTTTAGATTTATTTATTAAAGCCGTTAAGCGCCGCTGGCCAAATGTATTACTGCAGTTTGAAGATTTTGCACAGCCAAATGCAATGCCATTATTAAAACGTTACCGCGATGAAATTTGTAGCTTTAATGATGATATTCAAGGCACTGCGGCTGTAACAGTCGGGTCTTTACTTGCAGCATGTCGTGTTAAAAATTCAACGCTAAGCCAACAAAAAGTAGTGTTTGTTGGTGCGGGCTCTGCCGGCTGTGGTATTGCTGAGCAAATAATTAGCCAAATGGTGTTTGAAGGCATCACTGAAGCTCAAGCACGTAGCCAAGTATTTATGGTCGACCGCTTTGGTTTATTATCAGAGGGTATGCAAGGTTTACGTGATTTTCAACAAGCACTCGCGCAACCGCAAGGCTCGCTAAGTGAGTGGACTTACAGTGGCGAATACGCATCATTACTTGATGTAATGCACTGTGCACAACCAGATATTTTAATTGGTGTTTCAGGCCAACCTGGTTTATTCACTGAACAAGTAATACGCGCAATGCACGCAAATTGTGAGCAGCCAATTATTTTTCCATTAAGTAACCCATCTAAACAGGTAGAAGCTCACCCAGAAGATGTTATTAAATGGACAGACGGTAAAGCACTTGTAGCAACAGGCAGCCCGTTTGCACCGGTTGAATACAACGGCGAAACGTTCCCAATCCCACAATGCAATAACAGTTATATTTTCCCTGGTATTGGTCTAGGCGTTATAGCGGCTAAAGCAACACGTATTACAGATGAAATGCTAAGTGTGTCTAGCGAAATGCTTGCTGAGTCGTCTCCTCGTGCTAATACGGGTGTTGGCAGTTTATTACCAGCGCTAACAGAAATAGAAACATTGAGTAAGCGAATTGCATTTGCCATAGCTAAAAAAGCAATCGAAGAGGGCGTCGCTCTTGAGATTTCTGATGATGCATTATGGGCAGCCATTGATAAAAACTACTGGTTACCTAAATACCGTAACTACAAGCGCAGCAGTATTTAATTGCACCTATACGTAATTTAACGTGCAACTTGTTGTAACGTTAGTTACAACACTTAACAAAAAACAGGCAATTGCCTGTTTTTTTGTGCTTGTTCATCGCTAATTAACCACGTAGGCTCTTTAATAGGATCAACTAAATTAAAGGATCGACTTATGAAAACTCTGACTTTCGTTTTAGGCACCGCGTTGACTTTAAGCGCACTGAGCTTTAACACACTCGCAGCGGCAACTCCCGACGCTCCTCATATTTATGTAAAAGGCGAAGCCACACTTACTACAATGCCAGATTACGTACAAATTAGTGTGGGTATTACCGAAATTGATAAAGACTTAATTGCGGCTAAAAACAAAACTGATTTAACTATGGCTAAGGCCATTAAACTTGTTAAAGAAATGGGTGTTTTGCAGGGCGATATAAACGCAGGGCAAATTTCAATAAACCGCGATAATCAATACAACCGCACAACAGGTAATCAAGACTTTAAAGGGTTTAGAGTTGCCCGTACCTTAACCGTAAAACTTAGCGATATAAATAAATACCCTAAGTTACTACAAAGTTTAGTTAATAATGGGATTAACGAAATTAATCAAACGCAGTTTTTAGCAAGTAATTACAACGAGCTACATAAAAAAGCTCAAAAACTGGCAATAAAAGATGCGCGTGATGCTGCAAAAGAGTTTAGTGAAGATTATGGGGTTGACTTAAAAGGCTTATATTCTGCATCCCTTAGCCCATTGAACGTACAGTCGCAACCATACATGCGCGCCGAGAAAGTGATGATGGCAGATAGCGCACCAAGTAACTACGTACCGGATGCCTATCATGCGGGAGAAATTAAAGTAACGGCTTCAAGCTACGCTGTGTACTACATAGATTAAATTTACTTTTGGTGGTGCTCAAAACGCGCCACCAATTCTTTACCTTGCTCTTCACTGATACGGGTGATTGCATTTAACATATTAGTAATTTCACGTCTGTCGTACGCATTAGTAACATGCTCATTTATGTCATCCACAATCGCATTTAAGTAGTTAAATAGACTATTTCGTGCGTCCGTATATTGGTGCGCTACAAACAAAATATTTTTAAACGCCTCAAGTACATTCGTCATTACGTACGCGTCGCCCTTTGCATAATTTCTAAGTGGTGTAAAGTTGTCGTGTAGCAGTTCATCAAAACTGGTTTCGTGTGAATACAACAATGGGCCGCTCTCGCTGTGCTTAAATGAGTAATTAATATCGTTAATTGAAAGTCGTTGAATAAGTAAAATACTAAGCATATCAATCGATTTAACCGCAGTACCTGGATCGTTTATACCTGGGCTCATTGCTTTAACTGCAATTTCTGATATTTGCGTTAAACCATAACGATAATGATCACTTATGTACTCTTCAATATAAAAAATAAAGCAGTCTAAAATTTTATTTATGAGTGCTTCGTTGTTTGATATATCTTTATTACACTTTAAAAATGGGTAGCCTTTAACGGTAAAATAGCCTTGGTTAACAGAAATATACACTTTTATATTTTCCTCTGCCAAAATGGCACACAGCTTGTCGGTATGCACGCCTTTATAATACCCCTCGGTTTTACTGCTTATAGATTGCCATTGCTCAAAGTCAGGAAAGTTTTCTACGGGGTTGTCTTGCTGCCTTTGTATAATGGCTTTTATTTCTCTTTTAGTTTGGCTAAACAACCCATTTAACACATTATCAACCTGAATGGCGCGAGAAATTGAATGGATAAAAAATACAAATAACCCTAACGAGATTAAACCAAACACAAGCGCAAATAATACGCCGATTGATGGGATCGCAGTATTGCCACCATCAAGCTTGTTAATATTGATGAGCATAATAATAGAATAAATTATACTGCCTAAATAAAACCCTAATACCATTTGATGTGATTTACGAGTAATAAGGCCAGGTACAACACGGGGCGATAAACTCGCACTGGCCGAGTTTAAAACAACCATAACCATCGAAAAACTAAACACCGTAAGTGAAATAATACTGCCCGCTAAGGTACTTAAAATAGTACGCGCGTTTTCGGCGCTATCAACAAGTATCACAGAGATAAACGACTTTAACTGTTCAACTGGGGCTAAATATTCAACCGACATGGTAATAATAGCAAATACCAAAAAGGCAACAGAAAGAAGTGAAGGGTAAAAGCCAATACTGTTGATCATTTCACGATAACTATTAGCTACTTTGCGAGGTACAAACATAAAATCCTTGTGTATTTTTCTACTTACTTAATACCCTTAGCTTAGCATAGGCATTTAGTAAACTTCTGATAATGCTGCTCAAATTTATATGTTATTATCACGTCCACAATAATAGAGCGCATGCTTATGCGATAAAAATAACAGGAAAACGCCGTGATCATTTCAACTTATGCTGCATTACTTGCATTCTTTTACATTTATTTGAGCTTTAACGTAATAAAAGTGCGCCGCGCAGAACAAATATCGTTAGGTGATAACGGTAATACAACGCTGCAGCGTGCTGTGCGTGCCCATGCAAACTTTATGGAATACGTACCACTTGCTTTAATACTGCTTTTTTTAGCAGAGTACCAAGGGCTTGCAAGCCATTACTGCCACATATTAGGCGGTGCTTTATTGATCGGACGTGTGTTTCAAAATTTAGGCATAGTAGAAAAAAGCCTGAAATATCGCCAAATTGGTACTATTGCAACATTCTTAGTCATAGTTGTTAGTGCCTTTGTATTACTAATGACACGTGGCTAATTAAAGAAAAGTTAATGAGCAAAATATTTATAATAGGTTTACCGCGTACCGGCACAACCAGTGTGTGCCATGCACTTTTAGAACTTGGCATTACAACCGCGCATACCGCGTATACTAATGCCTGTTTTGAAAATGCCACCGCCATTGCCGACACCCCAATTTTTAATGACTTTAAAACGCTTGATACTCATTATCCTCATTCTAAATTTATCTATTTAGAACGAGAGCTTACAGCCTGGGTTCCTTCAATAAAACAACTTTTAACGCGTATGCACACTAATTTAACCCGTACAGACGGGGGCTTTAATATCCATATAAAACGCTGTTATTTAAATACCTTTAGTGAATTATCACTGCATAACATTAACGACAATAACTATTTAACAAACTGTTACAACACGCACTTTAATAGTGCTCAAACATATTTTAAAAATCGTCAGCAAGACTTTTTATTTATTGATATAGCAAAGCCACACAGTTACAAACAGCTGTGTAATTTTTTGGCACTTAAAAGTGATAAAACTGATTTTGAAAAAATGAATATGGGCGGTAAAGTCACCGCATGGAATGATATTAAGCACCCGTTAAAAGTAGAATCTACGGCCAAAGGGCGCATAGATAAATTACTGCCTTACAAGATTTTTTAAATCAAATACGGTAAAATCGCCGCATTATTATTTAAGTTGTATAGAAGATGTTTGAATTAAAATACCACACACCATATGCATGGACCGAGGTTGTCCTTGCTGACTTTAATACTTTTTTACAAGATCACGCCGCTGCAGAAAAAAAAGCATCAGGGATGGCCATGTCTATGTTGTCGCATTACCCAGATAAGCGAAAATTGGTAAAAGCCATGACAGATCTAGCGCTTGAAGAAATGATTCATTTTAAAGAAGTGCTTAAAATTTTAATGGAACGCGACGTAAACTTAGGTGACGACAAAAAAGATCCATACATTAAACAAATCCGCGGCTTATTTAGAAACGGTCGTGATGAATTTTTAATGGATAGATTACTCGTTGGTGGTGTAATTGAAGCACGCGGCCATGAACGCTTTTCTTTAGTTGCCCAAGCCTTGCCAGAAGGAAAAGAAAAAGAGTTTTATGCTGCTATTGCTGCCTCAGAAGAAAAGCATAAAAACTTATTTGTCGAACTGGCTTACGAATATTTCGACAAAGAAGACGTTAATATTCGCCTAGAAGAATTACTAGTAGCTGAAGCAAAAATTTGCCAAAGCATTCCATTTACACCAGCCTTACATTAACTTACTTAATGAATACGCTTTTGTTTGTGCAAACTCAAACTTGTAATAATTGATACTAACGCCATATTATAGGGACAACTTATTTGCATATGGCGTTGCATTTTGCGAATTATATTTGTAATAGTGCAGATACTTTATTATCTTATTAATAAATATTAATATTTTAAGCAAAAACTTTGGCTTAAAAATTGCTGAAATACTCCTGAAGTTAAACGTTAGATGTTTTACCACTAAGTACTCCTAACTATGTTGGTGAGCTTATTAACTGTTCAGTCGAATATTGGGAGCAAATACTATTTCAGCCATCAAACACTTGCATAAAAAAACCATCAATTCCACGGCTTTAGTGATCCCGCTGATTAGCCCCCCTATAAATAATGTTTTTGAGCTTGTAACAACAACACCTAAAACTAAAAAAACGCCAACTAACATGGTTGATATTGCAACAAAGTTTAAACACTCTGTGCAAAAAAAAACTCACAATATACTTTTAGTTGATGACGACCCTTTAGTTGAAATTGTGATTAGAGCGATGCTTGCAGAGCATAATTTTAATATTGATTTTGCGCCAAGTGCTATTGAAGCCATGCTAATGGTTTCCCAAGGCAATTACGATATTATTTTAATGGATATTGTTATGCCTGAGTTTACAGGCACTGATGCCATGCTAAAACTGAAAAAACACATCAACCCAGCTTCAACAAAAATTATTGCGCATACTGCAAATAAAGATGGAGTCAGTGATAGTGAATACCTCAACCTAGGTTTTGATAGCGTTTTATTAAAACCAGTGAAGCAAAGTGTATTAATCGAAATGATTAAATCGCTGTTAACATAAAGAAAATATGGAAGTAGGGCAGTTACCTCCTTAGTTAAAGCAAAGCGTAGGGTCTATTGACCTTTCAGGGTTGAATTTGTTCAATCTAGGGGCTATTTAAAAGCTACTCAATGCGCTTTTTTATTCCCATATTTATGCCTAAATTCATCAGGCATTTTAGTTTAATCATTACCAATGGCTTTAATGAATAAAAACGCCATCGTTGCGTTTACTAAAATTCATAAAACATGCACGAAATAATAATTTTTTAAATGTGCGGAGACTTCCCCCTTGATCAAAACTTGGCAACACTGACGGATTAGTTAAGCGTCAGGCTTTTCCCCACTTACCTCGGTGCTAATAAAGGTGTTGGCTGCTGTTTCGCTACCAAAGCGAACATTTCTAAAGTTAGATAAATTGCGCATTTTTAGTTCTGCTCTGAATAGGCTTAGGTTGTAATATTATGGGGAACTGGGCAACCACTTTCGTGCCTTTTCTACTAGAAGAACGTTTAATAGGTTGCTTATATTCTTTGGCTATACTATTGATAACATAATAACCAAGGCCAAAATTTACAGAGCGAGTGAGTATTGATAAGCCTTTGCCATTGTCAATTATTTGCAATATTAATTTGTCACCCACTTTATTTAGGTGCACAGTGATCTTAGTCGCACTTGCATGTTTAAATACATTCTCAACAGCATGATATAAAACCGCGTATATATCACATTGCAGTTGCTTGGTAAGAACATCTTTACCTAGCGTCACATTAAATTCAGAGTCAATACCATCCCTTGATAAACATTTAACATGAAGCATATCGATAGCTGTAGCCAAGTCGTTATGGCCTAAACTTGCATGACTATTTGCAATAGGATTTAAAATATCGTGTGCTTTTTTAAGCTTAACTAATCCATCACACAGCCTAGTTTCATTCCCATTACATAAATCAATGCCGTTTGCTAAGTTAATGGCAGCAACGCTTAAACCTTCGCGCTGCAATTGTGTTTGGTGTGATTTAAAAACACGATGAAAACTCTGTAACCAAAAGAAAATAAAGCCAGTAATGCATATAATCAGCCCAATGGCTATAAAGGCATAAAACCACATTGCACTATTTGAGCTATACCATGCTCCACTCACATCAAAACTAAATGACTGTGGTTTACTCCAAACAGCTCCATCGACTCTGCTTCTATATTCAAGAGTATAAGCATCAGGATTTAGCTTGTTTAATTGAATTAGTGGGGTAGGGATATCGTGCCATTCACTCATATTTAAGCGGTATTGATAATTAATATGATCATTTAATGTATAGATGTAATTAGTTAAAGCTATATCGAGCCAAGCAGAGTTATTAACCTTTAATGTTTCAGGGTTTAGATAAGTTTTAGTGTTTGTTTGAATGTAACTAATACCGCTATTTGGTACGATTTCATGCCTCTTTCTTTTTACTCTTATTACACCTTGATTGCTGACCGCAACAATTTTATCGCTAATACTTAAAATTCCATTTGGTGTAAAAGAATGATCGCCAGTACCTTCTAAAAGGTTAGTGTACGCATCATCTAAACTAAACTTATGAATACCATGATTGGTAGATAAATACAGCTCCTGGCTTAATGAATGTAATTCATTAATGTATAGAGGGCTAACAACTGAGTCCCACTTACCATTAACCTTTTTAAATAAACCATTCCCATAAGTTGCGGCAAAAAGCGTATTACCTAACAATTGCACATCAGCTACAGGTGCATATTTTTCAAGTTCAATCGATGCATCACCACGATCGTTGAAAGATATTAATCCTTTTTCATTTGCTATGTAGAGTTTACCCTTAAGCTTTTTAGTTGCCCAAACAATCTCATGCGGTAAGAACTTATTGATATACCCAGAATCAATTTGAGAAAGATCCGAACTAAATATTTGCACACCTTCATCATTAGTTGATAAGTAAATTTGTTTATCAATAATGGCTAGGTTAATCACATAACCTTTAAAAAACTGTGTCACAACCTCAGTATTTAGGTCAATAACATAAGCACCTAAATTAGTTGTAACTAATACGGTACCGCTTTCTTGCTGTAATGCCGTGACAGAGAAACCAAGTTTTGATATTTGCTGATTTAAATTATTAAGTGCTGAATATTTGCCATCTGAATATGCATAGAGTCCGTCATCAGTACCTACCCAAGTTTTATCATTCACTGTTGCAATAACATTATAAATAGAAGCAGCCGTAAGGCGATCGAGCCTAACCTTTGATGAAACAACCTCAAAGTGACTAACATCTAATGCCCATAGGTTCTGCTCATCATCAACAAACAAGTCTTTATAAGCTTGTGGCCTTGGGTTTATGCTTTTTTGTAATACCGATAATTGATTTATTTCAGCTTGATTTATAGAACCTCGGTCAACATAATACAAAAAATAAGGAGGTGAAAAACGTAGATGTCTTGCACTTGTAATTTCGTCATTAACAATTTTCACGTCGTTTAAATATGAATATGAAGTCATATGATCATTTAAAAAATAAACTACACCATAAGGTGTTGCAACAAGCTCCCCCTTATTAACATCTGTATTATCTATTAATCGCGTACTACTGGCATTAATAACATAAACACCGTCATTTGCCATAACATAGCCGTGGTTAGCTGATGCAGATACATCAAACATTTTTGTTTTTTTACTTAGCGGTTTAATAACTTCTAATGTTTCTAGATCAAGTAAAGCTAATTGCTCTCTCCCTAACATAAATAAATGCGTATTATTAGCGGCCAATTTAATTGCAGTAATATCACTAAGCTTTGTTGCTTCAAGCGTGTTTAAGTTAAATTGCCATACGTCTTTCTCTTTATACGCTATATACAAAAAGCCTGGTGATTGAAAAATAACATCACTGGTCCAGCGCCTAGGTAAATCAGAAAACGTTGATAAGTTAAGATAATGACTACCATCAAAACGATAGACACCATCATGCGAAGAAAAATATATATTCTTGTTATTATCTTGGGTAGCAGCGTTCAAATGTTGCATGTTAAACGCAAAACATTTAAAACTACCCAACATAAATAAGAGTAAAAATATTAACTTTTTCATAATGGTGTCCATCTTATTATTGCCAATTAATTGGCTTACACTATTCCTAGTGGGCTTATTGCGACACTGTAGGTATATGGTCTCTAGAGCCGCAATATGGCTTTACAATTGGCATCGTTACTTCTAAATCATCTGATGTTAATGAGCTTGTTTGGTAATTTAACGTTTTTGTAACGCTTTTTGGTATCGCACTTTTATACCAATTTTCATGTGCATTTTCAGGAGGGGTCACAACTAAGAATGTTGGTTTACGAGGGTCGCTTGCATTCACTTTAGTATTCCAGCTATGCAGAACTTGATCCCCAGCAGCATTGCCATACATACTCGCAAATGCTGTCGCAAGTAAATGCGCACCTGCATCACTAGTAATGATCATCGCCGTTTTAGAAAAATCACTACCACAATCAAAACTCATATCAACGTTAAGCATTGAGTTATCTGGCAGTAAAATATCTGCACTCATATATTGAATAACAGCACGATCTTTAAGTGGCTCTGATGCACTTACCATAGTTGTTGATAGTGCTAAACACGTTAGACAAGCTAACGTTAATGATTTTTTTAACATATTAAGTTTCCATTCTTTAGGCCATATACAACGTGCTTTTTGCAATAGTATTAACATAGACTTTATTCATATCATGCTTAAAAGCTTTTTGAATAAGCATCGGTCTTAACTTATTACAAATTTTAAGTACACGTTCTACAGGCAAATTTTTAGTTAAATGTAACTCCTCTCAAACTTTCTCAACCAACGTATTTACTGCCAATAAATCAGCAGCAACAAGTGTCAGTTGAATATCTTTCGAGGATACGCGATTAATTACAGCAGAGTTAATAACATCTAAAGCAAATAGTGCTTTGTTACTTTTAACTTCAAGTATTTTACTTAAATGCTAAAAAACGCTGAAATCAATACCAACAATAGTAGTGTCAAACGTATAGGTCAGTAAACGTCTTTTTATATTACATTTATTTTAGGTAAGTATATTCATGTCCCATTAATTTATCATCAAAGTAAAAAGTGGACTTATGCCATATAAATTAGGCGCAACAATTTTGCCTAAGCTGAACTCTGGTTAAGAGATTCGCTAACATATTGAACATAGAAAAAAGCGATGAGGAGTTTTTAACGCCGGCGTTTGGGTTTCGTGCCGCGTATAAATTATTGATGACATACAAAAATAAGTACAACGCATACACGCTTGAGACTATTTTAAATCGTTGGGCACCCGCAAACGGTGAACACAACGGCCAAACGTACGTTAACCTCACACAAAACTACATTAAGTACGTGGGACAACGATTAGGTATTACGGCATATGATGCGATACCCGAGCACCTCTCCCCCGAACTGATGCTCGCCATGTCAGATTTTGAAGGCGCAAAAGGGGCGTTTAATCTTCACCAAGCCCGTGAGGGAGTAACACTCGCATGATAAACAAAACATGGTTAATCACAGCGGTAGCAGGGGCATTAATAGGGGCCTTTGCTGTGTATCAAGTGAAGAAACACACCAAAGGGATTTTAGACGATGACTAAAGCAAACCCTTTTTTTAGTTGGCTGGGTGGCATTTTTGCCCCCCTCACCACGTACATAGAATATCGCGGTAAAATCAAAAAGGCCGAGCATGATAGAGAGCTGGCCGTCATCACAGGGCAAACAAAACTTGTTCAGTCGGGCGTTGATAATAACCACAACTGGGAAATGCAAAGTTTAAAGGATAAAGACAAAACCTTACGGCTCTTTAGTTACTCCATGTTTACCGCGCCCATTTTAATAACAGTTATTTCGCCAGGACATGGCGCTGAAATTTTTAAAAACCTAGAAGGTGTCCCGCCTTGGTTAATTCAAACATGGATAGCCATAAACGGCGGCGTGTGGGGGCATTGCGAGCTTAAAAAACGTCGTACCGCAGTTTATAACGTTAGTTAAGAGGGCTAAAAATGGATAGCTTAAGCCTTAACTTAAAAGACTTTATTTTTATCATTATGCAGATAATTATTATAACAATAGTCGTTGTTACCAATAGAACCCACATTGGTTTTTTACAAAACCAAAATGAAGATTTAAAAGAATGCATCAAAGAAATGCAAAAAATCATCACAGCGCTACGTGTTAAAGTCGGTATTTAACACGTAGCGCCCACGCTATAAAAACAACGTTACCTGTAATATCTCATAGTCGTACTATAAGAAAACGTTCCTCTCTTCCCATCCTAAAAAAGCCTGTCCCTAGAATCATATTTATAATTGGCAATAACTTACTATATTTGCTATTAATACATACTCATAAAATAAGGACATTTTCGCGTAATAATAGAGGGAGTGTTCTCTGATTAGGCTCTTAAATGCCAATTACTAGTTTTTCAATTATCTCATTAAAAGGAAATTAATATGTCAATAGTTTTAACAAAAGGTCAATTTACAACTTTAGGTCCTGAAGATGTTTGGAAAATTTATAATAATTTACATGGGCTGTTTAGAGGTGGAGCAAATACTAAAACTCCAAAATTAGTGAGGGCTGATGGACCAAGAAGAAAAGACTTGGATATTCGGGTTGATCCTAACACTAAACTAGAAACAGTTTATCCAAACCCAATTAAAGGCTTGTCTTTTGCTGATAGTGTAGAAACACTAGCAGATAAAGATTTGGAAGGCCAAGTTTGGTTTATTCCAAAAGGAACAATAATACCAGGTAATTTAGTTTTTAATGTGAAGGATTATGATCATCCTTTACTTAATGTATCTAAACCGATGAGCGTATTAGATTTAACTGTTCTTCTTACAGAACTTGCTTCATTGATGAAACCATGTGATATAAAAATTGGGCGTAATGGGAAAATTATAGAGAAGTTCCCTGGAGCATTATCAAAGGTGTCTAACGGATGATTAAACGTGATGTAGTAATGCCAATTGAGCTAATTCAAGAAATAGCTCAGATAGTGCATAAAGAAAATTATTTAATTTTGAAAGAGGCTTTTCCAAGTGTTGAAATGCAAGGATCTGTTTTCCTAAGTCAAGAAGAGGCTGAAGCCCTAGTTGATTTAGCCGTTATTGAAAAGAAAAAGGCTCGACTTAGATTTCCATATTATGATGACGAACATCCTTTATATAATGAAAATCATGAAGATAGTTTTGATGATATTCAAATGGGTATTTATGAAAAGACTCTTTATTACGTAGAATCTGCTTTCAAAAAAAATAGTTTCAAGCATTTGTTATAAGGCATTTAATATTGCGGCGTTTAAGCATAAGGGATCCTATGAACATTTATTTATTCGTTTATCATGCAATACCAACTAAAGGTTCGTTAGAGTTTGGAAAAGTAGGTGGCGCTCATATAGAAATTATTGCAAAGGGTAGTTATGAGTAAGTACTCTCTTTTAAAAACTTAGAAGGGGTCCCGCCTTGGTTAATTCAAACATGGATAGCCATTAACGGGGGCGTGTGGGGCATTGCGAGTTTAAAAAACGTCGTACCGCAGTTTATCACCTTGGTTAAGAGGGCTAAAAATGGATAGCTTAAGCCTAAACTTAAAAGACTTTATTTTTATCATTATGCAGATAATTATTATAACAACAGTCGTTGTTACCAATAGAACCCACATTGGTTTTTTACAAAACCAAAATGAAGATTTAAAAGAATGCATTAAAGAAATGCAGAAAATCATCACCGCGCTACGTGTTAAAGTCGGCATTTAACACGTAGCGCCTACGCTATTTAAATCAATGTTACCTGTAATATCTCATAGTCGTACTATGCGGACACTTTCCTCTTTTTCTCATCCTAAAACAGCCTGTCCCTAGAACCATACTTATAATTGGCAATAACTTACTGAATCTGCTATTAATAGAAACTCATAAATAAGAGTATTTAGTTGCCAATTGCTCTCTCTATGCGCATTTATTTATTAAATGACGAATATTGAGTTATCACCGTTAAATTCACAAATTTCAATCTCTAGGTATGTAATCAATGAAAAGTATCAACATAATATCTCTTGTTCAAGCTCACCAAAGTCTTGAACCTGTTGAATATGGCGAGTATATCAAACATTACGGTATAGATATAAAAAATAACGAAGTTGAAGACCTTAAACATTTCGTTTTGAAAATGTATGAAATATTAACTTTTTTGAATATATTTAATGATTTTTACGTGGGGTATAAAATTCAACATATTAGCAAAGAATTCGATTTGCTAAGGTTTGGTAGTAACTACATTATAAATGTAGAGCTGAAAAATAGCAGTACGCCAGATAAAGTCAAAAAGCAGTTAACAAGAAATAAATATTATTTGAGCCATATTAAAAAAGTTGTACATAATTTTACTTACGTAGTGCAAACGAATACCTTGTATAAACTTGATGGGAAAAGTGAGTTGGAAGTGGTTGATTTTTCACTGCTGACACAGTTACTGACCAATCAAAATTTGATGAAGTTTGATAACCCTGATGTTTTTTTTAACCCATCCGACTACTTGGTTTCTCCTTTTAATTCAACGGAGAAATTCATTCATGATCAGTATTTTCTTACCAACCAACAAGAAGACATTAGAAATCAAGTATTCAGTAAAATCAATAAAGGTACAACAGAATTCATTTCAGTTAATGGTGGGCCTGGGACGGGAAAAACACTTTTAACGTATGATATCGTAAAGCGTATTAAAAACACTAAGAATACGGCAATCGTACATTGTGGACTATTAAACGAAGGGCATAATAAACTAAACAAACTAGGGTGGAACATTATCCCGATTAAAAACTTTAGAAATTATGACTTGTCGAATATAGATTTGGTAGTGATTGATGAAGCGCAAAGAATATATGTTAACCAACTAGAGCAACTAGTGATAGATGCTAAATCTAGTAATACCTCATGTGTATTTTCTTATGATAAGCAACAAACATTATCATCTAGGGAACGACTTGCTGATATTGAAAGTAAAATTGATGCCATAAGTGGAATCGTAAAATTTAAATTATCAGATAAAATTAGGACCAACAAGGAGATTGCTAGTTTTATTAAGGTCCTCTTTAATAGCAGGAGAACTGATGTTGCTTTTGAAGATTGCGGTAATGTTGACTTTGACTATTTCACTGATGCAAACACTGTTAAGAATTATATTCGCTTAATAAGTAATGAAGGGTGGGAAGTTCTCAAATTAACCCCATCACAATATGATAAAGAACATCATGAGTCATATTCAGATATTGATAGTAAAAATTCACATACAGTGATTGGCCAAGAGTTTGATAATGTCGCGGTAGTTATTGATGAATACTTCTCTTACAACGAAAATGGAAAGTTAAGTTACAAATCAAAAACATACTATGATTCAGTTAAAATGCTTTTTCAAAATATTACTCGAACTAGAAAAAGATTAAAGCTAATAATCATTGGAAACAAACAAGTGCTGAATAGATGTTTGAATATTTTAAACTAGGTATGAAAGGCAACTAACAAGCACTTTAAACGGAACAAAAACAGCGTCAATCTATAGTTATAGCAATTACCAATAGGGTACTTGCTATAACTTTTATATTAGTAAGATTTAGAAATCATTTAACAGCTTTAGGCTGTTTTTTTATCTCCGTATTTCAACACAATATCTTTGAGCGTAAATTGCTCACTCATTTTAATTAAATCATTGCCAATGGTTTTTAGCGTATCACTGGCTGCAACCAATTCATGTAAGTGGTCAATTTTATGCTGTAGGGCGTTTACATGGCTTTCATTGTAGCGTGCTGCACGTTGTAAAAATTCTATTTTGTTTATGTAGTCAGGTTCGTAGCGTTTTCCGTGAGGTGTCCACAAATAACCTTCACGGCAAATATAAAACCCATCCCAATTTTTATGAAAGCTCATCCCACCGTTTATTCGTTGTTCAAGCATTAGCACCGCACGTGGACAAGGCTTGTCTGTACTTATCCAGCGCTCTAAGGTTCGCTCAGTATTAATAAGTAAAAACTCCATAACAGCGCGTTTGTCTAATTTATCAAAGTTCATAAAGCCAGCACGAAACAATAAATTTTTAAATGTACTCATAAAAATGTGATCCATAAAATAATAACCCGAGAGGATTCTCAGGGGCGCTCATTGTGTTATCGCTTACTGATTTTTAAAGGGATCATCATAGATAAGCGTGTTTTTATAAATAAATATGTAATTTTCCATTCTTTTTTTAGATTGCTATATTTATTTTTTACGATTTAACCGAACACACAAGAGAAATAGAAAACATATAAAAATGAGGCTTAGGGGAGGTAAATTACCCACATAAAACCTCCCACATCCTATTTAACATAATATAAATTATAGGTAGTTAACGCATATATAATAAGAGCGCTTAAATGCGCCCTCGCTATGTCCAATACTAGACGGTATCGGACATTAAGTGGTTCTATATTACAATACAAACATTACTAATACGGATACTTTATTTATCCAGTTGTTCAATCAATACTTAGTAAACGCTCAGCTGTATATTCGTTAGTAATTAATCCACTGATCATGTTTGACCTTACTGCGCCCAAAATGGCTAATACTTTTTCTTCGCCAGCAGCTATCGCATAAATCTGTTTGTTAGCATTTGTTTTTAATGGCGTACTTGCTACACGCTGATTAACTGTGCAATCTAAAAGCTTACCGTTTTTATCAAACACCCAACTAATCATTTCGCCAATAGCACCAAGATCTTGTAATTCTGTAAGTTCTTGCGCATCAATAAAACCATCTATATGTAACGGCGATTTTTCACCTAAGCTACCAATACCAACAAATGTTACATCGGCGTCTTTAGCGAGTTTTAAATTGCCGGTTATATTTTGCTGTGCGTGTAATTGCTCTTTTTCTTCAATGCTTCTTGGTAAAACTGGCAATGGCATTGGATAATGTTTTGCATTGGTATGTTCGGCCATTCTTACTACAACATCATAAGGTGAAGCCGAACCATCCAAAGCCATATTACCCAGCATTGCTACAATTTTATGTTGCGGACAATCAACGGTTCTTAGTTCATCTACACATGCACGTAAAACTCGGCCGGTTCCCATTGCAACGACTTTAGGTTGTTCTGATTTTAAATGACGTTCTATTTCTGCCGCGCCAGCTTGAGCTAAACCTAATGTAGATGAAGGCTCAGACGGATCGCTCGGCACAACTTCACACGAATCTAACCCAAAACGGCTTTTTAATTTTTCGGCCAAATCCATACATTTTGCAATAGGATGATCGAGCCTAACTTTTATTAATCCTTGGCTAACTGATAATGCGACCATTCTTTGTGCTGATTGGCGAGATACATTTAGCTTTTTAGCTATTTCATCTTGTGTTTTACCGCCAACATAATACAGCCACCCTGCTCTGGCTGCATCATCGAGCTTTCTAATTTCTGTATTTGATAGCTTTACCACGTAAACCTCTTAGAATAGAAAGAAAACTAAGTCTTTATTTTCATTACATAATTTTAATTCTATGTGCTGCTATATAAATTTTTTAGTATCTAATTATCAATAACGTTTTTGTTATTTACAGTTGTAAATATACCATTCCTTAATAAAAAACACCTAGGTTTCATATGATTATGTAATTAAAATAAGGTGCTATTTAAGGTAATTTAAAGTTCGTAGGAGGTATAAATGCAGGTAATCCTTTAAAAATAAGCTGTTGGTCAAACCTATGAACAGTTTATTTTTTAGTGTTTTTTAAGCAACGTTCTTGAGCTTATGATGGGGTTAGCTTAGTATTAAAGCACTTAGATGTATTCAAAAATAGAAGTAACCTACATATGGAATTTGTTCGCCCGCTTGAGCCTATACTCATCATTGACGATGTAAAAGAAATACGTGATTATCTAAACCAAATTCTAACCGAGTTAGGTTATGAAGATATTTTAGAAAGCGTAGATTTTAGCTCAGCAAAACCGGTTATTGATGAAAAGTCCCCTAATGTTATCTTTTTAGATGTTGATTTACCGGACTCTGATGGCACCGATATTTTAGAATTTATAAATTTAACTTACCCGCAGGCACACGTTGTAATGTGCTCTGGCCATAACAGTTTTGAAAACGTACAAAACACGTGGGAGCTGGGTGCAAAAGGATTTATTGCAAAACCATTTAACGCAAAAAAAGTAGACACCGTAATGAAGCGGCTCGAACTTATAGACTAGTTGGTATATAAAAAGGTTAGCATGCGCAGTATTGTAACAACAATTATAGACGATTTATCGAGTGTTATATTTGGTAAACAACAACAGATTAAATTGGCACTTACTTGTTTGCTTAGCGAAGGCCATTTACTAATAGAAGATTTACCCGGTATGGGTAAAACAACGCTCTCGCATGCTTTAGCGGCTGTGCTTGGTTTATCGTATCAGCGAATACAATTTACTAGCGACTTACTACCCGCCGATATCCTAGGTACTAATGTATTTAATGCACGCGAGCATAGCTTTACGTTTCATAAAGGACCTATTTTTAGCCAAGTTGTTTTAGCTGATGAAATAAATCGAGCAGGCCCTAAAACACAAAGCGCATTACTTGAGGCAATGGAAGAGCAACAAGTTACTGTTGATGGTAAAAAGTATACGCTGCCCAACCCATTTTTTGTTATTGCAACACAAAACCCTCTTTATCAATCAGGTACTTATCCCCTTCCTGAATCCCAATTAGATCGTTTTTTAATGCGTATTAGCTTGGGATTTCCGCCAAAAGAGGCGGAAAAACGTTTAATTTTAAATATGCAAAAGCGTGATTATACTCAATTACCACAACGTATTGATCAGCAACAATTAGCGCAGATTCAAACACACATTCAGCAAATAACTTTAAGTTCACCAGTTGTTGACTATATCATTGAGCTTGTTAATTTTACGCGAAGTAGCAATGCTTTTGCAGCGGCGCTTTCACCAAGAGCAAGTATGGCGCTTGCTAAAGCGGCAAAGTCGTGGGCATTTATAGATGGCCGCGATTTTGTATTACCTGAAGATGTTCAAGCTGTATTTACGAGTGTGTGTCAACATCGCTTAGGGCTGCATAATGAGTCGGGTGAATCGCAAGTTAACGATATTTTAAAAGCAGTGTCGGTTCCGGTATAAAATTTTATGCCAAAAAAATCGATTAAGCGCCCTACTTTATACACCTCATTTAAACGTGCTGTTTTTAATAAACTTTTGAAAAGTAAGCATTTAAAAAATTCAATTACGCTTGAACATAACACTATTTATGTTTTACCGTCGTCTCTTGGTTGGTACTTTATTGTTGTCGCTATTTTAAACTTTGTGATGGGTATTAATTATCAAAATAATTTAATTTTAATAATGTCCTACCTTATGTTTGTAGTAATAGTAATAGCTATTTTAATGGGTTATAGCAACGTAAGAGGCTTAACAGTCACATTTAAAAATGTGTTTTCGAGTTTTGCAGCGCAAACACCCAGCGCACAATTTATTTTACAAAGTACACATGCGTGCCAGTCAATATCGCTTATTTATCAGGATATTACTCAAACTTATTGTCACCTTGATGAAATAAATAACACCGCCGTTACTGCAACGCTTAATTTACCTTATGAGCAACGTGGACGTTATGCTTTTCAGCGTATTAAAATTGCTAGTAACTACCCTTTTGGTTTAGTAACTGTTTGGAGTTACGTTCAACCTCAAGCAACTGTATTTGTCTATCCATCGCTAGAAAAAGTACACAGTGATGCACATGTTAGTTCACTTGATGAACAGGCCGATAATGGCAAAGTAAAAAAACTCGGAAGTGAAGAGTTTGAACATTTAGTTATTCATCAGCCAGAGATGGGGCTAAATAGAGTATCTTGGAAACACTATGCTAAAACTCAACAGTTATTGGTAAAAGAATTTGTTGATTTTAAAACAGCAAATGCTTTGTTTGATTTTAATTTAATGACAGGCGGCACTGAACAGCGCTTAAGCCAATTGTGTTTTTTAGTCTGTGAAGCCACAGAGCAAAACAGCTCTTTTATGTTAAAACTGCCAAATAAATCGATAGAAATAAACACAGGTCAACAACACAAGCAGCAGTGTTTAGAATGCTTAAGTACTTATGATGGCGATGTATTATGAATAACATCAAAAATGAAAAAATAGTTAACTTTTCATTGTGCTTTATCTACGCCTTTTTAATTGTGTTTTTTATTGCACATTTACCCATTGCATTTGTGAGTGTGCTAGCTACGTTATCTGTATGGAATTTTGTAATCGCCTTTAGAAACACTAAAAAGCCCAATGCATGGCTTGCAAATATATTGGCTGGCTCTTCTCTAGTTGTAATGATTTACAGTGTTGGAATGTCCGATACGGTTATATTATTTGTTGCTATGTTACTGCTTTCTAGTATTTTTAAATTGCTACAAGCTAAAACAAAAAAGCATTATCATATTATTATCACCCTTACTTTTTTCTCTCTCTCGTCTGCGTATTTATTTAACCAAAGTATAATAACAACCTTAGTTATAAGTGGTTTGTTTATACTAAACTTTGCTGTACTTGGGTTATTAGAGTCAAAGCACAACTTAAAAATGGTTTCAAAACAAAGTAGTAAACTATTTTTAATGGCATTGCCGCTGGCAATATTTTTACTCTTATTTTTACCTAAAATCCCTGCATTTTGGCAGTTGCCAGGGCCAAAGCTAGCCAAAACAGGGCTTTCTGAGCAGGTAGACCCCTTTGATATTGCAAAGCTTTCTAATTCTGACGAATTAGTTTTTAGAGCTACATTTAATCAACAAGCCCCCAGTTCCCCTTATTATTGGCGAGCTATTGTGCATGACGAATTTAATGGCAATGCGTGGCTTATGTCTGACTATTTAAAATATAATAATCAATCTAACAACAGCTCAAGCGTTACAAACAATACCCAAAAGCTGGCGAACTATACGATTATTGCAGAGCCTGCTACCCAAAAATGGTTATACGGATTGGCCTATTCAATGAGTAATAGCAAAAACGTAAACAACAGTTTGCTTGGTGTATTACGTAAAAAAAATTATCAGGCCAAAAGTTTACAATACAATGTCAGCAGCTTTGACTTTGAAAGTACTGCGCTTGAGCCGTTTGAAAAAAAACGCTATACGTATCTTGCTCACAAACAAAATAGCCAAGCCTCTGAATTAGCTAATGGTTTAATGCAGCATGTTAATTCAGATCGTGATTTCTATAATGCCTTGTTACAGTATTTTGTAGAAAAAGAGTTTAAATACACACTTACGCCTTCCCCTATGAGTGGTGATAATACAATTGATCAGTTTTTATTTGAAAACAAACGTGGCTTTTGTGGGCACTATGCTAGCGCCGCTGCGTATATTTTTAGAGATGCAGGCATACCTGCTCGTGTAGTAAGTGGTTATTTAGGCGGTGAATTAAATCAAGATAATAATACGCTAACAGTTCGTCAGTACGACGCGCATGCGTGGGTAGAAGTATATTTAGAAAACGAAGGTTGGGTTATTTTTGATGCAACCGCCGTTGTTGCCCCCGAACGATTAAATGGATCTCTTTCACAAAACGATGAACTTAATGATGAGTTTAAAAGTAATCTTGATTTTGGTTTAGTCAGGTTAAGTAACTTTGCTGCTATTAATTGGTTAAGACTCGAGATTGAAAATCTAGATTATAAATGGTCTAGCTGGGTTTTAGGGTTTGATGACGAAAAGCAAAGTGACTTTTTAAAATCATTTTTTGGTAGTAAAAATAGTTGGCTGGTGCCTCTAATGGTGCTTTTAATCGCTGGTTTTAGCTTTGCAGGCTATTTTGTTTATTTAAATTGGCCGCAAAAAAGTAAAACAAAACCCCCTCCTATCGTCAAAGAGTACCTTGATATTTTACGCTGGGCGCAAAAAAATAAAGTTATTGCACCTGAGCACTTAACGCCAAACCAGCAACTTGAATATATTTCGCAAAAAAAACCTGAAGTTGGGCTATTAATCATCGAATTTAGTCAGTTATTTAACCAAGTACGTTATGCTAAAACGCCATTTACAAAAGAGCGTAAAACTCAGGCTAAAGATCTGATAAAATTAATTAAAAGCACAAATAAGAGAAAAATATGAATGCGGTTGTTATAGGCGTTATTTTAATGCTGGGGCTTACTTTAGTCCGCGTAAATGTCATAGTGGCAATGACACTCAGTGCCCTTGTAGCAGGTTTAACTGCAGGCTTAGATTTAAAAGAAAGCCTAGATGCATTTAATTCCGGTTTGTCGGCCGGCGCTGAAATTGCTTTAAGTTATGCCATGCTAGGTGCATTTGCTGTAGCAATTTCTAAATCGGGTTTAACGCGAATTTTAGCTGCTAAATTACTTGCTAAGGTTAATGCTAAAGATAGCGGCAGTGAAACTGTACTGAGTTATTTTATATTATTAATTATTTTAGCCTGCGCCGTATCATCGCAAAACTTGGTACCTGTACACATTGCGTTTATACCTATTCTTATTCCTCCATTACTTGTGGTATTTAATAAACTTCGATTAGACCGCCGTGCCATTGCATGTATTTTAACGTTTGGTTTGGCCACATCCTACATGGTTTTACCTTATGGCTTTGGCGGTATTTATTTGTATTCGATTTTGCATAAAAATCTAGTCGATAACGGCTTAAGCATAGTTAATACCCAAGTACCGATGGCAATGATTATACCCGCTATTGGTATGTTTATAGGTTTACTTATTGCGGTATTTTTTACCTATCGTAAACGCCGCGATTACAAACAACAGTCGCTTACAACTGAGAGTAAATCAGTGGCTGTCGAGAATCCTAAAAAAGTGATGCTAGTTGGCTTATTTGCAGTGCTCGCCTCTTTAGTTGCACAAAACGTAAGTGGCTCAATGATTTTAGGCGGCTTAGTCGGCGTAATGATTTTTAGCGTATTTGGTGTTGTTAAATGGGAAGAAAATGGCGACGTATTTAGCAAAGGCGTTGCAATGATGGCAATGATTGGTTTTATTATGATATCAGCACAGGGTTTTGCATCGGTTATGCAAGCCACTGGCGATGTGGAGAGCTTAGTAAATAGTACCGCTACTTTATTTGACGGAAATAAGCCCATAGCTGCAGCCGTTATTTTACTTGTTGGATTACTGATCACAATGGGCATTGGTAGTTCATTTTCAACAGTGCCTATTATTGCTGCCTTGTTTGTACCTTTGTGTTTAGAGCTGGGTTTTTCAGTAATGGCCACTGCCGCTCTTG
Organism: Pseudoalteromonas aliena SW19; assembly: GCF_014905615.1. NCBI lineage: Bacteria > Pseudomonadati > Pseudomonadota > Gammaproteobacteria > Alteromonadales > Pseudoalteromonadaceae > Pseudoalteromonas > Pseudoalteromonas aliena. Next base: position 316,867 of record NZ_AQGU01000025.1, read on the forward strand.
TCGGTACCGCCGGCGCACTAGGTGATGCAGGCTCCCCTGCGTCAGATTCAACACTTGGCCCAACATCAGGTTTAAATGCCGATGGGCAGCACGACCATATTTGGGATTCGGTTGTACCGACCTTTGTGCACTTTAATATACCGTTACTAATATTTGGTTGGATAGCGGCAATGGTGCTTTAAGTGGTATTGATGTAAATATTAGTGCGTTTAATTGAGGCTCTATTTGAGAAAAGGTATGTTTAAAGCATACCTTTTCACTACTAACAGTTCTCAGCCCTATCAATTAATAGCTTTCTATTCTGATTACTTTAGTCGTTAATATTAACATCGCTGTTGAGATTATATTTAGTATAAATTAGTATGATGTGTTCTTTTTTGGTTTTTTATATAAGCACCTTAATTGGTGCTTATATAATTTTATTTTATCATGTATTTAAAGCTCTAAATTACTCAAAACCATAGATCATTTTATCGCACACTACCGGTGTCGGTCTGTGATTATCATCCACTGCAACAAACGTAAAGCTACCACTAATGGCTGAATGCTTGTCGTCTTTATGCATTGTTTCTAGCAATATATCTACATCTACCTTTAAGCTGGTATTTCCTACATGTACGACTTTAGCGATTAACTCTGCAAAAGTACCTGCTGGTATTGCCTCTTTAAAATCGACCCTATCAGATGAAATAGTTACCAAAGGTTTACGACAAAAACGAGTCGCTGCTATAAATGCAACCTCATCCATCCATGCCAGTGCATCACCACCAAATAATGTATTGTGATGGTTAGTACGCCCAGGAAATACGGTTTTTGTTACTGATGTGGTTGAATCTTTAATACGCTGTGCAATTATTGCATCGCGATTTATGTCAGTCATAAATTCTACTTTTTGTTTGCTAATGTGTCTTGCATTAATAATGCAGGATCAAGGCGTTCGCCTTTCCAGTTAAAACGCCAATCTAAGTGAGGGCCAGTAACACGGCCGGTTGCACCAATTTCAGCTACTTTATTGCCTTGTTCAATTTTGTCACCCACTTTTACATCAAGCTTACTCAAATGTATGTATGTGGAGGTAATGCCGTGGCCATGATCTAAAATTAATGTACCGCCTGAGTAATATAAATCAGGCTCAGCAAATACCACCGTACCGCTAATTGGTGCATACACAGGTGAACCAGTTTTATTTGCAATGTCTAAACCAAAGTGCGGACGACGAGGCTCACCATTAAAATAACGCTGACTGCCATAAACACCCGATATACGCCCTTCTGCAGGCTTTAACACAGGGTCTAAAAAGTACAGTAAATCAGAGTTTACTTCTCTCGCTTTTCGTACAGCCACCGCTTCGCGGCTTATACGGGCGCTAACTTTTTTAGGCGGAGATACATATTTTTTGGCTACGCCGGTAATTTTATCAATTTTATAGTCGCGCTTAGTAATAGCTATCGGATGAGAATGCAATTTACCCCTGTTATCTACCCATTTTAAAGTATGAGTAGTATCAGCGTCACGACCAAAACCAAACACAAAATCACCTTGTGCCGATAGTTTTAAATTTTCACCATTTAGGCTAACTGACTTTGCGTTTTCAAGCTTACCGGTAACTAAACCGCCTTGTGTTAAATGCCCTTTTAGCTCAAGCGCCATAGCACTAAAGCTAGCAGAGGCAACAAGCGCCATAGCACTAAAGCTAGCAGAGGCAACAAGCGCTGTTGCTAAAAGTGTTTTAAACATAACTAATTGACCCTTTTCCGACACCTTCATAAGCGGTCACTTTTACAGCTTTTTCAGGATATTGGGCTTTAATTTGGCCAGCTACATGTTCAGCAATACATTCTACAGTGGTATCTACTGGTAAAATGTCGCAACGAGACTCGCTAATAGCCATTTCAAAATAGCCTTGTGCCGATGTATAAGCAAAACATACATCATCCACTTTGGCTGTAATGTGTTTTAAATCAGGTGCGTTAATTTGATCTTCACTGGTGGCTAGATAAATATCTTGCCACTTTAAAGACCATTCTTTTTGTAAGCGCGGCATAGAAATACCATCAAGGCTTATGCCTATTTGAGAGCGATGCCCATGAATAATACGCTGGCAATTACCGTCATGCTTTTTAAGGCCATGGCTATAATGATAATAGAAGCTTTGGCTATGCTCAGGCTTAAGAGACAACTCAATTTTTTCAATGTTATCTGGCAGCTTTGGTAAAATTGTGGCAACTAAAAAATCAGTCACCGATTCAACCGTTACTTCGTCTGCGTTAATCATGCAATAAGCTTGATGAGGAGCGCTCATCGCTAAGTGGTTGTTTTCACCAAATGTGCAGTCGAGTGTTTTATGCTCATCAAACGCAGACACTGTGCCATTAAGGCCTGTAGGAATTGCTAAACGGTGATCGATACACTCATCTATAATGCCTTTAATTTGCTTTTTAACTAAACCAAAGTCTAAAACCATAGACTCTTTGTTAAGTTTACCGTGCAAAGTTAAATCAACAATCCAGCTCTCGCCAACGGCGCCGCGTTTGTTACATAAGTAAGAAAAATCAATCACAGTTAGTGAGTTAACAAAAAGGATCATAAACTTCCTTTAGACTGGTTATAAGACAGCGCTAATTATAATGATTTCTGATTGTAATTGCGCGGTTTTATAGAGCAAAAACCAATCGAGTTGTTTGATTGATGATTTAATGCGCAATATTTTGATTTTTTAACTGCTCCGAGTTGTTTAGCGTACAAGTGTACGCTAAAGTACTTGGCAATTTCTAAGCGAAGATAAGTGTTATGGAACCTAAAAATAGCTATACAAAAGAAGAGTTGATCCTGTGTGGTCAAGGTGAAATGTTTGGTGAAGGTAACTGCCGTTTACCAAGCGACAACATGTTAATGATGGATCGCATTACCTCTATTACTGCTGATGGCGGTATTCATGGTAAAGGCGAAATTATTGCTGAGCTTGATATTGATCCTAGCCTTTGGTTTTTTGATTGCCATTTTAAAGGCGATCCAGTAATGCCAGGCTGTTTAGGCTTAGATGCTATGTGGCAACTGGTTGGCTTTTACTTAGGTTGGTCTGGTGGACCAGGTCTTGG